>JAPSHS010000289.1 GCA_031179495.1 Kocuria sp. | reverse complement strand
GGTTCTTCAACACCACGGCGGGGGTGGCCGGGCCGGTCATGGTCATCCACTCCCGGCTGGCCCGCTGGGAGCAGCGCTCCTTCGCCGCGACCCTGCAGCCGGTGTTCATGACGATGGGCGCCCTCTCGGTGCTCACCAAGACCCTGCTCGGGGCGGCCGGCACGGGCGGGATGCCCCCGTGGTGGGTGGCGCCCGGGGTGGTGCTCACGGTGGTGCTGGGCATCCGGATCGGCGCGGTGGTCGCCGGCCGGGTGCCGCTGAGCGCCGCACGCACGACCGCCCTCGTGCTCGCGGGCCTGGGCGGAGCGCTCACGCTGGTGCGCGGGCTGGTGGGCGTGCTCTGAGCCCTGGAGGACGCGAGGCCTCCGGGGCTCAGCCGTCCTCCCGCGCCCGGCGCGTCGCGGCGTCGTTGGCCTTCCGGATCGCCGAGACGAGCTCCTTCTTGGTCATGTAGGAGCGCCCCTCCACGCCGAGCCGCTTCGCCACCTCGTAGAGGTGCTGCTTGGAGGCGTTGGCGTCCACGCCCCCGGCGGTCTCCGCCGCGGAGTCCCTGCCGCCCTCGGCGTGCTCGTCGGAGGGACCGTACTCCTCCTTCGCCTCCCAGTGGTCCCCGATCTTCTCGTGGGTGTGCTTGAGCGCGCTGTAGGCGGTGCGGGCCGCGCGCTCCTCGTCGCCGTACTCCTCCAGGGCGGAGTCGTAGGTCTTGGCGAAGGTGTCCTGGGCCTTCTGCCCCGAGCGCTGCAGGGTGGAGGGCAGCTCGCTCTTCCTGGCGTGGTCGTTCCTGCCGGTCTTGGGCACGGTGTGCTCCTTCCGTCGGGGGGGGTGGTCGAAGCGCGGCTCAGAAGACGGGCAGGCCTCCGGTGACGCCGAGGACGCTGCCGCTGACGAAGCCGGCCTCGGCCGGACAGGCCAGGAAGACGTAGGCGCCGGCCAGTTCGGCGGGCTGGCCGATGCGTCCCAGGGGCGTGTCCTTGCCCATGTGCGCGACCGCCCCGGGCTCCTTGGTGGCCGGCTGCAACGGGGTCCAGACGGGGCCGGGGGCCACGGCGTTGACCCGGATGCCCGCAGGACCGAGGTCCGCGGCGAGATTGGCGGTGACGTTGTTGAGCGCGGCCTTCGTGGCGGCGTAGTCGATCATCGTCGTCGACGGGTCGTAGGCCTGCACCGACGTGGTGTTGATGATGCTGTCACCGCGTCCCAGGTGCGGCAGCGCCGCCCGGCTGATCCACAGGGTGCCGTAGAGGTTGGTGCGCACGGCACGCTCCAGGTCCTCGGTGCGCAGCCCCTTCAGCCCGGACTCGCCGCGGGCCCAGTGGAACCCGGCGTTGTTCACCACGACGTTGAGCCCGCCGAGGCCCTCGACCGCGCGGTCCACGATCTCCTGGCAGCTCTGCTCCTCGCGCAGGTCCCCGGGCACGAGCACGGCCGTGCGACCCGCCTTCTCGATCCACCCCACGACGTCCTGGGCGTCCTCCTGCTCCTCGGGCAGGTAGTTGATCGCGACGTCGGCGCCCTCCCGGGCGAACGCGATGGCCACGGCCCGGCCGATCCCGGAGTCCCCGCCGGTGATCAGGGCCTTGAGCCCCTCGAGGCGGCCGCGCCCCACCCACGACGCCTCCCCGTGGTCGGGCACGGGGTCCATGGCCGCGGTCAGACCGGGCGGGGTCTGCTGCTGCTCGGGCATGCCCCCCTCGTCGTCGGCCATCGACCGGGCGTGCTGGGAGGCGGGTCCTTCGGGCATGTCGGGCTCCTTCGATCAGGTTGCTTACTGTTCACGTGCTCCCACAGTAGGAGCAACGGGCCGGACTTGTCTGCCCCTGCGGCCCACAAACTTCCGCACCGGACGTGGACATCCCTCGACGGCCCTCGAGTTCCGTTGATAGGTTCGCGGCACGCCCTGCTCCGCGCACCCGCGTGCGCCGCCGACCCTGGAGAGACCGCATGAGCCCAGACATCAAACCCCGCAGCCGCCAGGTGACCGACGGCCTCGACGCGACCGCCAGCCGCGGCATGCTCCGCGCCGTGGGCATGGGGGACGACGACTGGGGCAAGCCCCAGATCGGCATCGCCAGCTCCTGGAACGACATCACCCCGTGCAATCTCTCCCTGGACCGCCTGGCCCAGGGCTGCCGCGAGGGCGTGCACGCCGGTGGGGGCTACCCCCTGCAGTTCGGCACGATCTCCGTCTCGGACGGGATCTCCATGGGCCACCAGGGGATGCACTTCTCGCTGGTCTCCCGCGAGGTGATCGCCGACTCCGTGGAGACCGTGATGCAGGCCGAGCGCCTCGACGGTTCCGTGCTGCTGGCCGGCTGCGACAAGTCCCTGCCCGGCATGCTGATGGCCGCCGCCCGCCTGGACCTGGCCTCCGTGTTCCTCTACGCCGGGACGATCGCCCCGGGGTGGGTGAAGCTGACCGACGGCACCGAGAAGGACGTCACCCTCATCGACGCGTTCGAGGCCGTGGGCGCGTGCAAGGCCGG
>JAPSHS010000288.1 GCA_031179495.1 Kocuria sp. | reverse complement strand
GCGTCCGCTCCCACAGCTCCAGCACCCACGGCACGCGGTCGTGGTGGGCGCCCTCCCGGTCGACGAACGCGTGCACGGCCTCGAGGTGCTCGCGCTGCAGGTCCAGGGCCGAGCGGCGGGTGCCGTCCGCGAGCAGGACCGGCTGCGTGCCGGTGAGGTCGTGGGAGACCTCCCGCAGGGAGCGCACCGGGTCCGCCATGGTGCGGTCCGGCAGGATCCGGCCGGCCTCGATCATCCGCAGGATCAGGTCGGTGGTCCCCACCCGCAGGGCGGTGGTGGTCTGGGACATGGTGGAGTCCCCGACGATCACGTGCAGCCGGCGGTAGTGCTCGGCGTCGGCGTGCGGCTCGTCCCGGGTGTTGATGAGGGGCCGGGAGCGGGTCGTCGCCGAGGAGGAGCCCTCCCAGATGTGGTCGGCGCGCTGGGAGAAGGAGTAGCTGGGCGCGCCGGGCTCGTCGCCCACCCGCACGGCCCCGAAGTCCTCGGGCCCGGTGGGGTGGACCTTTCCGGCGCCCACGAGCAGCTGACGGGTGACCAGGAACGGGATGAGGATCTGCACGAGGCGGGCGAACTCGGTGCGCCGGGCGATGAGGTAGTTCTCGTGGGAGCCGAAGGAGTTGCCGCGGGAGTCGACGTTGTTCTTGAACAGGTAGAGCTGCCCGGGCACCCCCTCCGCCGCCAGCGCGTCCTGGGCCTGCCGGCGCAGGTCGTCGACCAGCAGCTCGCCGGCCTTGTCCTGGGCGACGAGGTCCTCGAGGCTCGCGCACTCGGCGGTCGCGTACTCGGGGTGCGAGCCGACGTCCAGGTAGAGGCGGCCCCCGTTGGGCAGGAACACGTTCGAGGACCGGCCCCAGGCCACCACGGGCCGGAAGAGCGTCCGGGCGGCCTCCTCGGGGCTGAGCGGCCGCGCCCCCGGGGCGCTGTGGGTGAGCCCGAACTCGGTCTCGACGCCGTAGATCCTGCGGTCCATGGGGTCTACTGACCGCCCTTCTGGACGAAGCCCTTCACGAACTCCTCGGCGTTGGCCTCGAGGACGCCGTCGATCTCGGCCAGCAGGTCGTCGGCGCTGCCGGTGCTGGTCTGCGCCTGGGCGGAGGGGCTGGTGGGCGCGGGGGCACCGGGCTCGGGCAGCTCGGTCTCCTCGCGGCGCTGCGCGCCGGTGCCGAAGATGCGTTCCTGGGCCATGGGGGATCCTCCTGGAGGTGGGTGGGTGTGCTCAGCCGAGGGAGCCGGTGTGCACGAGGGCGGGACGGGTGTCGGCGAGGGCGCGGACGAGGTGCTCGGCGTCGGCCGCGGACGAGACCAGGGGCCCGACGTCGGCGCGGGTGAGCTCCAGGGGCTCGGGCATCGCGATCCGCGCGCCGCGGCGGACCCCGGGCAGCGTGAGCGAGACCGAGTCCCAGTTGGCGGTGAGGACGTCGTCGGGGAAGCGGGAGACCAGCCGGCCCCGGAACCAGGCGCGGGTGTCGGCGGGCGGGCGGCCCGCCGCGCGCTCGACCTCCTCGGGGCCGAAGAGAGTGCGCATCCGCCCGCCCGCGACGAGCCGGTGGTAGAGGCCCTTCTCGGGGCGCACGTCGGCGTACTGGAGGTCGATCAGCGTCAGGCGGGGGTCGTCCCAGGCCAGTCCGTCGCGCTCGCGGTATCCCCGCAGCAGGGCGTACTTGGCGACCCAGTCCAGCCGGTCCGCCAGGGACAGGGGGTCCGTCTCGAGCGCGTCGAGGACCTCCTCCCACAGCTCGAGCACCTCCCGGGTCTGCGGGTCCGGGCCGCCGGCCGCCCCCTCGTGGGCGCGGGCGGCCTCGAGGTAGAGCCGCTGCAGCTGGACCCCGGTGAGCTCCCGGCCGTCCCGGAGCGGGACGGTGGCGCCCAGCGACGGGTCGTGGCTGATCGTCTGCAGGGCGGCCACGGGGTCGGCGAGCGCGGCGTCGGGAGCGGCGCCGGCCTCGACCAGCCCGAGGACGAGGGAGGTGGTGCCGAACTTGAGCAGCCCCGCGGTGTGGGAGAGGTTGGCGTCGCCGATGATCACGTGCAGGCGCCGGTGCCGGGTGCGCTCGGCGTGGGGTTCGTCGCGGGTGTTGACGACGGGGCGGTGGACGGTGGTCTCCAGGCCGACCTCGCGCTCGAAGAAGTCGGCGCGCTGGCTGATCTGGAAGCCGGGTCGCTCCCCGCGCGGGCCCAGGCCCACGCGGCCGGCCCCGCACATCACCTGGCGGGAGGCGAAGAAGGGCAGCAGGGCGGCGGCGAGCCGGTCGAAGGGCACGGCACGGGGCACGAGGTAGTTCTCGTGGGCGCCGTAGGAGACGGACTTGTTGTCCGTGTTGTTCTTGTAGAGGTTCACGACGTCGAGGCCGGTGCTCCCGGCGCCGGCCGCGACGGCGCGCACGGCGTCGAGGACGACACGGTCCCCGGCCGCGTCCCACAGCACGGCGTCGCGGGGGGTGGTGACCTCCGGGGAGGAGTACTCGGGGTGGGAGTGGTCCACGTAGAGGCGG
>JAPSHS010000287.1 GCA_031179495.1 Kocuria sp. | reverse complement strand
CGCAAGATGAGCGTGGGCGAGTTCGCCGAACGCGTCGGGCTCACCCCCGCGAACGTCGCCGTGCTGAAGAACGGCCGGGCCAAGGCCGTGCGCTTCTCCACCCTGGAAGCCATGTGCCGGGTGCTCGACTGCCAGCCCGGGGACCTGCTCGAGTGGGTCGAGGACTGATCCGTCCTCCCCGGCAGGACCCCGAGCGCCCGAACCCGCCCACCGCCACGATCCACGATCGTTCCACCCCGTGAGAGGACGTCCCGTGAAACACCTTCTCCCCCTCCTGCTCATCGCCGCCGGTCTGGCGCTCGGTGCCGCCGGCATCGTGTACGGGGAGGGCGACGACTCGCCGGGCCTCCAGCTGCTGGGCGTCCTGCTCGTCCTCGCCGCGGTGGTGCTCGGCGTGCGGACCTTCCGGCGCAGCAGCTGATCGCCCGGGCACCGGCACGCCGGGCCGGCCGGGACCCGCTCGGCCTCCGGGCCCGCGGGCGGACCGGCCCCGGGGAGGTCAGGTGCAGCAGGACACCGGGGTGGGTCGACCCCGTGCGCCCGCTGCGCGGCTCCCGGCGGCTCGACGCCACGGGTCAGGGACCCATCAGGGCGGCGGCCAACAGCGCCGCGGCCCCCAGCCCGCCGAGCACGACCGGCACCACGGGCGGCGCCACCGACGGGACGGTGCGTCCGAGGTCGGCCAGATCGTCCAGCCGCCGTTTCTCCAGGACACCGTCGACCTGGGCGAGGGCCCACTCCATGTCCGCCAGCTTCTGCGTGCTCCAGGCAGGCTGCTCGGCGCACCGGGTGTAGATCCGCTCGTAGCTCATCTGCAGCTCGGCCCGCAGGCCGGCGTGGTAGGCCAGGATCCAGCGCAGCCGCGCGGTCGTCCGCCACCGGCGCGTCCACCGGGCCGCCCACCAGGCCAGCGCGGTCGTCACCGCGATCCCCCCGGCCGTGGCCACCAGCGACGTTGTGGACATGACCCCGCCCCCCGTTCGTGACATCCCCTGAGCCGGAAGCGCCGCGACCGCACGTCCACCGCACCGGGGCGTTCCTGTGGACAGTATGCCGGGTGCGACCTGCGGCGACGCCCGGCCCCGGCGGTTCCCCCCTGGTGCGGGACCGCGGACGGCATCGCTTCCCGCGCGGGCGATCATGCCCGCCACCGCGGCGGCCGACACCGCGGCGGGACTCCCGCGGTCGAAGCCGTGCTCGGCCCGGGCGTCGGAGCTGTCCGTCGTCGGGGTGCCGGTGGCCCCGGGGAGGACGTCGAGCACGTGCACGCCCTCCCCGGGGAGCTCCCGGCGCAGCGCCTCCCCGCAGCAGGCGATCCCGGCGTCCTCCCGCACCGGGACAGCGACTTCCTCCAGGGGCGCCGGCCCACCGGCGCCGGTCGCGGTGCGCACCGGGCCGGTGCCAGGGCGCGGCCGGTGCCGCTGCACGCGGGCGGTCCGGAGCCGGCTAGCCGGCGAGGTGGGTCGTGATCGCCTCGGCGACCGCGTCCGGGGCGTCCTCCGTGGGGATGTGCTTGCCGTCCACCTCGACGAGGTCCGCCCCCGGGATCTCCTCGACGTAGCGGTAGGCGTTGCCGATCTTCTGGAAGTCGTCGTCCCGGCCCCAGACCAGCCGGGTGGGCAGCGCCGCCTCCCGCAGGGCGGGCACCAGTTCCAGCGTGTACTGCGGGTCCGCGGCCGCGGCCAGCGCCGTCCAGGAGCGGACCCGGGCCGGATCGCGCCAGGGCGAGAGGTAGTCGGTGAGCTCCTCCTCCCCGAGCTCCCGCAGCACGCTCCCGCGCGTGGCGGTGGCCCGGGCTCCGAGCACGTCCTCCACGGTGGTGGCCGCCCGCACCAGCGGGTCCCGGAAGCGCTCGACCGCCGGCACCGGCCAGGAGTCGAACATGACGGAGTTCATCAGCACCAGCTTGCGCACCCGGCCGCTGGTGGCGGCCACGTGCTGGGCGATCCCGCCGCCGATGTCGTGGCCGGCCAGGTCGAACTGGTCCAGGCCCAGGGCGTCCGCCGCGGCCAGCACCGTCCGCGCCAGGGCCGGGACGGTGGCGTGCTCGACGTCGAGCTCACCGCCGCTGGCGCCGAACCCGGGCAGGTCCAGAGCGACGCACCGGGCGACCTCGCCCAGCGCGGGCAGGACCGGCTGCCACACCCGGCTCCAGAAGGTGCCGTGCAGCAGCAGCAGGGGCCGGTCCCCGGGGCCACCGGCGGCCAGGTAGGACAGCTGCGTGCCGTCCACCTCGACCTGCTCGCGGTATACGGGATGGGTCATGTGCTGCGCTCCTGTTCCGGTCCGTGCCCCGGGGACCCGTCGCTGCGGGAACCACGGGTCCTCGGCGAAGGGTCCACCGGCACCCTCAGCACTCTAGGGGCATCCCGTCCACCGGAGAAGGCCGGCCGGCGCATGCGCCCACCCGGGAGCAGCTCCTGCGCCGACGGCAGCCGGGGTCACCGGGGCGTGTGCCACGGCGGGCCGGTGCGTGCCGCCCCCTCCCCCGC
>JAPSHS010000286.1 GCA_031179495.1 Kocuria sp. | reverse complement strand
TGGGCTGGGCCCTGCTGCCCCGCGACCTCGTGGCCCCGGTCGGCGCGCTCGCCGGCAACGTCAGCCTCTGCCCGCCCGCCGCCGCCCAGCACGCGGCCGTGGAGGCGTTCACCGAGGAGGCCTACGCCGAGGCCGACCGGGCGGTCGAGCAGTTCGCGCGCTCCCGGAGCCTGCTCCTGGACGCCCTGCCCGCCCTCGGCTGGGGCGAGAGCGCGCCGGCGGACGGGGCGTTCTACCTCTACGCGGACCTGGGGGAGCAGCTCGAGCGCCACGGCAGCTCCCTGGAGTGGTGCCGCCGCCTGCTGGAGGCGGAGGCCGTGGCGGTCGTGCCGGGGCTGGACTTCGACGCCGCACGCGGCCACCGGACCGTCCGGCTCTCCTTCGCCGCGGGCCCGGCGCAGGTCGAGGAGGCCGTCACCCGGATCCTGCGGTTCCAGGCCCGGCCCTGAAGCACTCGGCGAGGTGACCGGGGAGCACTCCCGTGCGCAGCAGGAAACCGTGGGCGGTGGTGGGGCCCACGAAGACGAGTCCCTGCTCCTTGAACCGGGCGGCGAGCCCGTCCCCCTCGGGGGAGCGGCGGGTCAGCTCCAGCACGGATCCGGGCGGCCGTGCGTTCTCCGGAGGGCTCCCGGCCTGCTGCGCCCAGTCCACGGGATCGAGCCCGGCGCACGCGCGGGCGTTGTGCACCACCGCCTCGATCTTCACCCGGTTGCGGATGACCGCGGGATCGAGCAGGAGCTCGTCGACGTCGTCCTCGGTCATCCTCGCGATCTCCTCGGGGACGAAGCCAAGAAACGCCCGGCGCAGGCCCTCCCGGCGCTGGGCGATGCTCCACCGGGCCAGGCCCGCCTGGAAGATCTCGAGGCTGAGCGCCTCGAACCAGCCGGGGGAGTCGGCGGGCGGTGCTCCCCAGCGGAGGTCGTGCTCCTCGAGGGCGGCCGGTCCCGTGGGGGCCCAGGGGCAGCGGCGCACTCCGTCCCCGCAGAGCACGGCGCGCAGGGCGTCCTCGGGGCGGGGCGCACCGCCGGTGCGGCGGGAGTCTGCGGGGTCCGGGTCGTGCCCGGCGGGAACGGTGTCCATGGGGTCACCGTAGGAGCGCCGGGAGCGGCCACGGCGTCCGGGCGTGCCGCTGTGGACGGGGCCGGTCGAAGTGCTGGGCACCGGCCCGCCGGTGCAGTGCGGCCGGCCCGGGGCATGCCGCGCCCCGGGATGCGCCGCGGCTCCCGTGCGCGGCGGGGCGGTGGTCGCCCGGGACCCGGTCAGAACCGGGAGATCTCCCCGGTGCCGTCGGCGATCTCGATGGCCACGGGCTCCTCGTCCCCCGCGTTGCCGTCGTGGACGATGAACACGGCGGTGGGGTCCCCCTCGGGGAAGGCCCGGATCGTCACCGAGCCGGACGTCGCGGCGTTGAGCACCTCCATCGACTGGCGGGTCGCGGCCCGCAGCACGGCGGTGGGCAGGGGCTTGCCCCGCTCGTCCAGGATGTCCACGAGCACGCCCCGCGCCCGTGCCGCACGGGTGACCTCGAGCAGGTACGGGGTGGCGATCGAGCGGCCCCGGATGGAGTCCCGCAGCTGCGCCTCCGTGAGCCGGAACTGGTCGATCTCGTACTCGGAGACGGGGGAGGAGTCGTGCGCGATGCGCTCGAGCAGTCCCCCCGCGAGGCGGCGCACCTCGTGCACGCGCTGCACGGAGGCGTTGACGGTGTCCATCTCGGCCTCCTCGTGGGACCGGGCCGAGGCCACCATGTCCCGGGCCTCCGCGAAGGCCACGGAGGCCCGGTCGTACTCGCGGGCGATCAGCTGGCTCGCGAGCAGCAGCGCCGCGGCCGCGGCGTTGCTCAGCGCCGCGTCCCACACCCCGAGGGCAGAGCGCGAGCCCCACGTCATGGAGATGGCCACGGCGATCAGCAGCGTGGCCCAGCCCCACCCGCCGCGGCGGCGGATGCCCAGGACCACGAGGAAGCCGTCGAAGCCCAGGGTGAACCACTGCCCGCCGAACAGCTCGGCCTGGGGGTCCAGGGCGTCGAAGGAGCGCTGGATCGAGACCAGCATGAGCAGCACGGCCAAAGCCACGGGCAGGTCGGGCAGCCGGCGTCGGCCGTACGGGTAGACGACGAGGGCCACGGCGACCACGTAGGTGACGAGGGCGGCCTGCATGAGCTCCGGCTTCTCCATGCTCTGCGTCTGCAGGATGCCGAGCACCACGGGGATCAGGAAGAAGACCGTGCAGGCCACCAGGATCAGCGGGTGGAAGAGCGCGCGGGAGATCACGGGCGGGCGTCCCGCGGCCAGAGGATCGTCACGCTGGTGCCCCGGCCCGGTGCGGTGTCGACGTCGACCGCGCCGCCCACGTGCTGCACGCTGCCCAGGATGGACACGCGCACCCCGAGCCGCCGGGAGTCGACGCTGCGCAGCTGGAAGCCGCGGCCCCGGTCCACCACCTGGAAGCGCAGGTAGAAGCCCTCGGGGTTGATCGGGGTGGGCGGGCACAC
>JAPSHS010000285.1 GCA_031179495.1 Kocuria sp. | reverse complement strand
GCCTGGCGCTGGTCTGCCCGCCCCTGCTGGCCGTGGCGACCCGCGGGAAGTACTACCTGCGGCGCACCGACGACGGCATCGACCTGCCGATGTTCGACGCCGACGGCAACCCCTCCGACGCCAAGCTCCTCTGCCACGTCAGCGGCCTGGAGTTCGAGCGCCCGGACATGCTGCTCTCCGCCGAGCCCGGCCCGCACGGGGAGAAGCAGTACATCTCCTCCCTCGCCCTGGCCACCGACAGGACCGGCCGGTACGTGCTGCCCGCCCAGCGCTGACGCCCGGTACCGACACGCGGTACCGACCACCGGCACGGATCCCGTGCCGGGGAGGCCCCGTCCGGGCGGGCGGGGCCTCCGCCGTACCCTGGACCCATGCCCGCACCGGAGCTCCGGCCGACGGTGGCGCTGGTGCGCCGCCTCCTGGAGGATCAGCTGCCCGCATCCCTGCGGGCGCTCGCGACCCAGCCGCTGGTCCCGGCCGCGCAGGGCTGGGACAACGCGATGTTCCGGCTCGGGCCCGCCCACGCGGTGCGCCTGCCCGTCCGGCGGGCCGCCGTGGTCTGTCTCGAGCACGAGCAGCGGTGGGCGGCCGTCGTCAGCGCGCCGCTGGCGGCCCTCGGGATCGACGCGCCCGTGCCCGTGTTCCCCGGCCGGCCGGGCCCCGGCTGTCCGTGGCCCTGGCTGGTCACGCGGTGGATCGAGGGCGAGGCCGTCGCGCTGCTGCCCGTGGCCCGCCGCGACCGCCTCGCCGCCGACCTGGCGCGGGCGCTGACCGCCCTGCACGTGCCGGCCCCGCCCGAGGCGCCGCGCAATCCCTACCGGGGCGTTCCCCTCGCCGAGCGGCTCCGCGCCGTGCCCGCGCCCTGGCCGGCCACGGCGGCGCTGCTCGGGCGGGGAACGACCCAGCGGCTCCGGGACGTCGTCGAGGACGGGCTGCGCGCCGCGCCCTGGTCCCGGCCGCGGGTCTGGCTGCACGGCGACCCGCACCCCTGGAACCTCGTGCACCGGGCCGGGCGGCTCGCCGGGCTCATCGACTTCGGCGACGTCTGCGCGGGCGATCCGGCCTCGGACCTCGCCGCCGCGTGGCTGGCCCTCGACGGCCCGCAGCGCGCCGTGTTCCGTGGGGTCGTCGACGGCACCGGGCGCTACGACGACGACGTCTGGCGCCGCGCCGCCGCCTGGGCCACCCTGTACGTGACGGCACTGGCGGCGCACCCGACGTCCTCGGGCCCGTTCGGCCCCGTCCTCGAGCACACCGTGGCGCAGCTCGTCCCCCGGGTGCCGTGAGGGCCCGTGGTGGGTCCGGAACGGAGCAGCGGGCCGTCCTCCACCGCCGCGCCACCCGGTCCTGCACCGGCCCGGACCGTCGGGCCGATCGGGTAGTTTGTCGTCCGTGATGAGCTCGTCCAGCGACCGCCGCAGGGGCCTCCTGGCCTCCGCGGCGGTCGCTGTCCTCCTGCTGACCGGCTGCGCCGGCACCGCCCCCGCGCAGCCCGGGACGACGCCGTCGGCGACGGCTCCCGCGACCTCGTCGGCCACCCCCACCCTCTCGGCCACCCCGGCGTCCTCGGCGTCGGCGACAGCACCGGCGACCGCCCCGTCGACGCCCACGGCCGGTCCGCCGGCCATGGCGGCCTCCGAGCCCGTGGCGGTCCGCATTCCCGCTCTCGGCACCGACTCCGAGCTGCTCCGGCTCGGCCTGCGGGACGACGGCTCGCTCGAGGTCCCGCCCGGGGACCCGGGGGCTCCGGCCGCCTGGTACACCGGCTCGCCCACACCGGGGGAGGCCGGCCCGGCCGTGCTGCTCGGCCACGTCAACGCCACCGACGGCGGCCCCGGCGTCTTCGCCGGCCTGCGGGGCCTCGACCCCGGGGACAGGATCGAGGTGGAGCGGGAGGACGGGAGCACGGCGGTCTTCGCCGTCGAGCGCGGGGAGCAGTACGCCAAGGACGCGTTCCCCACGCTGTCCGTGTACGGCAACACCGAGGGCCCGGAGCTCCGCCTGATCACGTGCGACGGCTACGACGCCGCCACCGGCGAGTTCGACGACAACTACGTGGTCTACGCGGAGCTCGTCGGCTGACGCCGTGGGGGTCGCCCCGGCGGCGCCCCGTGCGCCGGCCGAGGGGTCGAGGACGTCGTTCCGACGGAGAGGATCGCCAGGATGCCTGGACCGAGCGCAGGGACCCCCGGGTCCGTGAGCAGGGCCCGCACACTCGCCGAGGTGTACCGGCACTTCGGCGAGGCCGACGCCGCGGGAGTGTCGCCGCTGTACGAGCGCGTCGCCGTCGCCCTGAGCGAGTCCCCCGAGGCGCTGCACGCCATCGGGACGGCGCCGGCGCGCAAGCGGCACCCCGCGGTGGTCCTCGCCGCGCTGCACGACCTCGCCCTCGCCGGACGCGCCCCGGCGCTGGCCGCGGCCTATGCCGCCGCGGACGGCGACGCCGCCGCCGGCGCGGCGATCGACACGCTGCTGCGCATGACCGACGCGGTCGTGGCCG
>JAPSHS010000053.1 GCA_031179495.1 Kocuria sp. | reverse complement strand
CCGATCTCCACGCGGGCCGCGCCGAGCAGGGCGCGGGTGGACTTCCTCTCCCCGGCGCCGAAGAAGATGCAGTCGCCGGGCCGGGCGCCGGTGGCGGCGGCCAGGCCGTCGCGCTCGGCCTCGGTGATGTTCTTGGCCACGGGCCCGGTGAGGGCGCCGTCCTCGCCGACCAGGACGTAGGCCAGGCCCTTGGCGCCGCGCTGCTTGGCCCACTCCTGCCAGGCGTCCAGGGTCCGGCGCGGCTGGGAGGCCCCGCCGGGCATGACCACGGCACCCACGTAGGGGGCCTTGAACACGCGGAAGGTGGTGTCCCGGAAGTACTCGGTCAGCTCGGTGAGCTCCAGGCCGAAGCGCAGGTCCGGCTTGTCGGAGCCGTACCTGGCCATGGCCTCGGCGTAGGTCATCCGGCGGATCGGGGTGGGGATCTCCACGCCGATGAGCCGCCACAGCGCGGCGACGATGCGCTCGCCCAGGGCGATGACGTCGTCCTGCTCCACGAAGGAGGCCTCGATGTCGAGCTGGGTGAACTCGGGCTGGCGGTCGGCGCGGAAGTCCTCGTCCCGGTAGCAGCGGGCGATCTGGTAGTACTTCTCGATCCCGCCGACCTGCAGCAGCTGCTTGAACAGCTGCGGGGACTGCGGCAGGGCGTACCAGGAGCCCGGGGCCAGGCGGGCCGGGACCAGGAAGTCGCGGGCGCCCTCGGGGGTGGAGCGGGTCAGCGTCGGGGTCTCGACCTCCGTGAAGCCGTCCTCGTGCAGCATCTCGCGCGCCACCCGGTTGGCCGCCGAGCGCAGGCGCATGATGCGCGCGGGCTCGGGCCGGCGCAGGTCCAGGTAGCGGTGCCGCAGGCGGGTCTCCTCCCCGACCTCCACGTGCTCGTCCACCTGGAAGGGCAGCGGGGCGGCGGTGTTGAGCACCGTCACGGTCCCGGCCATGACCTCGACCTCGCCGGTGGCCAGGGCGGGGTTCTCGTTGCCCTCGGGCCGGCGCTCCACGGTGCCGACGACCTGCAGGACGAACTCGTTGCGCAGGTGGTGGAAGTCCGCTTCGTCGCGCACCACGATCTGCGCGACCCCGGAGGCGTCGCGCAGGTCCAGGAAGGCCACCCCTCCGTGGTCGCGGCGCCGGCCGACCCAGCCGGCCAGCGTGACGGTCTCTCCGATGTGCTCGGCGCGCAGCTCGCCGAGGTTGTGTGTGCGCAGCACTCAAAAACCCTTCGTTGTTCGGGAGGTCCGGACGGGGCCGCGCGGATCGCGCGTTTGCCCGGGGTTCACCGGGTGCCCCTACTCTCGTCCGGGAACGAGTTTACAGCCCGCTCTCCGGGCACCGGCACGACGTCAGGACGACCATGAGCCGCACCACCGACCAGCCCGCCCTGGCCCGGCGCCTCGGCGCCCTCGACGCCACCGTGCTCGGCGTCGGCTCCATGGTCGGGGCAGGGGTGTTCGTGGCCTTCGCCCCGGCCGCCGCCCACGCCGGGCCGTGGCTGCCCGCGGCCCTGCTGCTCGCGGCGGGGGTCGCGTGGTGCAACGCGACGTCCACCGCGCAGCTGGCCGCCGTCCACCCCGCCTCGGGCGGCACCTACCTCTACGCGAACCGGCAGCTCGGGCCGTGGCCGGGGTTCGTGGCCGGATGGGGCTTCGTGACCGGCAAGACCGCCTCCGCGGCCGCCATGTCCCTCGCCTTCGGGCTCTACGCCGCCGAGCTGCTCGGGGCCGGCGACGCCGGGGCCCGCCTGCTCGCCGTCGCCGCCGTCGTCGGCCTGACGGCGGTGAACCTCGGCGGGGTCAGCCGCACCGCCCGGCTGACCCGGCTGCTGGTGGTCCCCGTGCTGGCCGTGCTGCTGGCCGTGACGGTGCTGCTGCTCACCACCACGGGTCCGGCGGCCGGAACGGGGCCCGGGTGGGACGGGAGCGGGTGGGGGGTGCTGCCCGCGGCGGGGATCCTCTTCTTCGCCTTCGCCGGCTACGCCCGCGTGGCCACCCTGGGCGAGGAGGTCCGGGACCCGGCGCGGACCATCCCGCGGGCGGTGCTCGGCGCCCTCGCGTTCACCCTGCTGCTCTACGGGGGCCTGGGCCTGGGCCTGCTCCGCTTCCTCGGCGCGGACCGGCTGGCGTCGGCGGACGCTCCGCTGCTCACGGCGGTCGGGGCCGCGGGGTGGTCCCCCGGGGCCACGGCCGCCGGGGCCGTCGTCGTCACCGCGGCCGCGGCCCTGGCCACGCTGGGGGCGCTCCTGGCCCTGGTCGCCGGGATCTCCCGCACCGCGCTGGCCATGGCGCGGCAGCGGGACCTGCCCGGCCCGCTGGGGGCGGTCTCGGACCGGCACCGGGTGCCGTGGGCCGCGGAGGTCGCCGTGGCCGGGGTCGTGGTGGCCCTGGTGCTGGTCGGGGACGTGCGCACCGTGATCGGCTTCTCCAGCTTCGGGGTGCTCGTCTACTACGCGCTGGCCAACCTCTCGGCGCTCACGCTGCGCGAGCGCCCCGGCTGGGCGCCCCGGGCGGTCAACGCCCTGGGCCTGGCCGGCTGCCTGCTGCTGGCCCTCACCCTGCCCGCGGCCTCGGTGCTGACGATGCTCGGCGTCTTCGCCGTGGGCCTGGCCGGCCGGGCCCTGGTCCTGTCCCGCCGCCGCTGAGCCCCTCCCCCGCTCGGCAGGGGTGGCCCGGGTCAGGCCCCCGCGGCCCGCACGACCGGGCGCAGGTCCTCGGCCGGCGGGGTCCAGGCGGCCGGGTCGGCGGGGACCTGCTCGCCGGAGCGGATGTCCTTGACCTCGTGGGCGAGGGTCCCGTCCTCCCCGCGGACCGTGAACCACACGTAGGGGATCCCGCGGCGCTCGGCGTACCTGATCTGCTTGCCGAACTTCGCGGCGCTGGCCGAGACCTCGCACGCGATGCCGCGGTCCCGCAGCTGCGCGGCCACGTCCTGGGCCTGCGACCAGGACTCCTCGTCCGCGAGCGAGACCAGCACCGCGGTGGGGACCGCGCGGGAGGCCTCGGCCATGCCCTGGGAGAGGATGCGGGAGACGAGCCGGGTGACACCCACGGACAGGCCCACGCCGGGGTAGGTCTTCTTGCCGGTGGAGGCGAGGGACTCGTAGCGGCCGCCGGAGCACACTGAGCCCAGCTGCTCGTGGCCCACGAGCACCGTCTCGTAGACGGTGCCGGTGTAGTAGTCGAGGCCGCGGGCGATGGACAGGTCGGCCACCACGGTGCCGGGGGCGCGCCGGGAGGCCTCGCCCACGACCTCGGCGAGCTCCTGCAGCCCCTCCTCGAGCAGCTGGGTGTTCACCCCGAGGGCGCGGACCTGCTCCACGAAGGAGGTGTCCTCGGTGCGGATGGCCGCCAGCTGCAGGGCGGCCCGCGCCTGCTCGGGCGTGGCGCCGACCTCGTCGCACAGGGCCTGGGCGACCCGCTCGGGACCGATCTTCTCGAGCTTGTCGATGCTGCGCAGCACCCCGGCGGTGTCCTGCAGCCCGATGCCCCGGTAGAACCCCTCGGCCAGCTTGCGGTTGTTCACACGCAGCACGAACGGCGGCACGGGCAGCCTCGACAGGGCGTCGATCATCACGAGCGCGAGCTCCACGTCGTAGCGGAACGGCAGCGTGCCATCGCCGACGACGTCGATGTCCGCCTGGGTGAACTCGCGGGCCCGGCCCTCCTGGGGGCGCTCGCCGCGCCAGACCTTCTGCATCTGGTAGCGGCGGAACGGGAAGGCGAGGTGCCCGCCGTTCTCCACCACGTACCGGGCGAAGGGCACGGTGAGATCGAAGTGCAGGGCCAGGCGGGAGTCGTCCTGCTCCGGAGCGCCCTCGTCCTCCTGCAGGCGGGAGACGACGTAGACCTCCTTGTCGATCTCGCCCTTGCGCAGCAGCTGCCCGACCGTCTCCACGGCGCGGGTCTCGATCGAGGAGAAGCCGTGCAGCTCGAAGGTCTCCCGCAGCACGTCCAGGACGTGCAGCTCGACCAGACGCTCCTCCGGAAGCCATTCGGGAAAACCGGACAGGGAGGTCTTGCGGGCCATGGGGACGTGCTCCTCGGGTGGGACGGCGGTGGGCGGCGGACCGGGCGGGCCGCACGGGCCGGACGGTTCCGACCTCATCCTAGAGAGCCGCGCCCGCCCCGCCCAAAGCCCGGCCCGGGCCGCGCCCGGGTCCCGGTCCCGGGAACTCGCTCCGGGGGGCCCGCTCCGGCCGGGCTCGGAGGGCCGACGGCAGGAGGGTGCCGTCTCGGTAGTATGGGGCAGACGATTGTCCGAAGCCGGGCCGGCGCCGGGCTCGAACCCGGAGCCGGCCCGGCGAGAGCGAAAGAGTTGTAGCGGTGACAGAACGTCTCGAATCCGACGACCGGCCCACCCCCCGTCCCGCCCCCGGCCCGGGCGCCGTGCCGAAGCCCGGCGTCCCGAGGCCCGGCGCGCCCCGGCCCGTGACCCCCGCGACCGCCGCCCCCGGCGCGGCCGCCGCCCAGCCGGTCGCGGACCAGCCCGTGACGGCCCCGCCGGCGGCGGCCCCCGCCCTGGCCTCGCCGGAGTCCGTGGCCCGGGCCCGGGCCTTCGGCCGGGTCACCGGGGACGGGCACGTCTACGTCGTCGTGGACGGCGAGGAGGTGCTGTGCGGGCAGTTCCCGGACGCCACGGAGGACGAGGCGCTGGGCTACTTCGCCCGCAAGTTCGACGACGTCGAGGCGCAGGCGGCCCTGCTCGAGCAGCGGGTGGCCGCCGGCGCCCCGTCGGCGGACATGCAGAGCACCGTCGACCACCTCGCCGAGCAGGTGGGCCAGCGCAACATGCTCGGGGACATCCGGGGCCTCGAGTCCCGCCTGGAGGCCCTGCGCCCGGCGATCCGCGAGCTGGAGGCGACCGAGCGGGCCGCGCACGAGGCCCAGCGGGCCCAGAACGTCGCGGCGCGCGAGGCGATCGTCGCGGAGGCGGAGCAGATCGCCGCGCAGGACCCGCAGCGCACCCAGTGGAAGCAGTCCTCCGCCCGGATGGCCGAGCTGTTCGACCAGTGGAAGGCCCACCAGAAGTCCGGGATCCGCCTGGGCCGGGCCGCGGAGGACGCCCTGTGGAAGCGGTTCCGCACCGCCCGCACCACGTTCGACCGCCACCGCCGTGCCTTCTTCTCGCAGCTGGACGCCGACAACGCCGAGGCCAAGAAGGCCAAGGAGGCCCTCATCGCCGAGGCCGAGGCCCTCTCCGGCTCCACCGACTGGGGGGCCACGGCCGCGGAGTACCGCCTGCTCATGGACCGGTGGAAGGAGTCCAAGCGCGCGTCCAAGAAGGACGACGACGCCCTGTGGGCCCGGTTCCGTGCCGCGCAGGACAGGTTCTTCGCGGCGCGCCAGGCCGACAACGACCGGATCGACCAGGAGTTCGAGGGCAACCTCGTGGTGAAGGAGCAGCTGCTCGCCGAGGCCAGGGCCCTGCTGCCCGTCACGGACCCCAAGGCCGCCCGGCGGGCCCTCGGCGACATCCTGGACCGGTGGGAGCAGGCCGGAAAGGTGCCCCGCGCCCACCTGCGCCGGGTGGAGGCCGAGCTGCGCGCCGTCGAGGACGCCGTGCGCCAGGCCGAGGACGAGAAGTGGCAGCGCTCCAACCCGGAGACGAAGGCCCGCTCCAACTCGATGCTCAGCCAGCTCGAGTCGAAGATCGAGGACCAGGAGGCCGCGCTGGCCAGGGCGCAGGCCACCGGGGACACCCGGCGCGCGGCCAAGCTGGAGGGCGAGCTCGCCACCAGCCGGCAGTGGCTGGAGACGCTGCGCCGCTCCGCCGCCGACCTGCGCTGAGCGCCGGCGCCCCGGGAGGGCCCCGGGCGCGTGCTGTCCACAGCACGGGCCCGGGGCCTTTCCCGTGCCCGGCTTCTCGGGGAGGCTGGGCCCATGCACGACCCGCCCTGGCACCCCGAGGCCCTGCTGCTGCCGGACCGGCCCTTCTCCCGGGCCGAGCTCTCCGCCCTCGTGACGGACGGGGTGCTCGTGCCCGTGGTGCTGGAGGCCCACGTGCTGCGCGGGCGCCCGGTGACGCGGGCGGTGAAGGTCGCGGCGCTGGAGGCGCAGCTGCCCCCGCACCTGCTGCGGCGCGGAGTGCTCGGGCGGCTCTCCGCCGCGTGGTTCTACGACTGCGCCGCGCGCCCCACCGTGCTGCCGGTGCTGCTGGACAAGCTGCGGCGCACCACGATGTCCCCGGTGCCCGAGGGCCTGGCCCTCCACCAGGTCACCCTGGGCGGCTACGACGTGCACGCCGCCGGGCCGGTGCAGGTCACCACACCGCTGCGCACGGCCGTGGACCTCGCCCTGCACGTCCCCCACCGGGAGGGGCAGGCGGCCCTGGAGCAGCTCATGCACGCCCCGCACCTGCACTGCCCGCCCTCGCTGGTGCTGGCCGCGCTCGAGAGCTTCGAGCGGATGCCCGGGCGGCAGGCGGCGCTGCTGCGGGTGCGCCGCGCCGCGCGGGCGATCGACCGGCCCGTGCGCTGAGCGCCCCGGCGGCCGGACCCGGGTGCCGCCCGCCGGGGCGGGACCCGGGCGCGGGGTTCAGCGGGAGGACGGCTCCGGGATGGGACGGTTGCCGGAGGTGCGGTAGACGTCGTAGACGCCGTCGATGCGGCGGACCTGGTTGAGCACGTGGTTCAGGTAGCGCGGGTCGCCCATCTCGAAGGCGAACCGGGAGATCGCCAGGCGGGACTTCGAGGTGTGCACCGAGGCGGAGAGGATGTTGACGTGGTTCTCCGACAGCACCCGGGTCACGTCGGAGAGCAGGGACTTCCGGTCGAGGGCCTCCACCTGGATCTCCACGAGGAACACGCTGGACTGGGTCGGGGCCCACTGGACCTCGACGACCCGCTCGGTCGAGGTCAGCGCCAGCATGTTGGCGCAGTCCTTGCGGTGCACCGAGATGCCGGTGCCGCGGGTCACGAAGCCCATGATGTCGTCCGGCGGCACGGGGGTGCAGCATCGGGCGAGCTTGACGTAGACGTCCGTGGCGCCCTGGACCAGGACCCCGGAGTCGGACACCCGCGGGCGCACCGGCTGGGTCGCGATGGTGGTCTCCGCGAAGTCCTCCTCCGCCCCGTCGGCCCCGCCGAGGTTGCCGACGATCTTCTCGACGACGTCCTGGGCGCTGACCACGTCCGAGCCGACCGCCTCGTAGAGGGAGCTGATGTCGGTGCGGTGGAAGTCCTGGGCCACCGCCAGCAGGGACTCCTGGGTGAGGGTGCGCTGCAGCGGCAGGTGGTGCTTGCGCAGGGCCCGGGTGAGCGCGTCCTTGCCCTTCTCGATGGCCTCCTCGCGGCGCTCCTTGGAGAACCACTGGCGGATCTTGTTGCGCGCCCGCGGGGACTGCACGAACTTCAGCCAGTCCTGGGAGGGTCCGGCGTGCTCGGACTTGGAGGTCAGCACCTCCACCCAGTCCCCGTGCTGGAGCTCGGAGGACAGCGGCACGAGCTTGCCGTTGACCCGCGCGCCGATCGTCTTGTGCCCCACCTCCGTGTGCACGGCGTAGGCGAAGTCCACGGGCGTGGAGCCGGCCGGCAGCGCCATCACCTCGCCCTTGGGGGTGAAGACGTACACCTCGGAGGTGTTGATCTGGTAGCGCAGGGAGTCGAGGAACTCGGAGGAGTCCTGGGTCTCCTCCTGCCAGGACACCAGGGAGCTCAGCCACGCGAGGTCCCCCTCCTGCGCCCTGGGCGTGGCGGAGTTCGCCTGGTTGGCCTGGTCCTTGTACTTCCAGTGGGCGGCCACGCCGTACTCCGCGCGCCGGTGCATCTCGTGGGTGCGGATCTGGATCTCCACCGGCCGCCCGTCCGGGCCGATCACCGTGGTGTGCAGTGACTGGTACATGTTGAACTTCGGCATGGCGATGTAGTCCTTGAACCGCCCCGGCAGCGGGCGCCACCGCGCGTGCAGAGCGCCCAGCGCCGCGTAGCACTCCCGCACCGTGTTCACGAGCACCCGGACCGCCTGCAGGTCCTGGATCTCGTCGAAGTCCTTCCCGCGCACGATCATCTTCTGGTAGATCGAGTAGTAGTGCTTGGGCCGGCCCGTGATGGTGGCCTCGATCCCCGCCTCGGAGAGGTCCAGGGCGATCCGCTCCCGGATCTTGGCCAGGGAGCGCTCGCGCTGGGGCTGGCGCTCCCCCACCATCCGCACGATCTCCTCGTAGACCTTGGGGTAGAGCGCCGCGAAGGCCAGGTCCTCGAGCTCCCACTTGATGGTGTTCATGCCGAGCCGGTGGGCCAGCGGGGCGAAGATCTCCAGGGTCTCGCGCGCCTTCTTCGAGGAGGAGGTCTGGGAGACGAAGCGCCACGTGCGGGCGTTGTGCAGCCGGTCGGCGAGCTTGATGACGAGCACGCGGATGTCCTTGGCCATCGCCACGATCATCTTGCGCACCGTCTCGGCCTGCGCGGCGTCCCCGTACTGGACCTTGTCCAGCTTCGTCACGCCGTCGACGAGCGCGGCCACCTCGTCGCCGAACTCCGCGCGCAGCTGCTCGAGCGTGTAGTCGGTGTCCTCGACGGTGTCGTGCAGCAGCGCGGCCACCAGGGTGGCCCCGGTCATGCCGAGCTCGGCGAGGATCGTGGTCACGGCCACGGGATGGGTGATGTAGGGGTCGCCGCTCTTGCGCTTCTGGCCCTCGTGGCACCTCTCCGCCACCTTGAACGCGCGGGCGAGGACCTCGATGTCCTCCTCCGGGTGGGTGGTGCGCACGGTGTGCAGCAGCGGCTCCAGGATCGGCGAGTGCTCCATCGGCCGCCCGGAGAGGTAGGACAGGCTCGAGCGGGTGCGGTCGCTGCGGCCCGGGAACACGGCGCGGCCCAGCAGCGGCCGGGAGGCGGGCACCACGTAGTGCGTGCCGGCCATGTCGGACCGGCGCGGTGGGGTCGGGGCGGTGCCCTGGCCGGCGGGGACGGCCCCGTCGTCGGACGAGCTCATGGCCGAAGCTCCCTTTCCAATCGTGCACGCGGGGCGGCGGCCGTGCGGCCGCCGCCCCGGTCGTCGAGCTGACGTGTGCTGCTGTGCGGCGGGGCGCACCTGCGCGACCCGCCCTGCGGTGGACCCAGTCTAGTGCGCCACGGCCTCCTCGGCGGCACGCTCCGCCGGGAGGCCCGCCCGGGCCTCCTGTTCCCGCACGTCCCGGTCCCGGGACCGCAGCAGGGCGTACAGCGGCGAGGCCACGAACAGGGTCGCCACGGTGCCCACGATGATCCCGACGAACAGGGACAGGGACAGGTCCTTGAGGGTGCCCGCACCGAGCACGAGCCAGCCGATGAACAGGATCGAGCCGACCGGCAGGATGCCCACCACGGACGTGTTGATCGAGCGCACCAGGGTCTGGTTGACGGCGAGGTTCACCTGGTCCGAGAACCGCCGTCCCGCGCGCTCGGGCGGGGCCGTGCCGTCGAGCAGGCCCTCGGTGTTCTCCCGCACCTTGTCGAAGACCACCACGGAGTCGTACAGGGAGTAGCTGAGCACCGTGAGGAACCCGATCACCGCCGAGGGGGTGACCTCGAAGCCCACGAGGGAGTAGACCCCCGCGGTGATCGCCACGCTCGCGATCATCCCGGCGACCGCCGAGACGGACATCTTCCACGTGCGGAAGTACAGGGCCATCAGCACGGTCGCCAGCACCACGAAGGCGACGAGGCCCTGCAGCGCCTGCCGGGTCACGCCGGCGCCCCAGGTGGGCCCCACGAAGGTGGAGGTCACCTCGTCCTCGCTCACCCCGTAGGCCTCGACCAGGGCGTCCTTGACCGCGAGGGTCTCGTCGTCGTCGAGCTGCTCGGTCTGCACGCGGATCGTCTCGGGGGCGATGTTGGTGACCTCGACCTCCGCGGCGTCCGAGGACGCGGCGACCGCCTCCCGGCCGGTCGCCACGTCCGGGTCGGTGACGGAGGAGACGGTGAACTCGGAGCCGCCGGTGAAGTCGATGCCGAGGTTGAACCCGCCCTTGACCACGGGCACCAGCAGCGAGAGGACCACCAGCGCGGCGGCGACCGCGAGCCACAGCTTCGCCCGGGCCACGAAGGGGTAGGAGGTGCGCCCGCTGTGCAGGGCGTTGCCGAAATCAGCGAAGCGGGACATCAGGCGTTCTCCTCGGGGGTGCGGGCGGACGACGACGCGCCGACCGGGGCGTCCTGCGGGGCGGGCCCGGCGGGCCGGTCCGGCGGGGTGTCCTGCGCGGCGCGGCGGCGCCGTTCGGCGATGGTCAGCCCGTCGTGCTCGGTGGCGGGCTCGCGCAGCCGCCCGGCGCCGCGGTACAGGGGCACCGCGTCGAGGGCCTCGGGGCTGAGCCCGGAGTGCTTCCCGCCGCCGCCGAAGTACCGGGTGCGGGCGAGCAGCACCATCACCGGGTGCGTGAACAGGAACACGACGAGCAGGTCGGCGATCGCGGTCAGCCCGAGGGTGAAGGCGAAGCCGCGCACGTTGCCCACGGCCACGAAGTACAGGACGGCGGCGGCCAGCAGGTTCACGGCCTTCGACGCGAGCACGGTCTGGCGGGCGCGGCGCCAGCCGTGGTCGACCGCCGCGGGGATGGAGCGGCCGCCGCGGATCTCGTCGCGGATGCGCTCGAAGTAGACGATGAACGAGTCGGCGGTCTGGCCGATCGCCACGATCAGGCCCGCGACGCCGGCGAGGGAGAGCCGGTAGTTCGCGGACCAGCC
>JAPSHS010000284.1 GCA_031179495.1 Kocuria sp. | reverse complement strand
ACGGTGCTCAGGGCTGGACGAGGGTGAGCTCGAAGCTGTACTTGTCCGCCCGGTACACGTGCCGGCCGGTCTCGACCGGCCGGCCGATGTCGTCCATGGCGGTGCGGTGCATGCTGACGAGCGCGGCGCCGGGCTCCACCCCGAGCTGCTCGGCCTGGAAGGCGTCCGCGCCGACCGCGCCCACGCGCTGGTGGGCCAGCTGGAAGTTGACGCCCTGGCCGCGCATGAGGGAGTAGAGCCCCTCCTTCGCCAGCTGCTCGCGGGTGAGCTCGCACAGCCCGCGCGGGATCCAGTTCTCCATGAGCGCGAGCGGGTCACCGTCCGTGCTGCGCCGCCGCACGAGGTGGTAGACCTCGTCGCCGGGCTCCAGGCCCAGCAGCAGGGCCACCTCCGCCTCGGCCGGCACCACGGAGAAGTCCAGGACGTCGGTGCCGGGGGTGCCTCCGCTGCGCCGGAGGTCCTCGTGCAGGCTCGTCAGCTCGAGGGAGCGGCGGACCTGGGTGCCCACCACCTGGGTGCCCACCCCGCGCTTGCGCACCAGCAGCCCGGCGCGCACGAGCTGGTCCATCGCCTTGCGCATGGTCGGGCGGGAGAGGTTGAGGCGGTTCGCCAGGTCGATCTCGTTGTCCAGCTTGGTCCCGGGCGGCAGCTCCCCGCTGCGGATCGCGTCCTCGAGGCCCTGGGCCACCTGGTGGTAGAGCGGGACGGGGGAGGTCTTGTCGACCGTGAGACGGAGTGGGCCGGACATGGTGTGCCTCCAGGGTGCTGGACCGGGCGGGTCTGGGGGTGCTGTGCGCCCATTGTCCGCGTCGTAATGTGAGTATGTCCATACATTGTAGGGAAATCTGTGATCCCCGCCACTGCCGACTGCGTCACGGGTGCAGGACCCGTCCCCGTCCTCCGAGTGAGGGCGGTCCCGTGCTGCGCCGGGCCACCAGGGCCGGAGGGAGCAGCTCGTCGGCGGGACGGGGGGCGCCGGGCTCGAGCCGGGCCGCCAGCAGCGCGGCGGCGCGCGCACCGGCGGCGCGGCCGGCGTTGTCCACGGAGGTCAGCCCGATCCGGCGCAGGTGGGTCACGGGGGTGTCGTCGTAGCCCGCCACGGAGAGGTCCTCGGGGACGGCCAGGCCTCGTTCCTCCGCCGCGGACAGGACTCCCAGCGCGGTGACGTCGTTGACGCCGAACACGGCGGTGGGCCGGTCTGCGGCGGCCAGCAGCTCGAGCCCCGCACGGTGCCCACCCTCCTCCGTCAGCCCCCCCTCCACGACACGGACGTGGTCCGCCAGGCCGGCGGCGAGCATGGCCTGCTCGTAGCCCCGGCGACGCGCCGTGCCGACCGCGGTGCCGCCGGCTCCCACGTGCACGATCTTCCGGTGACCAAGCCCCACCAGGTGCTCCACCACCAGGAGCGCCCCGGCCACGTCGTCGTTGCTCACCACGGTGACGGCCGGCGTGGGACCGGCGGGGGCGCCCAGGACCACGGCGGGCACCTGCCCGACGGCCTCCTCGAGCTCCGGGCTCTCCGGCAGGGTGCCGACGAGCACGAGGCCTTCGATGTTCATCTCCAGGAGCCGGCGCACCAGCGAGCCCCCGGAGCGGGCGTCCAGGCCGAAGTCGCCCATGAGCATCTGCAGCCCCCGCTCGGCCAGTCCGGCGTTGAGCCCCTCCACGGCAGGGACGAACCAGGGGTTGCGCATGTCGTGGAGCACCACCCCCACCGTGCGGCTGCGGGACTCGACCAGGGTGCGCGCCGCCGCATTGGGCCGGTAGCCCAGTTCGCGGGCGGCGCGTTCGACGGCGGTGCGCTTCTCGGCGCTGACGTACCCGGTGCCCCGGAGCACCAGCGACACGACGGACTTCGACACCCCGGCACGGGCGGCGACGTCCAGGATGGTGACGCCGCGCCGACGCTGCGGAACGCTCATGCTGGTCCTCCCGGCAGACCCCGGTCGTTGACGTGGCGATCGCCACACGCCTAGCCTAGCCGTCACGTGTAGGAACGTTCCAACACCGAGTCGCCGGGGCACTCCCTGGACCCCGTGATGAGAAGGAGCACCATGGAGCAGATCACCCTCGGCCTGGTCGGGGTCGGGCGGATCGGCGTGATGCACGCCGAGAACCTCGTGGCCCTCAACGAGGAGCTGCACCCCCAGGGGATCGACGTCCGGCTGGTGCTGACCGACGTCGCGGCCGGGCATGCCCGAGCGGTGGCGGAACGGCTGGGGGCCCGCTTCGTGCCCTCCGTGGCGGAGCTGCTCGCGTCCGGGGTGGACGGGCTGGTCGTCGCCACGGGGACCGCGACGCACCCTGAGCTCATCCGGGCGGGCGTGGACGCGGGCGTCCCCGTGTTCTGCGAGAAGCCCGTGGCCCTGGACGTGGCGGACTCGATGCCGGTGCTGGAACACATCCGGAGCCGGGGCGGGACCGTGCAGATCGGCCACCAGCGACGCTTCGACGCCGGCTACCTGCGGGCCCGGGCGGCTCTCGAGGCCGGGGAGCTGGGCTGGATCCACTC
>JAPSHS010000283.1 GCA_031179495.1 Kocuria sp. | reverse complement strand
CTGCACGAGGACATCGAGAACACGGTGCACGGCCGCGTGCTGGCGGTGGACGTGGTGGACCCGAACGGCGAGATCCTGGCCGAGGCCGGCACGGACCTCTCCGACCCGCTGATCCACGCCCTGTTCGCGGGCGGGGCCGACACGGTGCGCGTGCGCTCCGTGCTGACCTGCGAGTCCGCGGTGGGCGTGTGCGCGGCGTGCTACGGCCGCTCGCTGGCGTCCAACCAGCTCGTGGACATCGGCGAGGCGGTGGGCATCATCGCCGCGCAGTCGATCGGCGAGCCGGGCACGCAGCTCACGATGCGCACCTTCCACACCGGTGGTGTCGCGTCCTCGGACGGTGACATCACCCAGGGTCTGCCCCGTATCCAGGAGCTCTTCGAGGCCCGCACGCCCAAGGGCGTCGCGCCGATCTCGGAGGTCGCCGGGCGCGTGAGCCTCGAGGACACCGAGAAGTCGCTGAAGATCGTCGTGACCCCGGACAACGGGGACGAGGCGATCGGCTACCCGGTGCTGCGCCGCGCGAAGCTGCTGGTGACCGAGGGCGACCACGTCGAGGTCGGCCAGCAGCTGGTCTCGGGTGCGGTCGACCCCAAGGAGGTGCTGCGCATCCGCGGTCCGCGGCAGGCGCAGAAGCACCTCGTGGACGAGGTCCAGCGGGTGTACCGCTCGCAGGGCGTGGGCATCCACGACAAGCACGTCGAGGTCATCGTGCGGCAGATGCTGCGCCGCGTGACGATCATCGAGTCCGGTGAGACGAACCTGCTGCCGGGCGAGCTCGTCGAGAACGTCCGCTTCCTGGAGGCCAACCGGAAGGCCGTGGCCGAGACCGCCCGTCCCGCCGCCGGCCGCCCGGAGCTGATGGGCATCACGAAGGCCTCCCTGGCCACCGACTCGTGGCTGTCGGCCGCGTCCTTCCAGGAGACCACCCGCGTGCTCACGCAGGCGGCCATGGAGGGCAAGTCCGACCCGCTGCTGGGCCTCAAGGAGAACGTGATCATCGGCAAGCTGATCCCGGCCGGCACCGGGCTCGCGCGGTACAACAACATCGACGTGGAGCCGACGGACGAGGCGAAGGCCTCCCTGTTCACGGAGCCGGGCTCGTTCTCGGACTTCAGCTACGCGGAGGAGAACTCCTCGCCCGCCGAGTTCCAGGCGATCCCCCTGGAGGACTACGACTTCGGCTCCAACTGAGGTCGGCGTCCCTGGAGGACGTGATCACGCGCTGATCACCACGGCAGCCCCGTCCCGGAGGAACACCTCCGGGGCGGGGCTGCCGCCGTTGCACGGCAGGGCCCGGAGCAGAGCCCGGCGCGCTGCCCCGGACCCGGGAAGGACCCTGTCAGCACGATGGCCAACTCATCCACCGGCGAGTCCGTGCTCGAGCGCGCGGACCGCATCCTCGCGGCCTTCACGGCGGAGCAGCCCCGGCTGACGGGGGCCCGGATCGCCGCCCTCGCGGGTCTGCCCCCTGCCACGGCCCACCGGCTGGTGCGGGACATGGCCCGCCGGGGGTGGCTCGACCGGGTCGAGGGCGGGCGCTACGTGGTCGGCACCCGGCTGTGGGAGCTGGCGAACCGGTCCTCCCGGGAGCTCGGGCTGGCCCAGGCCGCCCGCCCCTTCATGGGGGACATCCACGCGGTGCTGCGCCAGCACGTGCAGCTCGGCGTCGTCGAGGGACGGGAGGTGCTGCTCGTGGAGCGGCTCTCGCACCCGCGGGCCGTGCCGGTCCGTTCGGCCGTGGCGGGCCGCCTGCCCCTGCACCTGTCGGCCACGGGGCTCGTCCTGCTCGCGCACGCCCCCCGGGACGTCCAGGAGGCGTACCTGCAGGGCCCGATCCCGGCCGTCACCGAGTTCTCCTCCACGGACCCGCGCGTGCTCGCGGAGGAGCTCGAGCGCATCCGGGCCGCCGGCCACGCCGTGCAGACGGGGTACCTCGAGCCGGACACGGCGGGCATCGCCGTCCCGGTGCGCAGCCGCGGCGAGCAGGTCGTGGCGGGGCTGGGCGTGATCACCCCCGCCGGGGACCCGGCCGCGCGGGCCGGGGCCATCGTCCAGGCCCTGCACACCGCCGCCCACGGCATCCGGCGCACCCTCCGGGACGCCGCCCGCTGAGCGCATCGGCCACGCCTCCGAGGGCATCCCGTTGAACGGGAGGAGTGTGGTGGCGCCCACAGCGCGCTGAGACACTGGACACGATTCCACCCGTCTCGACAGGAGCACGCATGAGCGCAGAGCGCACCGTCGTCCCGACCCAGGTGGGCATCGTCGGCGCCGGACCGGCGGGGCTGATGCTGGCCCACCTCCTCGGCCGGGCCGGGATCGACAGCGTCGTGGTGGAGAAGCGCGACCGCGAGACGATCCACGCCACCCACCGGGCCGGGATCCTCGAGGCCGCCACGGTGCGGATGCTCACCGAGTCCGGGGTCGACGGGCGGGTGCTCACCGAGGGGCACGAGCACGCGGGCACCGTGCTGCGCTTCCAGGGCGAGAGCCACCGCATCGACTTCCAGGACCTCGTGGGC
>JAPSHS010000282.1 GCA_031179495.1 Kocuria sp. | reverse complement strand
GCGGGTGGGCGCCTTCCACCTGCCGTACCCCGTGGCGGCCGTCGAGGACCAGTACGTGCCGGACCTCGACCGGATCCTCGAGGCCCTGGACCGGTCCTTCGCCTACTGACCCCGCCGACCCGGCCGCCGGCCCCCGGGCCGGCGGCACCGCCGCCGGCCCGGGGGCCGCGCGAGAGAGGAAGTACTGACATGTCCCAGATCTTCAAGCTGCCCGACGTCGGCGAAGGCCTGACCGAGGCGGAGATCCTCGCGTGGAGAGTGGCGCCGGGGGAGACCGTCACGGTCAACCAGGTGCTCGTCGAGATCGAGACCGCCAAGTCAGTGGTCGAGCTCCCGTCCCCCTACGCGGGCACCGTCCTGGACCTGCTCGTGTCCGAGGGCCGCACCGTCGAGGTCGGCACCCCGATCATCGCCGTCGGCTCCCCCGAGGAGGCCGCCGGCACGGGAGCCGGCCCGGAGGGGACGCCGGGGATCCTGGGCGAGACCCGGGTGCCTCCCGAGCAGCCCGACACCGACGGGGACCGCCCGCTGGTGGGCTCCGGGCCCAAGGCCGACCCCGTGCGCCGGCGCCGCCGGAGCACCCCGCCGCCGGCCCCCGAGCCCTCGCCGCAGCCGGAGCGTCCTGCGGGGTGGGCGGAGAAGCTCACCCGCGGCCCGCTGAGCACCGGTCTCGGCGGGGGGATCGGCACGGCCGCCCAGGGCATCGCCGGCCGCGCCGCCCGCCTCGCCGGGGACAGCGGCGTCTGGCGCCGGCCCGGCCGCCCCGACGGGCCGGGGCCGGCCGCTGCGACGGCTGCGGCCGCAGCACCGGCGGCACCGGCGGCCGCTGTCCCGCGCCGCCCTGCGCTGGCGAAGCCGCCCGTCCGCAAGGCCGCCCGGGACCTGGGGGTCGACCTCGCCGAGGTCCCCGCGACCGGAGCCGCGGGGCAGGTCACCAAGCAGGACCTCCTGGCCCACGTCGCCCGGCTCGGCGAGGCCGGGGCCCGGCGCCGCGTGCCCGCCGCCGAGGAGCGGATCGAGCGGGTCCCCGTCAAGGGCGTGCGCAAGGCCACCGCGCAGAACATGGTGCGCAGCGCGTTCAGCGCCCCGCACGCCTCGGTGTTCGTGGAGGTCGACGCCACGCGCACCATGGAGTTCGTCCAGCGGCTGAAGGCCGCCCCGGACTACGAGGGCGTCAAGGTCACGCCCCTGCTGGTGCTGGCCAGGGCCGTGGTCTGGGCCGTGGCCCGCAACCCGCAGGTCAACGCGACGTGGACGGACGAGGAGATCCTCGTCAAGCACTTCGTGAACCTGGGCATCGCCGCCGCGACCCCGCGCGGGCTCATGGTCCCGAACATCAAGGAGGCCCAGGAGCTGTCGCTGCGCGAGCTGGCCGTGGCGCTCGACGAGCTCTCGCGCACCGCGCGGGCGGGACGCACCCAGCCCGCGGACATGCAGAACGGCACCCTGACCATCACCAACATCGGCGCCCTCGGCCTGGACACCGGCACGCCCATCATCAACTCCGGTGAGGTGGCGATCGTCGCCTTCGGCAGCATCAAGCAGAAGCCCTGGGTCGTGGACGGTGCCGTGGTCCCGCGCTGGGTCACCACGCTGGCCGGCTCCTTCGACCACCGGGTGGTGGACGGGGACCTCGCCGCCCGCTTCACCGCGGACGTCGCCCGGATCCTCGAGGAACCGGCGCTGCTGCTCGAGTGAGCCCCGGCGGCGGCGCGGACCGGCGGGCACGGCAACGGCCCCGCACCGGTCGGTGCGGGGCCGTGTGCTGCGTCGTGGACGAGCGGGCCCCCACGTCGGCGGCTCTCCCCGCCGGGCCGGTGCCCGGCGCCGCGCGGACGTGGAACGAGGTGGTCGCCGTCCGCGCGAGGCGTCGCATCTCTCGTGGACCCGTGATTGAAATCCCCCCAGACACAATCACACATCTCATTCACGACGGATCACTCGTGCGACGCCGCTGCGGCGGCGACCTACCCGGTCGGTTCCCGGTGCTTCCACCGGACACCCGTCCCCCCACGCCCGGAGATCCGCCTCAGCGCGGCCTCCCGGCGTCCAGGACTGCGTCAAGTATGGCCCGGGGCCTGGACGAAAGTCTGTCCCCCGAAGTGCACCCGGCCCGCGACGGGCGGCCCCGCCGCCGCCTCCGGTCGTAGGGTGGGGCCATGCAGCCGCGCCCGCAGCCCCGCCCGTCCGCACGCTCGGCGGTCCCGCCGTTCCGGGTCATGGAGATCCTCGCCGACGTCGAGCGGCTGCGCGCCGCCGGCCGCGACGTCGTCTCGCTCTGCGCCGGCGAGCCCTCCGGCGGCGCCCCGCAGGCCGTGGCCCGCGCCGCCGCCCGGGTGCACGCCCGCAACGAGGGACTGGGCTACACGCCCGCCCTCGGGACCGAGGCGCTGCGCGGCGCCGTGGCCGGGCACTACGCCCGGTGGTACGGCCTCGACGTCGCGCCGGAACAGGTCGCCGTCACCACGGGGGCCTCGGGGGCGCTGGTCCTGACCTTCCTCGCGGCCTTCGACGTGGGGGACCGGGT
>JAPSHS010000281.1 GCA_031179495.1 Kocuria sp. | reverse complement strand
GTGCTCGCCCCGATCTTCCGGTGCAGCGAGCCGATGCCGCCGCGGGTGCTGAAGGGCTCGCCGCCCTGCGCCTCGATCAGCGCGGAGACCGGGTCCACGATGCCGGCGCCGCAGCCGGGGGCGCAGCCGCCCGGGGCCTGCCGGGCGGTGCCGGTCAGGGCGGCCCGGACGCCGTCCACGCTCAGCTCCGGGAACCGCTCACGGAGGAGGGCCACGGCGCCGGCCACCGCGGGCGCCGCCATGGACGTGCCGTTGCGCTCCGTGTACGTGGGCTCGCCGGGAGCCTGGGTCCCGGTGTTGCCCGTGGACAGGATCTGCGCGTTGGGGTCGCCGCCGGGGGCCGCGAGCGTGACCGACCCGAAGTTGGAGTAGGAGGCGAGGGCGCCGGAGATGTCCGTCGCGGCGACCGAGATGACTCCCGCACAGTTGGCGGGTGCCGACTGCGCGGCGTCGACGGCCTGGTTCCCGGCCGCCACGACCACGGGGATCCCGCGCTCCACGGCCCCGGTGATCGCCGCCTGCAGGACGGGCGGGCACTCCCCCGCCACGCCGAGGCTGAGGTTGATGACCGTGGCGGGGTGCGGATTGGCGGGCACACCGGGGACCGGCGCCCCGCTGGCCCACGTGACACCCGCGGCGACGTCGGTGATGTAGCCCTGGCTGCAGGCCCCCACGGCGCGCACCGGGAGGACCCCGGCGTCCGGGGCGACCCCGGCGACCCCCTGCCCGTTGTCGGCGTCTGCCGCGGCGACGCCGGCCGTGTGGGTGCCGTGCCACGTGGCACCCGGCGGCATGGGGCTGGTGGGGCACAGCGCCGCGTCCGCGTGGTCGCCCATGTCGGTGGGGTCCGCGTCCCACCCGTCGCCGTCCCGGCCGTTCTGGGCCGTCGAGACGAAGTCGTAGCCGGGCAGGACGTTCGCGTCCAGGTCCGGGTGCGGGGTGATGCCGGTGTCCACGACGGCGATGGTCTGCCCGGCTCCGGTGGCCAGGTCCCAGGCGAGGGGCATGCCCAGCCCGGCCGGCTCGTCCCACAGGCTCCACTGCACGGCGGAGTAGAACGGGTCGTCCGGCGCGGCGGCCGTGGTGGCCAGCAGGTCCGGCTCCGCGTGCTCCACCGCGGGGTCCTGCTGCAGGGCCGTGGTCAGCTCCTCGAGCTCGGCACCGGCGAGCGTCTCGCCGGTGCGCAGCACGCGGGCTCCGTCCGCCGTCACGGAGGTCTCGACGAGCCCGGGACCCCCGGTGCGCTCCGCGGTCCCGGCGTAGACGGCGTGCCGGGAGGCCTCCGGCACGGCCCCGTCGTGGAACCTCACGACGACGCGGTCGGTCGCCGCCGGCGGAGCGGCCTCCGGTGGAGCGGCCTCCGTCGCGGGCCGCGGGACCGCGGTCGCCGTGGCGGAGCCCAGGGGGACGAGGGCGAGGATGCCCGCCAGCGCGAGGGAGACGGCGGTGCTGCGGGTGGACGTCAAGGAATTCCTCCGGCCGGTCGGGCGGGAGGCGGCAGGGCGCACACGGTTCCACCCCCCGATGGAATGGAGCGGGAGGAGTCCCCGGCGAGAACGGAGCCCCCGCTCCTGATGCTCTGCCCAGCCTAGGGACCGTGTGCACGTGTGACCGAATGCGTATGCGCCCCGGGGGACCACGAGATCCGCGGACCCGGCGCTCAGGCCTCCCGGGCGACGCGCAGCGCGGCGGCGATCAGCGGCAGCTGCAGCGGCAGCCGCACGATCGCGACGGCCCGCCGCGTCCGCGAGGCGTGGCGGGCGCGCCAGGCCATGGTGACGTTGCCCGGCCACACCCCCACGAACAGGGCCGCCGCGGCCCAGCCCCCGCCCCGGCGGGTGCGGGGGTGGAGCAGCAGTGTGCCGACCCCGAGCTCCGCCACCCCCGAGCCCAGCGTCCATGCCCGGGCGGGGCCGGGCAGGACCCCGGGGATCAGCCCGTCGAAGGGTGCGGGACACGCGAGGTGCAGGGCGCCCGTCCCGGTCAGGGCCGCGCCCAGGAGCAGGGCACGGCGCGCGGAGGACGGGGTGACGGACATGGGCCCAGCGTAGCCACCCGGCCGTGACGTACGGCACAGGACCGTGCGGCATAGACCTCGGCCTGATTTTGTTGACGCGTACAGGAAATACTCCCGACCCGGAAGGAACGCCATGACCGCCCACGCCCTCCAGAACCAGATCGCCCTCGACGACCTGTCCGCCGACCTCCTCTTCCGCGAGGCCCGCACGGCCTCGGAGTTCCTCGACGAGCCCGTGGGCGAGGAGCAGCTGCGGGCGATCTTCGAGCTCGCCAAGATGGGTCCCACGGCCATGAACATCCAGCCGCTGCGCGTCACCTGGATCCGCTCCGCCGAGGCCAAGGAGCGTCTGCTCCCCCTCATGGCCGAGGGCAACCGGGCCAAGACGGCCGGTGCGCCCGTCGTCGCCGTGCTCAGCTACGACACCGACTGGCACGAGCAGCTGCCCGTCCTCTTCCCGCCGGCCGCGGCGAACCAGCGGATGTTCGCCGACAACGAGGAGCTGCGCGCCCGGATGGGCC
>JAPSHS010000280.1 GCA_031179495.1 Kocuria sp. | reverse complement strand
GGCTCGTCGAAGTCGTAGGCGGCGCGCAGGGCGGCGTCGGCGTCCACGTAGTTGTTGTAGGACATCTCCTTGCCGTGCAGCTGGTCGGCCTGCGCGATGCCGGGGGCGGCGGCCTCGTCGACGTAGAGGGCGCCCTTCTGGTGCGGGTTCTCGCCGTAGCGCAGGGCGGCGGAGCGCTGGAGGGCGAGCCCGGCGTAGGGCGGCCAGAAGTTGGCGTCCTCGTCCTGCTCGAACTGCTGGGCCGTCCAGGTGGCCACGGCGGTGTCGTAGGCCGCGGTGTGGGCGAAGGCCGCCGCGGCCAGGCGGCGCCGGGCCGCGAGGTCGAACCCGCCGGCGCCGGCTGCCTCGACCACCGCGCCGTAGGAGGCCGGGTCCACGACCACGGACACGGCCGCGTGGTTCTTCGCCGCGGCCCGGACCATGGAGGGGCCGCCGATGTCGATCTGCTCGACGACCTCGTCCTGGCCGGCGCCCGAGCGCACCGTGTCCGCGAACGGGTACAGGTTCACGACCACGAGGTCGAACGGCTCGATCTCCAGCTCCGCGAGCTGGTCGACGTGGTCCTGCTTCCGGCGGTCCGCGAGGATCCCGGCGTGCACCCGCGGGTGCAGGGTCTTGACCCGCCCGTCCAGGCACTCCTGGAACCCGGTGACCTCGGAGACCTCCGTCACGGGGACGCCCGCCTCCGCGATCCGGCGCGCGGTCGATCCGGTGGAGACGAGGGCCACGCCGGCCCGGTGCAGGCCACGGGCGAGGTCCTCCAGACCGGTCTTGTCGTAGACGGACACCAGGGCCCGTCTGATGGGCACGCGGTCAAGCTGGATGGGGCTCACAGGTTCTCCAAGCGTCGTAGGTCGTGGGCGCCGGCGGGATCCGCCGGGGACCATTTTACGGACCCGCGCCGGCCCGTTTCACCGCACGTCGTGCAGCGCGACCGGGCGGGCCAGCGACCCGAGGGTCCCGACGAGCAGCTCGCGCTCGGCGGCCTTGATCCGCTCGTGCAGCTGCTCCTCGGTGTCCCCGTCCTGCACCGGCACCGCCGCCTGGGCCAGGATCGGCCCGGCGTCCACGTCGGCGACGACCTCGTGGACGGTGACGCCGGTGACCTTCACGCCGTGCGCGAGGGCGTCCCGGACGGCGTGCGCCCCCGGGAAGGAGGGGAGCAGGGACGGGTGGGTGTTGACGATCCGGCCCCGGAACGCCTCGACGAAGCCTGCGTCCACGATCCGCATGAACCCGGCGAACAGGACCCGGTCGGGCGCGTGGGCGGCCACGGCGTCCTGCAGGGCCCGGTTCCAGCGCGCCCGGTCGGGGTGGTCCGCGGGCCGGACGAGGAACGTCGGGATCGCGGCCGCCTCCGCGCGCTCGAGCCCGCGGCAGGGCTTGTCCGCGCCCACGGCGGCGATCTCGACGTCGATCCGGCCCTCCTCGACGGCCTCGAGGACCGCCTGCAGGTTGGTGCCGGAACCGGAGACCATGACCACGATGCGCATGCCGTCGAGTCTAGTCGGGCGGCAGCGGGAGGCCCCGCGCGGGTGGCCTAGAGTGAGGAGCATGACCCCTCCCCGGCCGAGCCCCGAAACTGCCCCTGCGGACGCCCGGAGCGCCGCCACGACCCGCACGGCAGGCGCCGCGCTGGTGTGCGCGGCCGTCGCCCTGGTGCTCGTCGGCTCGGGGCTGTGGCTGACCGTGGCCGGGATCGTGGCGGCGGCCGCGGGTCTCGGGCTCGGCGTCGCCGCGCTCGTGCGCTCCCGCGGGACGGGCCGGCGCCGGCTCCTGGTCGTGAGCGCGGTCGCCGCGATCGTGCTGGGCCTCCTGGGCCTGGTCACCGGCGGGGCACGGCTGGCCCTGTGGCCCGTGGCCGAGGCCTACCAGCAGTGCGTGTCCAGCACGCTCACCCTCTCCGGGACGGCCCAGTGCCAGCAGGAGCTCGAGGACGGGATCTGGAACTACCTCTCCGGTGGCCCGGAGGCCTCGGCGGAGCCCTCCGGGCCCACCGGCGCGTCCACGTCGAACGCCGCGGCGGAGCCGGAGGGCTCCGCTTCGGTCGCTCGGCGGCTCTGACCCGGGTCCGGCTCGCCGGCCCCGGACCCGGCGGCCCGCGGCGCGGTGCGCCCGGCCGAGCGCATCGCCCGCCGCGCCGCGGCCTCGGCCCGGCGCCGCCGGCGGGTCTCGCGCCGCCCGAGCTCCTCGCCCGGTGCGCCGCGGGACGGCGCGAAGGGCGGCTCGTGCTCGAGCCACGGGCCCAGCACGTAGCCGAGGGCCGCGCCCACCGCCACCTCCGCCCCGAAGCACAGCAGGACGTCGAGGCCGTCCGGACCGATCACCGTCAGCCGGCCGACCCCGAGCGAGCCGTTCGCCAGCCAGCTCAGCAGCATCACCAGCACGCCCGCGACCGCCCCGATGAGCAGCCCGGTGAGCAGCGTGGCGAGCGGGAAGGTGATCCAGCGGGCGGGCAGCCGCAGGGCCATCCAGTCGTCGAGGTGGTTCTCGCCCTCGCGCAGGAACCACCAGCCGGCGAGCACCCCGGCCAGCACCGGCAGCA
>JAPSHS010000052.1 GCA_031179495.1 Kocuria sp. | reverse complement strand
CGGGCTGACGCTGGTCATGGTGGTGCCGGAGGCCACGAGCGTGCCCACGGGCTCCGCGGACCTGGACCGGGCGGTGCACGAGGAGCTCACCGGGCCCGCCCGCGCCCTGGTGGACCAGGTCGCGGAGACCGTGCGGGAGGACTGCCCGGGGCTGGACGTCGGGACGCACGTCTTCTCGGGGAACCCCGCGGACCGGCTGGTGGAGGCGGGCCGGACGGCGGAGCTCGTGGTGGTCGGCAGCCGCGGCTACGGCGGGTTCCGGGGCCTGCTCATGGGCTCCGTCTCCCAGGCCGTGCTGAACGAGGCCGAGAGCCCGGTGATGGTGGTCCCCACGCGCGGGAAGCACTGAGCGTGCTCACGGCACGGTGCCGCCCCGTGGACGAGCCACGGGACGGCACCGTGCCGCGGAGCGGTTCCGGGCGGGTCAGACGGGCAGGGCCCGCCGGGACGCGACGAGGGAGAGCAGGTGCCGGTGCACCGTGGTCTCCCCGGTCAGCTCGGGGTGGAACGAGATGCCGACGACATTGCCGCTCGCCACCGCGACCACCTCGCCCCGGTGCCGGGCCAGCACCGTGACGCTCTCGCCCGCGCGGGTCACCACAGGGGCGCGGATGAAGGCCGCCCGCACGGTGGCGCCGTCCTCGCCCCAGGTCAACGCCGCCTCCTCGGAGGCCGTCTGGGTGCCGAACGCGTTGCGGGCCACCGTGACGTCCAGGACCTCGAGGGTCTGCTGGCCGGGGGCGGGGTCCTCGATGCCGGAGGAGAGCAGGATCAGGCCGGCGCACGTGCCCAGGGTGGGCAGGCCGCCGAGCACGGCGTCCCGCAGCGGGTCCCGGAGCCCGAACAGGCGCAGCAGCCGGTCCACGGTGGAGGACTCCCCGCCGGGCAGGACGATCGCGTCCAGCCCGGCGAGCTGCTCCGCGGTCTTCACGAGCACCGGCTCGGCGCCGAGCTCCTGCAGCATCGCGGCGTGCTCGGCGACCCCGCCCTGCAGGGCGAGGACCCCGATCCGGGGTGCGGAACTCACCAGCCGCGCTCCGCGAGCCGGTGCGGGGCGGGGAGGTCGCCCACGTTGATCCCGACCATCGCCTCGCCGAGCCCGCGGGAGGCCTCGGCGATCTTCTCGGGGTCGTCGTAGTAGGCGGTGGCCTTCACGATCGCCTGCGCCCGGGCGGCGGGGTTGCCGGACTTGAAGATGCCCGAGCCCACGAACACGCCGTCGGCGCCGAGCTGCATCATCATGGCGGCGTCCGCGGGGGTGGCCACGCCACCGGCGGTGAACAGCACGACCGGCAGCTTCCCGGTGCGGGCGACCTCGAGCACGATGTCGTACGGCGCGGCGAGCTCCTTGGCCTTCACGTAGAGGGCGTCGGGGGAGATCGCGTACAGGGCCCGCAGCTCCGCGATCTGGCCGCGGATGGTGCGGATGTGCTTGGTGGCCTCGGAGACGTCGCCCGTGCCGGCCTCGCCCTTGGAGCGGACCATGGCGGCGCCCTCGGCGATCCGGCGCAGGGCCTCGCCCAGGTTGGTGGCACCGCACACGAACGGGACGGTGAAGCGCTGCTTGTCGATGTGGTTGACGTAGTCGGCGGGGGAGAGGACCTCGGACTCGTCGATGTAGTCGACCTTCAGGTGCTCCAGGACCTGCGCCTCCACGAAGTGGCCGATCCGGACCTTGGCCATCACCGGGATGGAGACGGCGGCCTGGATGCCCTCGATCAGGTCGGGGTCGGACATGCGGGCCACGCCGCCCTGGGCGCGGATGTCGGCGGGCACCCGCTCGAGGGCCATCACGGCGACGGCGCCGGCGTCCTCGGCGATGCGGGCCTGCTCGGCGGTGACGACGTCCATGATGACGCCGCCCTTGAGCATGTCGGCGAGGCCGCGCTTGACCAGCGGGGAGCCGGTCAGGGGAGTGGCGTCCGCGGGGGAGGTGGTCCGGGCGGAGGTCTGGGCAGGGGTGGTCTGCAGATCGGTCATGCGTCCATCCTCCGGGCCCGAGTGGTCCACCGACAGGTCCACCAACGATAGAATCTGTTGGACCACTCGTCCGCCGGCGAGTCCACCGAGGAGTCCGCGGCCCGCTCCGCGGCCGACAGGGAGCCGAGGTCCCGTGCGCCATCCCCACGACGTCGAGGTGCCCGTGCGCGTGGACCGCGCCGATCCCGCGCCGCTGCCGGCCCAGCTCGTGCAGCAGCTGCGGGACCTGGTGGTCTCCGGGGCGCTGCGCCCCGGGGACCCGCTGCCCTCCACGCGGGGGCTCGCCGCCCGGCTCGGCATCTCGCGGGGCTCCGTGGTCACCGCCTACGACCAGCTGCACGGCGAGGGGTACCTGCACGCGACCAACGGGGCCACCGTCGTCCACCCCGACCTCGCCCGCTCCCGCGTGGAGCGGCCGGGCGCCCGGCCGGACCCGCGCCCGCCCGCGGCGCTCCCGCGCCGGGCCCGCGAGCGGCCGATGATCGACCTCACCCCCGGGCGCCCCGACACGGGCCGGCTGGCCACTCCCGGCTGGCGGGCCGCGTGGCGGGACGCCGCGGCCGCCGCCGGCTCGGGCGCACCGCCGGCGCAGGGCTCGGAGGCGTTGCGCGAGCAGATCGCCGAGCACCTGCGGCTGATGCGCGGCGTGGTCCGCGACCCGCAGGACCTCTTCGTCACGGCCGGCGCCCGGGACGGGCTCCAGCTCCTGCTCGCCGCGCTCGGCGGGCTCGCCGGCCGCCCGCTGCGCGTCGCCGTCGAGGACCCCGGCTACCCCTCCCTGCGCCGGGTGCCGGAACGGCTCGGCCACCGGGTGCTGCCCGTGCCGATCGACGACCAGGGCCTCGACCCCGCCCGCCTGCCGTCCGGTGCGTGGTCCGGCGCGTGGGCCGGGGCGGGGAAGTGGGAGGTCGAACGGGCTCCCGACGCCGTGGTGGTGACCCCCAGCCACCAGTACCCCCTCGGGGCCTCGATGCCCGCGGCCCGCCGCCTCGAGCTGCTCGGCTGGGCCCGCGCCCACGACGCCCTGATCGTCGAGGACGACTACGACTCGGAGCTGCGCTACGTCGGCGAGCCCCTGCCGGCCCTGTCCTCCCTGGACCACGGGCCCGGCACCGTCCCCGAGCCGCCGTCCCCCGGCCGGCGGCTCGGGGCCGGGGGGCACGTGGCCACGCTCGGCTCCTTCACCAAGGTCCTCGCGCCGGGACTGGGGGTCGGCTACCTGCTGGCCCCACCCGCCCTGCGCGAGGAGCTGCTGCGCCTGCGGACCGACCTCGGCAACCCCGCCTCGGCGGTGGCCCAGGACGCCATGGCCCGCTTCCTCTCCGACGGCGGGCTGCGTCGGCACACCGCCCGGATGCGGCGGGAGTACCGGCGCCGACGGGACCTGCTCACCGTCGCGCTCGCCGGGGTCCGGGGGGTGCGGGCCGTGCCCATGGACGGCGGGCTGCACGCCGTGCTCGAGTTCACCGGGGAGGTGGCGTTCGAGGAGCAGGACGTCGTGGCCCGCGCGGCGGCGGCGGGCGTGCGGGTCGCCGCGCTGGGCTCCTACTGGGCGGAAGGTGCCCGTGGCGGGCGCCGCGGCGTCGTCGTGGGCTTCGGCGCCACCGGCGCCGCACCCGAGGGGGACGCCCTGCCGGACGCCCTCGCGGTCCTCGCGCGGGTGCTCTCGGCGCCCGGGCCGGGCGCCGGGGCCGCTCGCTAGACTGTCCCGTGCCCCGCGGGCCCTGCACGGGGCGCCGCACCGGGCCCCTCCCGACGAGCCGTCCCCGAAAGGCCCCACCGTGAACCCCGATCCGAGCACCGGCATCCACCGCGACCTGTTCGCGCCCACGCTGCTGCGCGCGCTCGTGGCCCTCGTCCTCGCCGCCGTGACCATCTTCTGGCAGGAGCCGACGATGGGCGTCGTGGTCTGGGGCGTGGGCCTCTACCTCCTGCTGACGGGCGCGGCGAGCATCCTGCTCCAGCTGCGGCTCAACGGCAACGACCACGTGGACATGGGGCCGAGCCGGCAGGTCCCGCAGTCCTACGGCGTGCTCTACGTCGTGGGCGGGATCCTCACGCTCGTCGGCGCGGACAGCCCCGGCGCTCTCGTGCTCTACGCCGGGCTCGTCCTGGGCGTCGCCGGCCTCACCGAGCTCGCGCTCGGGCTGAAGTTCCGCACCGCCTTCCCGCTGGGCCGGGACTGGACGATCGCCGGGCTCGTCACCGTCCTCGCCGCCACGGGCCTCGTGCTGGTGGTGGATCTCGGCGCCAAGGCGCTCTTCGGTGTGGTGGGCGCCGCCGCGGTGGTCATCGGGGTCACCCACCTGCTCGCCGCGCTGAGCCTCCGGCACGAGGACCGCCGAGGACAGGCCCCGGCCGGAACGGCGTAGACTGGGCCACCGCACGGCAGGCCCGGTCCTGCCGGCGACACCGGTTCACGAGGAGGACGAGTGGCACAGCGCAAGGGCTCGCGAGACGGCTTCCGGGCCGACGTCAAGGGCCCCCTGGTCCTTTCCGCAGTGCTGGCCGCCGTCACGTTCGGCGGTGTGGCGGTCCTCGCCAGCGGCGGGACCGGGAACACCCCGCGCCTGGACCTCGCCTTCACCGCGGCCGGCATCGTGTTCATCGTGGCTCTGGTGTTCAGCGCGACGCTCATGATCGTCGAGAAGCCCAACGACCCCCACCTCGGCCAGGGCACCGGCGTCAACCGGTCCTCGGCGAAGCTCTACGCCGAGGCCCGCGCCCGCCGCCAGGCCGCCGCGCGGCCGTCCGGCGAGGCCGAGTTCGGCCAGCGGGTCCACCCCGACACCGAGGGCGAGGACCTGCGCGGCCGCCGCCCCGCCGAGGGCCCGGCCGACGGCCCCGGCGAGGGGGTGGGCGGGAGCACGGGCGAGGACGGCTCGGCCTCCGCCCCGCGGGCCTGACCCGGCGGCCACGGCACTTGGCCGCCGGCGGCCCGCTCAGTAGATTGGAAGGGACCTGAGCAGTGGGGCCGACCCCGCGCCCCGCTCGAGGCCCTACGACAGGAATCAGCATGAGCCAGCAGCCGGAACCGCCCACCGAGGGTGACGCGGAGTTCGAGAAGAAGGTCGAGCAGCGGATGGCGGACAAGCCGGACGCCGATCCGGACGAGGACCCCACGGACGTGGCCCAGGAGGAGCAGAAGAGCGACCTGCCGGTCCTCGAGGAGGACGAGGAGAGCGTGGCCAGCCCGGGCAACAGCGACGCCTGAGCGGCGCACCCCGCACGCAGGAACGCCCCGGGAGGACATCGGTCCCCCGGGGCGTTCCTGCGTGCGGGGCCGCGTCCCGGTCAGCGGCCGAAGCCGCGCAGCCGCAGCGAGTTCAGCACCACGAACACGGAGCTGAACGCCATGGCGGCGCCCGCGATCACCGGGTTGAGCAGGCCGGCCGCCGCCACGGGGATGGCCACCACGTTGTAGGCGAAGGCCCAGAACAGATTGGACTTGATGACGGCGAGGGTCCGGCGGGAGAGGGCGATGGCCGTGGGGACCGACCCCACGTCGCTGCGCACGATCGTGATGTCGGCGGCCTCGATGGCCGCGTCCGTCCCGGAGCCCATCGCGATCCCGAGGTCGGCCTGGGCCAGCGCCGCGGCGTCGTTGACGCCGTCGCCCACCATGGCGACCACCCGCCCGTCGTCCTGCAGGTCGCGGACCACCGCGACCTTGCCCTCCGGGCTGACGTCCGCCACGACGTCCTCGGCCGGGATGCCGGCCTCGGCCGCGACGGAACGGGCCACCGGCTCGTTGTCGCCGGTGAGCAGCACGGGCCGCAGCCCCAGGCCCTTGAGCCGGTCGATCGCCTCCCGGGCGTCGTCCTTCACGGTGTCCCGCAGGTCCACGAACCCCGCGAGCGCCCCGTCCACGGCCACGAGGATCGTGGTGAAGCCGCCCTCCTGGGCGCGCCGCAGCGCGTCCAGCTGCGCACCGTCGAGGCGCACACCGTTCTCGGCGAGCCAGGTGGTGCGCCCGACCACCACCGAGCGGGAGTGCATCCCGTCGGCCACGTGCGCGCGGACGCCCCCGCCGGGGGCCGAGACGAACCCGGAGAGCGGGAACCGGTGCGGGGTGGCCGCGGCCACGGCCCGGGCGATGGGGTGCTCGGAGTGCTGCTCGACCGAGGCGGCGAGGTCGAGCACCTGGTCCCGGGAGTAGGCGGCCACGGGAGTCACGGCGGCCACGGAGAGCCGGCCGCTGGTCACGGTGCCCGTCTTGTCCAGCACCACGGTGTCCACGGTGCGGGTGTCCTCGAGCACCTCGGCGCCCTTGATCAGGATGCCCAGCTGCGCGCCGCGGCCGGTGCCGGTGAGCAGGGCCGTGGGCGTGGCCAGGCCGAGGGCGCACGGGCAGGCGATGACCAGCACGGAGACGGCGGCCACGAAGGAGGAGCCCGCGTCGCCCGTGAGCACCAGCCAGCCCACCAGCGTGAGCAGGGAGATCACGAGCACGACCGGGACGAACACCCCCGAGATCCGGTCGGCGAGCCGCGCCACGGGGGCCTTGCTCGTCTGCGCCCGCGCGACCGCCCGGCCCATCTGGGCCAGGGTCGTGTCGGAGCCCACGCGCGTGGCCTCGACGAGCAGCCGGCCGTTGGTGTTGATCGTCGCGCCGGTGACGGCGTCGCCGACCTCCACCTCGACCGGCAGGGACTCGCCGGTGAGCAGCGAGGTGTCCACCGCCGAGCGGCCCTCGACGACCACGCCGTCGGCGGCGATCTTCTCCCCGGGGCGCACGACGATCCGGTCCCCGGGCCGCAGCTGCTCGGCCGGCACGTCCGTCTCGACGCCGTCCCGCAGGACCACGGCGTCCTTCGCGCCCAGTTCCAGCAGCGCGCGCAGCGCCTCGCCGGAGCGGGCCTTCGCCCGGGCCTCGAGGTAGCGGCCCAGCAGCAGGAAGGCGGTCACGAGGGCGCCGGTCTCGAAGTAGAGCAGGTGCCCGCTCATGTCCATGCGGTGGCCGAGCATCGCGTCGGCCGTCATGGCGGGATCGCGCAGCAGGTTCCACAGCGAGAACAGGTACGCGGCGGACACGCCCAGGGAGACGAGGGTGTCCATGGTGGAGGTGAGGTGCCGGGCGTTGACGGCGGCGGAGCGGTGGAACGGCCACGCCGCCCAGGTCACGACCGGCAGGCTCAGCAGCGCCGCGACCCAGCCCCAGTGGGGGAACTGGAAGCCGGGCAGCATCGAGATGACGAGGACCGGCACGGAGAAGGCGCTCGCCACGAGCAGGCGCCGGCGCAGGGACCCGGGGGAGCGCAACGAGGAGGCCTCCCGGCCGGACACACGGGCCATCGCGGAGACCGACCCCCCGCCGGTCCCGTCGTCGCCGGTCCCGGGACGGGGCGCGTTCCTGACGGTGGCGCCGTAGCCGGCGCTCTCGACCGTCCCGACGATCTCCTCGTCGCTCACGCCCTCCGGCGCGTGGACGGTGGCGGTCTCCAGGGCGAGGTTCACGGACGCGTCGACGCCGTCGAGCCTGCCCAGCTTGCGCTCGACCCGGCTCACGCACGACGAGCACGTCATGCCCGTGATCTCGAGCTCGAGGGTGCGCAGGGGCCCGGCCACCTGCCCGGGCACCGTGGCGCGCGTGCCGGTCTCAGACAACCGAGTACCCCGCTTCCTCGACGGCCTCCGTGATCTCCTGCCGGCCCAGTTCGCGGGAGGCGGTCACCACGACGGGCGAGACGCCGCCGGCGACCAGGTCGACGTCGACGGACTCGACGCCGTCCAGCGCGGTGAGCTCCTCGGTGACGGACCGGACGCAGTGCTGGCAGGTCATTCCGGACACGGTGACGGTGGTCTGCACGGTGTTCTCCTCGGGGTCGGTGGATTCGTTCAGGGGTGGAGCGGGGCCGTCCGGGGCGGATCAGCTCTTGAGCAGGCGTGCGATGGCGGCGGACGCCTCCTGGAGCTTGGCGTCGACGCCCGCGCCGTCGCCGGACTCCTGGGCGGCCTCGACGGCGCCCACGACGCAGTGGCTCAGGTGCTCGTCCAGCAGGCCCAGGCTCACGGCCCTGAGCGCGGACTGGATCGCGGAGATCTGGGTGAGGACGTCGATGCAGTACTTGTCCTCCTCGACCATCCGGTGGATGCCGCGGACCTGGCCCTCGATGCGCCGCAGCCGCTTGAGGTACGCGTCCTTGTCCTGCGTGTACCCGTGGGGTGGGAGCGTGTCGGTCATGGGTCCTCCTCGGTGGTCCTGCCCCCACCCTATACCCCTTGGGGGTATCCCTCAAGGGCCGGTGCCGTCCGGGGCGGGCCCGGAGCAGCCGGGCCGGGGCGCCGATGTGCGAATCTTGAGGCATGGCTTCACTGATCGAGGACTACGCCCTGCTCTCGAACATGCGCACGGGTCCGCTCGTCTCCCGCACCGGCTCCGTCGACTGGCTGTGCGCCCCGCGCTTCGACTCCCCCTCCGTCTTCGGCGCCCTGCTGGGCGAGGCCGACCACGGACGCTGGCTGCTCGCCCCCGCCTCCGCGGTCGTGGACGAGGCCGGTGATGAGATCCTCGACGACGAGGAGAGCGGCGCCCAGGTCGCCGAGCGGTTCTACGTGGAGAACACCTTCGTGCTGCAGACCGTGTGGGTCACGGACACCGGCTCGGTGCGCGTGACCGACTTCCTCCCGCTGACCTCCCGCACGGACCTGATCCGCCGCGTCGAGGGTCTCACGGGCGAGGTCGAGATGTACCAGGAGCTGCGGGTCCGCTTCGGCTACGGCGCCGTGGTCCCCTGGGTCAGCCGCTTCGAGGGGGAGGAGGACCCCGGGGGCGGCGACCCCGCCCCGCCCATGCTCGTGGCCATGGCCGGACCGGACGCCCTCGTGCTGCGCGGTGAGCCCCTGCCCGAGTCCACGGGCGACGACGACGAGCGCCGCCACCACGGGACCTTCACCGTCTCCGCCGGCCAGGCGCGGGACTTCGTCCTGACGCACTTCCCGTCCCACCGCACGCCGCCGGCGCCGGTCGACGTCAACGAGCAGCTCACCCGGACCGTGGAGCTGTGGCAGGACTGGTCCGGGCTGTACACCCCGCCGGTCGCCGACCGGGACGAGCCGGTGCACATCGTCCCGGTCCGGGGCCACGCCGTGGCCGGCCGCTCGGACGTGGTCCGGCGCTCCCTGCTCGTGGTGCGGGCCCTGATGCACCAGGAGACGGGCGGGCTCGTGGCCGCGCCCACCACCTCCCTGCCGGACGTCGTGGGCGAGGAGCGCAACTGGGACCACCGCTTCTCCTGGCTGCGGGACGCGGCGATGGCCCTGGAGGTCATGCTCGACCACGACCACGACCGGGAGGCCGTCCAGCTGCGCAACTGGCTGCTGCGGGCCGTGGCGGGGGACCCGCACGACCTGCAGAACATCTACGGGATCGCGGGGGAGCGCCGCGGGCGGGAGCACCAGCTGGACCTGCCGGGCTACGAGCGCTCCCGTCCGGTCCGGGAGGGCAACGGCGCGGCGGGCCAGCACCAGGCGGACGCCGTGGGCCACGTGATGGTCGTGTTCGAGAAGCTGCGCCGGCGCGGGGCGGTGGAGGACCACCTCTCCTGGCCGCTCCAGCAGGCGATGCTGCGCTCCGTGGTGGACAACTACGAGCTCAAGGACCAGGGCCTGTGGGAGATGCGCGGCGAGCGGCAGTACTACACGCACTCCCGCGTGCTGATGTGGGCGGCCCTGCAGTCCGGGGTGGACGCCGTGCGCCTGCACGGGCTGCCCGGGGACGCGCCGCTGTGGGAGCAGCTCCGGGACGCCCTGGCCGAGGAGATCTGGACCAGCGGCTACGACCCCGAGATCGGCTCCTTCGTGCAGCACTACGGGGCGAAGACCGTGGACGCCTCCCTGCTCCAGCTCCCCCAGGTGGGCTTCGTGGCCTACGACGACGAGCGGATGCTGGGGACCGTGCGGCGGATCGAGGAGGAGCTGCGGCACCCGTGCGGGCTGATCCACCGCTACCGCAACGTCCTGGGCCCCGTGGACCCCGAGAACCCCGACGCCTACGCCGGGGTGGTGGGGGTGGACGGCTTCACGGGCCAGGACAACCCGCACTTCGGCGCGTCCCTGTGGCTGGCCGCCCAGTACGCGCGCTCGGGCCGCACCGACAGCGCCCGCAAGCTCGTGGACCTCGTGCTCTCCCGCGCCAACGACCTCGGGCTGCTGTCCACCGAGTGGTCGCCCGACCGGCGGCGGCTGACCGGCAACTTCCCCCAGACCTTCACCCACCTGGCCCTCGTCCAGGCGATGGACGCGCTCGACGCCGCGCAGGGCCGCCGGGCCGATCCGGAGCCCCGGCACGCCGTGCCCGCTCCCGCCGGCTCGTGAGCTCCGCCGTTCCCCCGGACCGGCGCAGCTCGCCGGCGGTGCGCATCGGGCTGTCCCTGTCCGTGGCCACCGGGCTGTACGGCATCTCCTTCGGCGCGCTGTCCGTGGCGGCGGGGCTGAGCTTCTGGCAGACGGTCGCCCTGTCCTCGCTCATGTTCACGGGCGGTTCCCAGTTCGCCTTCATCGGCGTGGTCTCGGGCGGTGGGGCCGGGGCCTCGGCGCTGGGCGCGGCGACGCTGCTCGGGGTGCGCAACGCCGTCTACGGCATGAGCATGAACGCCCTGGTGCGCCCTCGCGGCTGGCTGCGGCTCCTCGCCGCCCACGTGACCATCGACGAGTCCAACGCGGCGGCGTCCTCCCAGACCCACCCCGTCGAGGAGAAGCGGGGGTTCTGGGTCGCGGGCGTGGGCGTGTTCCTGCTCTGGAACCTGTTCACCGTGCTCGGCGCGCTGCTCGGCAACACGCTCGGCGACCCGGCCCGCTGGGGCCTGGACGGGGCCGCCGTGGCC
>JAPSHS010000051.1 GCA_031179495.1 Kocuria sp. | reverse complement strand
GCCATGCCGGCCGTCGTGTGCTACGACCAGCGGCGCCGGCGGGGCCAGGAGCCGGTCGAGCCCCGGGACGACCTCGGCTACTCGGCCAACTTCCTGTGGATGGCCTTCGGCGAGGAGGCGGCGCCCGAGGTCGTCGCGGCGTTCGACGTGTCGATGATCCTCTACGCCGAGCACTCCTTCAACGCCTCGACGTTCACGGCCCGCGTGGTGACCTCCACCCTCTCGGACCTGCACTCGGCGGTCACCGCGGCCATCGGCGCGCTCAAGGGGCCGCTGCACGGCGGGGCCAACGAGGCGGTCATGCGCACCTTCGAGGAGCTGGGCATCCGTGCCGACGAGTCCGCCGAGGACGCCGAGGCCCGCGCCAAGGCCTGGATGGACGACGCCCTGGCGCAGAAGAAGAAGGTCATGGGGTTCGGCCACCGCGTGTACAAGCACGGCGACTCCCGGGTGCCGACCATGAAGACGGCCCTGGACACCATGATCGACCACTACGGGCGCCCGGAGCTGCTGGGCCTGTACAACGGGCTGGAGCGGTCCATGGACGAGGCCAAGGGGATCAAGCCCAACCTCGACTACCCGGCCGGACCGGTCTACTGGCTGATGGGCTTCGACATCCCCACCTTCACCCCGCTGTTCGTCGCCGCCCGGATCACGGGCTGGACCGCCCACGTCATGGAGCAGGTGGCCGCCAACTCGCTGATCCGCCCCCTGTCCGAGTACACCGGCCCCGACGAGCGGCACCTGCCGGGGGCCGGGACCGCTCAGTAGGAGGGCGCCGCCGGCAGCCCCATGTAGTGCTCCAGCGTGGGGATGCCCTGGGTGACCATGCCCGTGGCCACGTGCACGCCGACGTAGCGCAGGTGCCAGGGCTCGTAGGTGTAGCCGGTGGTCGCCGTCCAGCCCGAGGGGTAGCGCACGACGAAGCCGTACTTGTGGGCGTGCGCCCGTGCCCACGCCCCGGCCGGGGTCCCGGCGAAGCAGCTCTGCAGCCCGCACGCCCCGTCCGGGTTGCCGATGTCGACGGCCAGCCCGGTCTGGTGCTCGCTGTGACCGGGCCGGGCGGAGATGAGGTCGGCCTGCGCCTGCCCGTAGCGGGCCACGTAGTCCCGGTAGAGACCGGCCTGCGTGGTGTAGGAGCGGTAGCCGCTGACCGCGGTCATCGGGGCCTCGGCCGCGTCGGCGTCCGCCCGCATCCGCCGGAACGCCGCCGCGGCGTCCGCGCGCAGGAGCTGCCCGTCCACGGACACGAGGTCGCGCGGGACGTGGTCGACGGGGGTCAGGGCCCGGCGCTTGTTGACGACGACGTACACCGACGCGGCCCGGTCGATCTCCCGGTGCACCCGGATCCCGGCGCCCGGGGTCCACGTGATGGAGCCGCGCTGGAAGGACTGGCGGCAGGTGCCGCCCCCGCAGGACTCCCCCGAGGTCGGGTAGCCGAGCGCGCCCCGCTCGGCGCCCTCACGCAGCCAGGCCGCCCGGATGCCGCCGTGTGTGGGGTGGGCCCCGCTCGCCCGGGACCAGAGCATCACCCCGCCCTCGAAGCCCTGGTAGCACCCGGCGTCGCGCAGCCCGCAGGTCTCGCGCCCCACCGGGTAGCCCAGGCGACCCCGCTCGTAGCCCTGTGCGGCCCACGCGCCGCGGATCGCCCCCCAGGTCGCGCGGGCCCCGGTCGTCGGGGACCAGTGGATGCTGCCCCCCTCGAAGCTCCGGTAGCACCCGCCGCGCACGAGGCCGCAGCGCTCGGGCCCGAGGGGCGCACCCAGCCGGCCGCCGGCCCCGCCGAGGCGCTGGTGCTCGGCCTCGATGGCCGTGGCGGCGAACGCCGGCGCCGTCACGGGCCCGGCCAGCAGGCCCAGGCAGCAGAACAGGACGAGCAGCGCCCGGCGCACTCCGGCAGTGACGCGTGTGTTCTCTCGCATGACGTCCCCGTCCCTCCGGGCGCACCGGCTGCGCGTGCGTCCAGGCTAGACCCGCCGCGGCCCGCAGCACAGCACCGGACGATGTGTGACCGGGAAGCCCGGACCGGGCCGGGCACCGTGCGGCACCAGGGGCCAGGAGAGGGGCCGCGACGGGCCCGGGAGGGGCCCGGGACTGCGGTCCGCGGGACCCCCGGTCAGCGCAGCCCGGGGTGGCCGGGCCACGAGGTGTCGACCGCGCGCAGGGAGCGGTAGCCGTCGGCGCGGGCGGCGTGCGCGGCGAGCAGGCCGACCACCGCGGAGGGCGAGTTCAGCCGCCCCTCGAGCACGGCCCGCACGGCGTCGTCGAGCGGGACCCAGGCCCCGTGGATCTCGGACTCCTCGCCGTCGCGCTCGTGGCGCTCGGCCTCGGGCACGTCGCTCAGGCCCCTCGCCAGGAAGATCCGGTTGGCCTCCGAGGAGGAGCCGGGGCTGTTGTGGAAGTCCACCAGGACGTCCCACCGATCCGCCTGCAGGTCGGCCTCCTCCGCCAGCTCCCGCCGGGCGGCCGCGGCCGGGTCCTCGCCCTCCACGTCGAGCAGGCCGGCGGGGATCTCCCACATCGTCATGCCCACCGGACGCCGGTACTGGTTGATCAGCAGCACCCGGTCGTCGTCGTCGAGCACGAGCACGGACACGGCACCGGGGTGGGTGATGTAGTCGCGCCGGAGGGGATCGGTGTCCTGGGCGAGCTCGAACTCGTCGCGCTGGACGTTCCAGATGAAGCCCTCGTAGACCGTCTCGGAGGCCACCGTGCGGCGGTCGCTGAGCCGGTCCGTGAGCTCGTCGGGGGCGAGGTGGCGGATGTCCATGGTGGTCCTTCCGGGTCGGCCGTCCGGCGGGGACGGAGCGGAGCGGGGAGCGGAGGGGTCGGCGGGAGGATCAGCGGGAGGACGCCGCAGGCGCCGCGTCCGGGCGAGGACGCGGCGCCTGCGGCCCGCGCGGGCAGGGGCCGGGACTCAGCGACCCTCGGCCTGCCGGCGCTCGAGCGCGGCCTTGACGAGGCCGTCGAAGAGCGGGTGCGGGCGGGTCGGGCGGGACATCAGCTCGGGGTGCGCCTGGGTGCCCACGTAGTAGGGGTGCACCTCCGCGGGCAGCTCCACGAACTCCACGAGGGTGCCGCCGGGCGAGGTGCCCGAGATCACCAGCCCGGCCCGCTCCAGCTGCTCGCGGTACTCGTTGTTGACCTCGTAGCGGTGGCGGTGGCGCTCCTTGACCGCCGTGGAGCCGTAGGCGCCGGCCACCACCGACCCGTCGCGCAGGTGGGCGTCGTAGAGGCCCAGGCGCATGGTGCCGCCCAGGTCCCCGGCGCCGTCCACGAACTGCTTCTGCTCGTCCATGGTCGCCACGACCGGGAAGCCGGTGTCCGGCTCGAACTCGGTCGAGGAGGCCCCGGCGAGGCCGAGCTCGGTGCGGGCGTACTCGATCACCATGCACTGCAGGCCCAGGCACAGGCCCAGCGTCGGGATGCGGTGCTCGCGGGCGAAGCGCAGGGTGCCGAGCTTGCCCTCGATCCCGCGGATGCCGAAGCCGCCCGGGATGCAGATGGCGTCCACGTCGCCCAGCTCCCGCTGGGCGCCCTCCGGCGTCTCGCACAGGTCCGAGGCGACCCACTTGATCTTCACGCGCGCGTCGTTGGCGAAGCCGCCCGCCCGCAGGGCCTCCGAGACGGAGAGGTAGGCGTCCGGCAGGTCGATGTACTTGCCGACCATGGCGACCGTGACGAAGTGGGCGGGCTCGTGCACGGCCTTCAGCAGCCGGTCCCACTGCCCCAGGTCCGCGTCCTGGTAGTCCAGGCCCAGGTAGTCGAGGATGTAGGTGTCCAGCCCCTGGGAGTGCAGGGTCTTGGGGATGTCGTAGATGCTCGGGGCGTCCGGGCAGGAGATCACCGCGTCGTGGTCGACGTCGCAGGCGTTGCCGATCTTGCGCAGCATCGTGTCCGGGACCTGCCGGTCGGAGCGCAGCACGAGCGCGTCGGGCTGGATGCCCAGCCCGCGCAGCGCGGCCACCGAGTGCTGGGTGGGCTTCGTCTTGAGTTCCCCCGAGGGCCCGATGTACGGGATCAGGGACACGTGCAGGTAGAACACGTGGCGGCGGCCGACGTCCTGGCGGACCTGGCGGGCGGCCTCGATGAACGGCTGGGACTCGATGTCGCCGACCGTGCCGCCGATCTCGGTGATGATGATGTCCGGCTGGTCGTCGTCCTGCGCCCGGCGGCGCATGCGGTTCTTCAGCTCGTCCGTGATGTGCGGGATGACCTGGACGGTGTCCCCCAGGTACTCGCCCCGGCGCTCCTTGGCGATGACCGTGGAGTACACCTGGCCGGTGGTCACGTTCGCCGAGGCGTCGAGGTTCTCGTCGAGGAACCGCTCGTAGTGGCCGATGTCGAGGTCGGTCTCCGCCCCGTCGTCGGTCACGAAGACCTCGCCGTGCTGGAAGGGGTTCATGGTGCCCGGATCGACGTTGAGGTACGGATCCAGCTTCTGCATCGTCACGGAGAGCCCGCGAGCCCGCAGCAACATGCCCAGGGACGAGGCGGTCAGGCCCTTGCCGAGGGAGGAGGCGACGCCACCCGTCACGAAGATCTGGCGGGTCACCTTGCCCGGTCGCTGGTTTTCGGTCTGCTGTGCGCCGGCCTCGTGGGCGGCTTCGTTTGCATTCACCACGGAATTCGACCCTATCATCCTTGCCCTCCCGGGACACCGGTTGCGTGCTGCGGATCACCGTGCGGACGGCCGCACGGGACGAGGTCTCAGAGCGCCGCGTCGCGGACCAGCTCGCGGGCGTGCTCGCGCGCCGCCGCGGAGTCCTCGTGGCCCGCGAGCATGCGCGCCAGCTCCACGACGCGCTCCTCCTCGTCGAGCACGCGCACGTCGCTGACGGTGGAGTCCTCGCTCTTGGTGACGAGGATGTGCTGGTCCGCGAAGGCGGCCACCTGCGGCAGGTGGGTCACCACGAGCACCTGGACGTGCTGGGCGAGCATCTTCAGCCGTCGCCCGATCTCCACGGCGGCCTTGCCGCCCACGCCCGCGTCCACCTCGTCGAAGACGAACGTGGGCACGGGGTCGACGGCGGCCAGCACCACCTCGATGGCCAGCATGAGCCGGGAGAGCTCACCGCCGGAGGCTCCCTTGCCGAGGGGCCGCGGGGCGGCGCCCGCGTGGGGCTTGAGCAGGAACGCGATCTCGTCGCGTCCGTGGCCGGAGAACTCCTCGGTGGGCTCCACCTGGATGACCAGGGAGGCGTTGGGCATCGCCAGGGCCGTGAGCTCCGCGCTGACGGCCTCGGAGAGCCGGTGCGCGGCGGCCCGCCTCCGTTCGGTCATCCGCGCGGCCAGCTCGCTCAGCCCGGTGTGCAGCTGCTCCAGCCGCGCGCGCAGCTCCTGCTCCCGGGCGGGGTCGTCGGTGAGCTCGTCGAGCCGGGCCCGCGAGCGCTCCGCCCACTCGAGGACCTCGTCCACGGTGGCGCCGTACTTGCGGATCAGGGCCTTGAGCTTGGCCCGTCGGGCCTCGACCTCGGCCAGGCGCGCGGGGCCCTCGTCGTCGAGGCCCGAGGCGTAGCCGGAGAGGTCGGCCGCGATGTCGTTGACGAGCACCGCGAGCTCGGCGACCCGTGCGGAGAGCTCCGCGAGGTCCCGGTCGGAGTCCGCCTCCTGGTCCAGCGCCCGGTGCGCCCCGGCGATGAGGGCGGTCGCGTCCGCGCTGTCGCCGTCGGCGAACTCCCCGCCGCTCAGGGCCGCGTGGGCGCTGAGCGCCGCGGTGCGCAGCTGCTCCAGGTTGGTGAGCTTCTGGCTCTCCTGGTCGAGCCGCTGGTCCTCCCCCGGCTGGGGGTCCACCGCGTCGATCTCCTCGAGGGCGCCCTGCAGGCTCTGGGCCTCGAGGGCGCGTTCGCGGCCGTGCTCGGTGACCTCCCGCAGCGTCTGCTGCACGGCGCGGTACTCGGCGAGCAGCTCGCGGTAGCGCCGGAGCTCCGCGGCCAGCTCCTCCCCCGCGTACTGGTCGAGGGCGTGGCGCTGGGCGGCCGCGGACTTCAGCCGCAGCTGGTCCGACTGCCCGTGCACCGCCACCAGGGTCTGCCCCACGGCGGAGAGCGTGCCCACGGGGGCGGAGCGGCCCCCGACGTGGGCCCGGCTGCGGCCCTCCGCGGTCACCGTCCGGGCCACGGTGACGAGCGCCTCGTCCGAGTCCCCGACGGCCTCGACGTCGACGGCTCCGCCGGCGTCCTCCACGAGCGCCGCGGCCGGGTGCCCGGCCGGGACCCGCACGACCGCCTCGGCGACGGCCCGGGGCGCCCCCGAGCGCACCGCCCCGGCGTCGGAGCGGTTGCCGAGCAGCATCCCGAGGGCGGTGACGACCATGGTCTTGCCCGCGCCGGTCTCACCGGAGAGGATGCTCAGCCCCGGTCCGAGGGGCAGCACGGCGTCGGTGATGACGCCGAGGTCGTGGATGTGGATCTCCTCGATCATTCAGTCGGCCTCCGCGGTCTCGGTCCGGGGCCCCACGGGCGCCGACTCGGAGCCGTGGGGCATCTCGTGCCCCACGGTGGACTTCGGCAGCGGGGCCGGGCGGCCGAAGCCGCTGCCGTCGGCGCGGACGGTGGGCAGGGCCGCGGTCCGGGCCGCGGCCGCCTCGTGCGGGGGCACGGGGCCGCGCCAGCCGGTCGTCGGCAGCTCGAACTTCCGGACGAGCCGCTCGGAGAAGGGGGTGCGGTACATCCGGGCCAGGTTGACGGCCTTCGGGGAGCGCACCACCTCGATCCGGGATCCGGGCGGCAGCTCGGTGGTGCGGCGCCCGTCGCACCACAGCACCCCGCGGGCGTCCGTGCGGGTGAGCACCTCCACGGCCATCATCGAGTTCGGGGAGATGACGAGGGGCCGGGAGAACAGGGCGTGGGCGCTCAGCGGGACGAGGAGCAGCGCCTCGACCTCCGGCCACACGACGGGACCGCCCGCGGAGAACGCGTAGGCGGTGGAACCGGTCGGGGTGGCGAGCACCACGCCGTCGCAGCCGAACGTGCTCAGCGGGCGCCGGTCCACCTCGACGACGACCTCGATCATCTTCTCGCGGTCGCCCTTCTCCACCGAGGCCTCGTTCAGGGCCCAGGTGTGCAGGACCTTCTTCTGGTCCTGCCACACGGTGACGTCGATGGTCATCCGCTGCTCGACGGTGTAGCGCCCGTCCACGATCGCCTCGACGGACTCCGTGAGATCCGAGCGCTCGCTCTCCGCGAGGAAGCCGACGTGGCCCAGGTTCACGCCCAGCAGCGGGGTGTCCATGCTGCGCACCAGTTCCGCGGCGCGCAGGATCGACCCGTCCCCGCCGAGCACCATCACGAGCTCGATCTCCCGCAGGGAGACGTCCTCCTCGATGACCTCCACGGGCACGAGGGGCGCCCCGTCCTCCTGAAGGGCCTCCAGGTCGTCGCGCGAGATCACCGGCACGAGGCCGGAGTCGTGGAGCTGGCGGCAGGAGTCGCGCGCGGCGTCCTTGGCCTCCTGCCGGCCCATGTGGGCCATGACCAGGATCTTCCTGCTCACAGGATCCTCCCGTTCTCGACTGCTCGGTGCACGCGGGCGTCGTCGGTACCGGGACCGGCCCGTGCTGCGCGCCGTGCCCGGGACCGGGCACCGCTCACCACCCTACGCGAGGGCGGTAAATCTCAGGGGGTTCCCTCCGCCTCGTCCCGGCGGCACCACAGGAAGAACTCGTGGTTGCCGTCCTGGCCGGGCAGCGGGCTGCGCTCCCGCCCGAGCACCGTCAGGCCGCAGGCCCGTGCGGCGGCGGCCACGGCGTCGACCGCCCGGGCCCGCTCCTCCTCGCTGGTGACCACGCCCGTGCGGGCGAGCCGGTCGGCGCCGACCTCGAACTGGGGCTTGACCATGAGCACGAGGTCCCCACCGGGCACCGTGGCCCCCGCCAGGGGGGCGACGACGAGGGTCAGCGAGATGAAGGAGAGATCGCACACCGTCAGCTGGGCCGGGCCGCCGATGTCCTCGGGCCGCAGCCAGCGCACGTTCGTGCCCTCGAACACCCGGACCCGGGCGTCGTGGCGCAACGAGGGCACGAGCTGGTCGTGACCGACGTCCACCGCGACCACCTCCCGGGCACCGGCCCGCAGCAGCACGTCCGTGAAACCGCCCGTCGACGCCCCGGCGTCGAGGCAGCGCCTGCCCGCCACCGTGATGTCCGGAAAGGCCGCCAGCGCGCCGGCCAGCTTGTGCCCGGCGCGGCTGACGTAGTCGGGGACCTCCGCCGCCAGGACCTCCAGACGGTCGCCGGGCCCGACGCGGGCGGAGGGCTTGGTGGCGGGCTCGCCGTTGACGAGCACCCTGCCCTCCGCGATCCAGCGGGCGGCCACGGTCCGGGAGCGGGCGAGTTCCCGCGCGGTCAGTTCCTGGTCCAGGCGGGCGCTCATCGCGGCCCGCACTGCCCCTGCCCGCTCTGCCCGGGTCCTCCGCCGGGCACCGGACCGGCCGGGACGGTGCCGGGCTCCGCGGTGAGCTCGGCGACGAGCGCGGCGTGCAGCTCCTCGTAGCGCGCGGGGTGCTCGGCCACGGGCAGCAGGTCCAGCTCCGCGGCGCGGTCCAGCACGGCGTCCACGCGGGCGTGACCCGTCGGGGGCACGGGCGGGGACGCCGGGTCCGCGTCCCGCGCCGGGTCGGCGCTCACGCCCGGGCCTCCCACTCCAGCTCCGGGGCCACGGGGAGCTCGGCGTCGGGGTGCGCGGCCCACCACGCCCCGCAGGCGGCGCGCCAGGCGTCGAGGTCCGCCCGGTCGCCCTCGACCCGCAGCCGGGTGCCGTCCGTCTCGGCGCACGCGGCCCCGCAGCGCGCCGTGTGACCGCGGTCCGAGGCGGAGACCTCGACGTCCGGATAGGGCTCGAACAGCGCCTCGATCGTCCCGACGACGTGGTCGGGGCGCTCCGCGCCGCAGGCGGCGAGGATGGTCTCGAGCGTGTCCACGCCGGTGAGGACGGCCACGGTCGCGAACCCCGCGGCGTTGCCGCCCCGGATGTCGGTGTCGAGACGGTCCCCCAGCACCACGGGCCGCGTGCTGCCCGCACGCTCGGCCGCCGTGCGGAAGATGGGCGCCTCGGGCTTGCCGGCCACCACGGGCGTCCGCCCGGTGGCGGCGGCGACCGCCGCCACCAGCGTCCCGTTGCCGGGGGCCAGTCCCCGCGCCTGCGGGATGGAGAGGTCGGTGTTGGTCGCGACCCACAGCACGGCGGGGTCCGCGAGGGTGAAGGACGCCTCCGCCAGCTGCGCCCAGCCGAGACCGGGATCGAAGCCCTGGATCACGGCGGCGGGCTCCTCGGACTGGGTCCGGACCGGGACGAGGCCCGCGTCCGCGACGACCTCGGCGAGGGCCTCGGAACCCGTGACGAGCACCTTCGTCCCGGCGGGCAGGCGCCGGGCTAACAGCTCGGCCCCCGCCTGGGCCGAGCTCACGACGCCGTCGGAGCCCGTGGGCACGCCCAGGTGCGTGAGGTGCGCGGCGACCGACGCGACGGAGCGCGAGGCGTTGTTGGTCACGAAGACCACGGGCGTTCCGTCCGAGGCGATCGTGCGCAGGACCTCCGGCGCTCCCGGGATCGCGTGGGGACCGGCATAGACGACGCCGTCCAGGTCGCTCAGGACGGCATCGTAGCGGTCGAGGAGGCGCTCAGCCATGCTGGGCACCGTGCGCCTCGTCGCCGCCGTCCGGGTCGTCCAGCTCGGCGTCGTCGTCCACGAGCTCCTCGTCGTCGTCCGGATCGAGGTCCGGCTCGGAGCCGCCCTCGAAGTCGTCGTCCGGGTCGAGGTCCTCCTCCGAGTCGTCGGGGTCCTCGTCGGGCTCCTCGTCGGTGCCCTCGTCGAGCACGGCATCGGAGTCGTCGTCCGCGGCGTCGGCCACACCATCCTGCGGGCCGGCGGCCGTGGTCACGGCGACACCTGCCGCAGCGGTGTCCTCCTCCGTCTCCTCGGCGGTCTCCGGCTCGGGCAGGGCGACCCCGGTGGCCGGTGCCTGCTCGTCCTCGTCCTCGTCGTCGAAGTCGATGATCTCGGGCTCGGCGAACTGCCCCGTCCCGAGGGCCGCCTCGGCCACGACGGCCTGACGGTCCCAGGTGTACGCCTCCCGCTCCCGGCCGACTCCCCGCAGGACCTCGGCGTAGGCGCGGAACAGGCGGGGGCTGTAGGCGAAGCCACGGTTCTTGTCGAGCTGCGGGATGCTCAGCGCGTCGACGGCTCCCTGGGCGTCGCCCTGGTCCCGGCGCATGCCGGCGAGGACGATGGCGAGCTCGACCTGCTCGCTGGACTCCAGGGTGGAGGCCGCCTCGGAGGTCGCGAGCTCGACGGCCTTGTCCAGACGCCCGAGAGCGCGCTCGCAGTCGACCATGAGGGGGAGGTGGATCTCGGCGCCGGTCATCCGTCGGAACGTGCGCAGCTCCTTGAGGGCCAGGGCGTAGTCCCCCGCCTCGTACGCCGCCACGCCCGCGGCCTCGCGGACGGCGGCGATGCGGCCGCCGCGGCGGCCGGCGGCCTGGGCGTGCTCGAGGGCGAGCTCCGGGTCGTCCAGCAGGTAGCGCCCGGCCATGACCAGGTGCTTGGCGACGGCCTCGGCGTTGCGGGGCTCGAGGGCGCCCAGCTGGGCACGGGTCGGCTTGTCGAGCTCCCGGCCCGTGACGTCCTCGTCGATCTCGGGCGCAGGATGCCGGTGGGTGGACATGTCCGTCCGGTCGTCCCGGCGGCCACGGTAGCCGTCGCCCCGGTCGGGGAACCCGCCACGGCGGTCATCCCGGCGGTCACCCTGCCGGTCGTCACGGCGGTCACCGCGCGGGGCGTACCCACCACGGCGGTCGTCCTGACGGTCGTCACGGCGCCCGCGGAAGCCCCCGCCCCGGTCGGGGAACCC
>JAPSHS010000010.1 GCA_031179495.1 Kocuria sp. | reverse complement strand
CAGGCCCTTGGCGTGGAACTGCAGGAACAGCCACTGCGTCCACCGGTAGTACTCGGGGTCGGAGGTGTGGATCTCCCGGGTCCAGTCCGCGCTGATGGCGTAGCGCTGGAACGAGGCCTTCTGCGTCGCGATGTTGGCGTAGGTCCACTCCGCCGGGTGGGCGTCGTGCTTGATCGCGGCGTTCTCCGCGGGCAGCCCGAAGGAGTCCCAGCCGATCGGGTGCAGCACGTCGTAGCCGCGCTGGCGCCAGTACCGGGCCACGACGTCGCCCATCGCGAACGCCTCCGCGTGGCCCATGTGCAGGTCGCCCGAGGGGTAGGGGAACATGTCGAGGACGTATCGGCGCTCCCGGGAGCCGTCGTCGAGCGGCTCGTACACCCTCTGCTCCGCCCAGAACGACGGCCACGCCGCCTCGATGGCGCGGAAGTCGTACCCGGTGCTCTCGGTCGTGTGCTGCTGTTCGGTCACGGTCCTCGCCTTCGCGGTCGTCGACCGCCGCCGGCCTCCGGATCGGGCGGCGCGCGGTCGCGTGGGCGGCACCCGGGCATCACAGGGGCCCGGCAGTGCGCCGACGGTGGTGGAATCCGTCCCATCCTAGCCCAGCGGCACCCCGCGCCCCGCCCGCGAGCGCCCGGGCGCAGCCGCTAGCATCGACAGCGGGCCGGGACGCACCGGGCGCTCGCGGGCCCCGCAGGGAGGGCATCATGGCGGCAGGGACCGGCGCGCAGGAGGCGGGGCCGGACGAGGCCGTGCCGGGCAGCGCGGTGCAGAACCCGTACGCCGAGCGGCGCAGCCTGGTGCTGGACGGGCACAAGGTGCGCTACTGGTTCTACGACGTCGACCGGTCCCCGAAGCCGCTGCTCGTGCTGGTGCACGGGTTCCGTGGGGACCACCACGGGCTGCAGCTGCTCGCCGACCGGCTGCGCTCGCGCTACCACGTCGTCGTGCCCGACCTGCCCGGTTTCGGCCGCTCGGAGCGCTTCCCGGACCGGCGCCACGACGTCACGGGGTACGCGGAGTTCCTCCGCCGCTTCGTCGAGGCCCTGACCGACGGCACCGTGCACGACGGCGGGGCCCGGCGCGGCATCGTGGTGCTGGGCCACTCCTTCGGGTCGGTGGTGGCCGCGCACTTCGCCGCGGCGCACCCGTCGATGGTGGAGCGGCTCGTGCTGGTCAACCCGATCTGCGAGCCGGCCCTGGAGGGCGGGCAGGCCCTGCTGAGCCGGCTCACGGCCGGCTACTACCGCCTGGGCCGGGTGCTGCCGCAGCAGCTGGGGCGGCGGCTGCTGTCGAGCTGGCTGGTGACGGACGCGATGTCGTCCGTGCTGACCGCCTCGGAGGACCCGCGGGTGCGCGGGTACGTGCGCCACCAGCACCGGGCCTACTTCTCGTCGTTCGCCGACCGGGACGTGCTGCTGGAGGCCTACGAGTCGTCGGTCTCGCACACGGTCGCGGAGGTCGCGATGCAGCTGACCATGCCGACCCTGCTGGTCGTGGGCGCGCAGGACCCGCTGGGCTCCGTGGCCGCGCAGCGGCGGATGGCCTCCTGGGTCCCCCGGCACCGTCTGGAGGTGCTCGAGGGCGTGGGCCACCTGATCCACTACGAGGCGCCCGGGCGCACGGCCGAGCTGGTGCACGAGTTCCTGACCTCCCCCGCCCCGGAGCCGGTGGAGCTGCACGAACAGCTGCCCGCGGCGGACCTGGCCTCCCCCAACACCACCCAGTTCACCGGGCTGCAGCGCATCGTGCGGCGGGGGCGGCGCCGGTGAGGCTGCTCATGGACGCCCGGTACACCCGGATCGGCCGCCACGACGGGATCAGCCGCTACGGGGCGGGGCTGATCGAGGCGATGGCCGGGCTGGCGGCGGACGTCCCCGACCTGGACCTGGCGATGCTGGTGAGCGATCCGCGGCAGCTGGGGATGCTCCCGCCGGTCCCCCACCTGACGGGGCCCTCCCCCGTGTCGGCGGCCGAGGCGGCCACGGCCCTGGTGGTCGGTCGGTACGCGCCCGACGTCGTGTTCTCCCCCATGCAGACCATGGGCTCGGCCGGCCGGCGCCACGGGCTGATCCTGACCCTGCACGACCTCATCTACTACGACCACCCCACCCCGCCCGGGGACCTGCCCGCGGCGGTGCGCGCCGGCTGGCGGCTCTACCACCGGGCGTGGTGGCCGCAGCGGCTGCTGCTGGACCGCGCCGACGCGGTGGTGACCGTCTCCCGCACCACCCGTGAGCTCATCGCCGCCCACCGGCTCACCCGCCGGCCCGTGCACGTGGTGCCCAACGCCCCGCAGCCCGGCTCCGTGCTGGAGCCCGCGGCGGCCCTGGAGCGGCTGCCGCTGCGGCGGCCGGTGCTGCTCTACATGGGCTCCTTCCTGCCCTACAAGAACGTGGAGACCCTGGTGCGCGCGGCGGGACGGCTGCCCGGGCACGAGCTGCACCTGCTCTCACGGATCTCCCCGGCCCGCCGCGCCGAGCTGGAGGCCCTCGTCCCGGCCGGGGCGCGGGTCGTCTTCCACGACGGCGTCGACGAGGCCGAGTACACGGCCCTGCTCGGACGGGCCGCGGCGCTGCTGACGGCGTCGCGGGCCGAGGGCTACGGGCTGCCCGTCGTGGAGGCCCTCGCGGCCGGGACGCCGGTCGTGTGCAGCGACCTGCCGATCTTCCGGGAGGTCGCCGGGGAGGCCGCCGCCTACGCCGCCCCCGACGACGATGCCGGCTTCGCCGCGGCCGTCCGGGCCCTGGAGGACCCGGCCCGGGCCCGGGCCCAGGTGCTGGCCGGCCTCGACCGGGCGAGGGCCTGGTCCTGGGCCGACTCCGCGCGCGAGCTGCTCGGGGTCGCCCGGGACGTGCACGAGCGGCGCTCCGCCCGCCGCTGAGAGCCGCCCGTCCCGGCCGGGCTCAGGGCAGCGGCCAGGTGTGCACGGGCGCGTTCGCCGCCATGTGCTCCGCGTAGTGGGCCAGCATGGCCCGCAGCGCGGTGCGCCGGTCCGCGCCCCGCTCCTCGAGCCGCCGGACCGCGTTCGTCTGCCACGTGGCGCCGTTGACCCCCGCGACGGCGCGGGCCTCGACGATGCCCAGGTAGCGCTCCCGGACCTCCGGGGCCACGCCCCACTCCTCCAGGCCCTGGTGCGCCAGGGGCAGCAGGTGGCGCAGCACGAGCTCGTCCACGCTCAGCTCCCCGAACCCCGGCCAGTACAGGCGGGCGTCCATCCCGTCCCGCGCCGCCCGGGAGAAGTTCTCGGCGCACGCCGCGAAGCTCATCCGCGTCCACACCGGGCGCTCCTGCCGGGCCAGGACGCGGACCGCGCCGTAGTAGAAGGCGGCGTTGGCCAGCACGTCGGCGATCGTGGGCCCGGCGGGCAGCACGCGGTTCTCGACCCGCAGGTGCGGGACCCCGCCGACGACGTCGTAGATCGGGCGGTTCCACCGGTAGACCGTCCCGTTGTGCAGCCGCAGCTCGGCCAGGCGCGGCGCCCGTCCCGCCGCGAGCTCGGCCGCGGGGTCCTCGTCGGAGCACTCGGCCAGCAGCGCCGGGAAGTAGCGGACGTTCTCCTCGAACAGGTCGAAGATCGAGGTGATCCAGCGCTCGCCGAAGAACACCCGCGGCCGCACGCCCTGGTTCTTCAGCTCGACCGGCCGGGTGTCCGTGGCCTGCCGGAACAGCGCGATCCGGGTCTCGGCGTGCAGCCGCCGGCCGAAGAAGAACGGGCTGTTCGCGGCGAGCGCGACCTGCGGGGCGGACAGCGCCTGGGCGGCGTTCCAGTGGCCCGCGAACTCGGACGGGGCCACCTGCAGGTGCAGCTGGACGCTCGTGCAGGCCGACTCCGGGGCGATCGAGTCGCACCAGGTCTCGACCCGCTCCCCGCCCGGGCCCCGGAGGTCCAGGCGGATGTCCTCGCCGCGGGCCACGAAGATCGAGTCGTTGAGCGCGGTGTAGCGGTTGTTGTCGCTGATCCACTCCCGCTGGTAGTGCTCGGGCATGATCGTCGGGAGGATCCCGATGGCGATGATCCGCGAGCCCGCCTCGCGGGCCCGGGCGTCCGCCGCGTTGAGCGAGTCCCGCAGCTCCTCCTCGAGCTCCAGCGCGGCCCGTCCGGGCAGCGGCCGCGGTGGCACGTTGAGCTCGATGTTGTAGCGGGCGAGCTCGGTCTGGTAGCCGGGATCGGCGATCGCCGCGAGCACCTCCGCGTTGGAGAAGGCCGGTTCGAAGTGCTCGTCGACGAGGTTCAGCTCGATCTCCAGCCCGGTCATGGGCCGGTCGGACCCGAAGGAGCTGCGGCGGAGCATGAGCTCGAAGACGTCGAGGTCCTGGCGCACCTTCTCCCGGTAGCGCTGGCGCTCCTCGCGCGTGTAGCTGCGGGCCCGGACCTCTTCCCCCACGGTGACCTCCCAGGACGGCGGCGGCGGTTCGGGACCGCCCGGACCCAGCCCACCACACCGGGGGGCGCACGCCAAGACCCTCCGGGGGTGCGGTCCCGGGCTCCGGCCCGCCGCACCGGGGGCCCTAGGATGAGGGCATGCCCTTCCTGGACCGCGTGGCGCGCTGGGCCGAGGAGCGCCCGGAGGAGCTCGCCGTCGTGTGCGGCGCCGAGCAGCTGAGCTGGCAGTCGCTGGTCTCCCGGGCGTCGGCCTTGGCCGCCTCGGGCGCGCCCACGGGCGTGCTCCGGCAGGGCAACGGCACGGACTTCGCCGTCCGGTGGGCCGCCGGAGTGGCCGAGGAACGGGAGTGCGCCGTGCTGGACCCGCTCTGGCCGGACGGGACGGCCGGTACCGTGCTGCGGCACGTCGCCCCCCGCCTGCCCGCAGCACCCGCCCCGGCGCGCCTGCGCGACGGCGATCCCGCGTCCTCGTTCCTGATCGGCCTGACCTCGGGCACCACCGCCGTGCCGAAGGGCTTCCGCCGCAGCCGGGACTCCTGGCGGCGGTCCTTCGAGGCCTCCGTCGACCGCTTCGGGCTGCGCCCCGACGACCGCGTCCTGGCCCCCGGCCCGCTCTCGGCGAGCCTGAACCTCTACGCCCTCTCCGAGTGCCTGTACGCCGGGGCCGTCTTCTCCACCCTGCCGCGCTTCGACGTCGCCGCGGCCCACGCGCAGATCACCGGACGGGGCGTCACGCGCCTGGTCCTCGTGCCCGCCGCGCTGCGCGTGCTCGCGGAGCGCGGCCTCGCCGCCGGCGTCGACGCCGGCGGGCTCACGGCGATCGTGAGCGCCGGGCAGGAGCTGGACCGGCGCACGGAGGAGGCGGCGCGCCGCTGGGCCCCGCGGGCCACGCTCTGGGAGTACTACGGCGCCGCCGAGCTCGGCTTCGTCGCCGCCCGCCGCCAGGGGCCCGGGGAGCCGGCAGCACCCCCGGGCACCGCCGTGGGCACCGCCTTCCCCGGCGTGGAGCTCGCCGTGCTCGACGACGACGGCCGCCCGGTGCCGGAGGGGACGCCCGGCACCGTCTGCGTGCGCTCGCGCCTGGTCTGCGACGGCTACCTGTGGGGCGACGACGGCCGGGCCCTCGGCGAGCTCGGCGGGATGGCCACCGTGCGCGACCGGGGCGTCCTGCGCGACGGGCAGCTGCACGTGCTGGGGAGGAGCGCGGACATGGTCGTCACCGCCGGGCACAACGTCTACCCGCAGGAGGTCGAGGCCGCGGTGGCGGCGGTGCCCGGGGTGGCCGACGCCGTCGTGACCGGGGTGCCGGACGGGGCCCGCGGCCAGCGGGTGGTGGCCGGGGTCGTCCCCGTCCACGGCCGGCTGAGCCGGCGCCGGCTCCAGGACGGCGTGGCGTCGGCGCTGGCCCCCGCCAAGCGCCCCCGGCACTACGTCGAGCTCGGCGAGCTGCCCCTCACCGGCAGCGGCAAGCTCAGCCGCGGGCTGTTCCGGGACTGGCTCCTCGACGGAGACCGCCGTGTCCGCCCCCTCGGCTGATCCCGCCCCCGGCGCCGCGGCCGATCCCTCGGCGCCGCTGCTGGTGCTGGGCCGGCGCACGCCCCTCGCGCGCTCGGGGACGCTGTTCGACGGCGTGCCCGTCCACCGGCTGCTGGCCCCGGTGCTCCGCCGCCTGCTGGAGGAGTCCGGGCTGGACCCCGCACAGGTCGCCGACGTCGTGGTGGGCAACGCCGTGGGCGCCGGCGGCAACCTCGCCCGGCTCGCCGCCCTCGAGGCCGGGCTGCCGCTGTCCGTGCCGGGCGTCACGGTGGACCGGCAGTGCGGTTCGGGCCTGGACGCCGTCGTGCTGGCCTGCCGGCTCGCCCGGGCGGGGGCCGGCCGCGCCTTCCTGGCCGGCGGGGCGGAGAGCATCAGCACCGCGCCCCTGCGCGGACGGCGGCGGGAGGACGGGGGCGTCGACTTCTACCGCCGCGCCCGGTTCGCCCCGGAGCACCTGGGGGACCCCGACATGGGCGCGGCCGCGGAGACCGTCGCCCGCGAGCACGGGATCGGCCGCGCCCGGCAGGACGCCTACGCCCTGCGCAGCCACCGGCGGGCCCTGGCCGCGGCGGACGCGGGGACGTTCGCGGGCGAGCTCGTGCCGGTGCCCGGTGCGCACGGGCCGGTGGGGGCCGACAACGGCCCGCGGCGGCGCCTGGACGCGGCGCTGCTGGCGCGCTTCCCCGCCGTGTTCGAGGCCGGCGGGACGGTGACGGCCGGCAACTCCTGCCCCGACGCGGACGGGGCGGCCGCCGTCCTGGTCGCCGTGCCCGCCACGGCGCGGGAGCTGGGTCTGCGCACGGGGCTGGCCTTCCGCGGGGCGGCGACCGTCGGGGTCGACCCCGCCCGGCTGGGCCTGGGCGCAGCCGTGGCCGCCCGGGCGCTGCTGGACGAGCAGGGCCTGGCCCCGGACCGGCTGGCCGCGGTCGAGTTCAACGAGGCCTTCGCCGGGCAGGTGCTCGCCTGCGCGGACCTGCTCGGGCTCGCCGAGGAGACGCTCAACGCGGACGGCGGCGCCCTCGCCCTCGGCCACGCCTACGGGGCCTCCGGTGCGGTGTCCGTGGTCCGCCTGCTCGCGAGGGCGCGGGCGCTGCCCGCCGGGAGCCTGCTGCTGGCGATGATCAGCTCCGCCGGGGGCATCGGCACGGCCGCGCTGTTCGAGAAGACCGAGCTCGGGCCGGACCGGTGAGCGGTGCGGGCCCGGCTACAGCAGGTCGGTGACGTCGCAGCGCACGTGCACGGGCGGGTGCTTGCGCAGCGCGGAGGCCTTCGCCCGGGCGGCCCGCAGCCGCCGGGTCACCTCTCCCGCGGCACCGTAGCCGAAGAACAGCAGCACCCGGTGCGGGGCCGGTTCCCCGGCCGCGCCCGGGTCGTGGTCCTCCAGCGGCGTGGGCCCGATCACCCGCACGGCGTCCGGCAGCTCGAGGTCGGCCAGGAAGGCCGCCACCGCCGCGGCCGGCCCGGTGAGGGCCGCCGAGCGCACCGCCGGGGGCAGCCCGAGGCTCTGGCGCTCCGCCAGCTCCCGCTCGGCGTGACCGGCCGGGTCCCAGCGCACGAGCGCGCCCACGGCGCTCTCGTGCTCGGCGGTGACCACGACGACCCCGCCGTCGCGGGCCCGGCGCACCAGCGCCGCGGCGTTGAACCAGCGGCGCAGCGTCTGCTCCGCCGCGCGCAGGGCCGGGCGCATCAGCATCTGGTTGCCGTCGAGCAGCAGGGCCGCCGCGTAGCCGCCCTCCGCCACCGGCTCGGCGCCCGGGGTGGCGACCACGAGCGCCGGGCCGCCGGGCACCTCCGCGCGCACGGCGTCGCCCGAGGACGCCACGACCGGCACCTGCGGGAAGGCCCGTCCGAGCTCCTCGGCCGTGCGCAGCGCCCCGACGGTGACCAGCCGCATCCGCCGGGACCCGCACGCGGCGCAGGCCCAGGAGTGCGCCGAGCGTCCGCACCACCCGCACCGCGGCACCCCGCGGCGGGAGACCACCCCGAGGGGCCCGTCGCAGGAGGTGCACCGGGCCGGCTCCCGGCAGCGCTCGCAGGCCAGGTGGGGGGCGTAGCCGGCGCGGGCGACCTGCACCAGGACCGGGCCCCGCTCGAGGCCCTCCCGGGCCGCGCGGTAGGCCGTCCCGGGCAGCCGGGCACGGGCGGCCAGCGGGTCCCGGGCGACGTGGAAGGAGTCGGCGGTGGAGACGATCCGGGGCATGTGGGCGCGCAGCACGTCCCGTCCGGGGGCCAGCCGCCGGGCCCATCCGGAGGCCACGAGCCGCTGCGCCTCCGGGCTGACGGCGTGGCCCGCGAACAGCGCCGCGCACCCGCTGCGCCCGGCCCGCAGCAGCAGCACGTCGCGCACGTGCTGGTAGGGCGCGCGCTGCTCCACGAGGTTCTCGTCGCCGTCGTCGAAGCAGGCCACGAGTCCGAGGTCGTCCACCGGAGCGTAGGCGGCGGAGCGGGTGCCCAGGACCACCCGGACCCGGCCGGTCGCGGCGGCGAGGAACGCCCGGTAGCGCGGGGTGGGCCCGTCCTCGGCGTGCAGCCGCACGAGGTGCTCCGCCCCGATCTCGTCCACCACCGAGCGCTCGAGCCGGGCCAGGGCCTTCTGGTCGGGCACGACGGCCACCGCGCCGCGTCCGGCCCGCCAGGCGGCGCCGATCGCCGCGGCCAGCACGTCCGTCCAGTCGTGCGCGGGGTGGGAGGGCAGCACCTCGACGACCGCGCGCGGGGCGCCGCCGGCGGCCAGCTCGGCCAGGAAGCCGGGGCCGCCGGCGTAGTCGGCCAGGGCGGCGTCGTGTGACGGCCCCGGCACGTGCGGGGACAGCCCGGTGGAGTGGCCCGGTGTCCCGGCCAGGCGCTGCTCGAGCTCCTTCTCGACGCGGGCGACCCGCGGGGGGACGGCCACCCGCACGACGTCGGCGGTGGTGCCGGCCGCGCGCGCCGCCACGTCCTCCGCCAGCCGGGCGATCTCGGGGCTCAGCACCGGCAGCGGGGAGAGCACCCGGCGCAGCGGCTGGATGCGGGCCATCACCTCGGAGTCCGCGACGCGCTCGAGGACGTAGCCGGTCAGCTCCTGGCCCCCGAAGCCGACCTTGACCCGGGCCCCGGGAACGGCGGCGTCCGCCAGCTCGGCGGGCACGGCGTAGTCGAAGACCCGGTCCAGGTGCGGGACGTGGGTGTCCAGCAGCACCCGGGCCACGGGGTCCTGCTCTGCCGGCAGCGCCGCGCCCACGCCCTTGGTGTCGGGGCGCGGCGGCCGGGGCGGGAAGCCCGAGAGGAGCGACAGCTGCCGCGGGGCCTGCACGGAGGCCTCGGCGTCCTCCGGGGCCATGCTCAGAGCCCGGCGGCCGACCGCAGGTCCGCGACGCGGTCGGTGCGCTCCCAGGTGAACTCCGGGTCGGGGCGGCCGAAGTGCCCGTGCGCGGCGGTCCGCGCGTAGATCGGGCGCTTGAGCTCGAGGTCCTCGATGATGGCCAGCGGGCGCAGGTCGAAGACCTCGCGGATGGCCCGCTCGATCCGGACGGGGTCGACGTGCGCGGTGCCGAACGTCTCGACGTAGAGCCCGACCGGGGCGGCGCGCCCGATCGCGTAGGCGACCTGCACCTCCACCCGGTCGGCGAGCCCGGCGGCCACCACGTTCTTGGCCACCCAGCGCATCGCGTAGGCGGCGGAGCGGTCGACCTTCGAGGGGTCCTTGCCGGAGAAGGCGCCGCCGCCGTGGCGGGCCATGCCCCCGTAGGTGTCCACGATGATCTTGCGCCCGGTCAGCCCCGCGTCGCCCACGGGCCCGCCGCGCACGAAGTTGCCGGCGGGGTTGATGATGATCTGGGTCCCGGACAGGTCGAGCCCGGTCTCCTCGAGCACGGGGGTGATCACGCTCTGCCGGAGGTCCGAGGCCAGCTGGTCGAGGTCGTAGCCCTCGACGTGCTGGGAGGAGACCACCACGGTGTCCACCGCCACCGGCCGGTGGCCGTCGTAGCCGAGGGTGACCTGGGTCTTGCCGTCGGGGCGCAGACCGGGCAGCACGGCGGTCTTGCGCACGCGCGCGAGCTGCTCGGAGAGCCGGTGGGCGATGTGGATCGGCGCCGGCATCAGCACCTCGGTCTCGTCGGAGGCGTAGCCGAACATGATGCCCTGGTCCCCGGCGCCCTGGGCGTCGCGGGCGTCCCGCGCGGTGCCCTCGCGGACCTCGAGGGACTGGAACACCCCCTCGTAGATCTCGGGGGACTGCTCCCCCACGCTGATGGACACCCCGCAGAACTCGCCGTCGAAGCCGTGCACGGAGGAGTTGTAGCCGATGTCCAGCAGCGTCTTGCGCACCACGTTGGGGATCTCGACGTAGCCGCGGGTCTTCACCTCCCCGGCCACGTGGACCAGCCCCGTGGTCACCATGGTCTCGACGGCCACGGAGGACTCGGGGTCCTGGCGCAGGAGGTCGTCCAGGATCGAGTCGCTGATCTGGTCGCAGATCTTGTCGGGGTGTCCCTCCGTGACGGACTCGGAGGTGAACAGTCTCAGGTGCTGGGTCGTCTCGCTCACGGGAGACCACACTACCGTCCGCCCCGGACGGCACAGCGCGGGCGGCTCGCGACGGGCCGACCGCGCGGGCGGGTCAGCCGCGGACGCCGGCCAGTTCCTGCGCGATCCGCTCGACGAGCCCGCGGGCGACCTCGTCCTTGGGACCCTCGAGCAGCTGCTCGGGGCCGCCGGCCGCGCTGAGCACGGTCAGCGCGGTCGAGTCCTGGCCGAAGACCAGGTTCTCCCCCACGTGGTTGACGGCCAGCAGGTCGCAGCCCTTGCGCACGAGCTTCCGGCGCCCGAACGTCAGCGGGTCGGTCTCGGCGTCGCCGGTCTCGGCGGCGAAACCCACGAGGAGCTGGCGGCGCCGGGCGGTGTTGCGCAGGTCCACGAGCTCCCGCAGGACGTCGGGGTTGCGCACGAGCTCCAGCACCGGGTTGGAGCCGTCCTCGGCCTTCTTCAGCTTCGCGTCGGCGACCCGGGCCGGGCGGTAGTCGGCCACGGCGGCGGCCATCACCACGACGTCGGCCCGCGCGGCCGCCCGCACGCACGCCCGGCGCAGCTGCTCGGCCGTGCCGGCGTGCACGACCTCCACGCCGGCCGGGACGGGGGTCTCGAGGTGCGCGGCCACGAGGGTGACCTCGGCGCCGGCGTCCCGGGCGGCGGCCGCGACGGCCACGCCCTGCTTGCCGGAGGAGCGGTTGCCGAGGAAGCGGACCGGGTCCAGCGGCTCGCGGGTGCCGCCGGCGCTGACCAGCACCCGCGTGCCCGCGAGCGGGCCGCCGGCGGTCCCGCCGCTCCCGGCCAGGCGCAGGGCGGCGGCGTGGATGGCCTCGGGCTCGGGCAGCCGGCCGGGGCCGGTGTCGGGGCCCGTCAGCCGCCCCACGGCGGGCTCCAGGACGGTGTGCCCGTGAGCGCGCAGGGTCGCGACGTTGGCCTGCACGGCGGGGTGCAGCCACATCTCCGTGTGCATCGCCGGGGCGAACAGCACGGGGGCGCGGGTGGCCAGCAGCGTGGTGGTCAGCAGGTCGTCGGCGAGCCCGTGGGCCGCGCGCGCGAGGAGGTCCGCGGTCGCGGGGGCGACGACGACGAGGTCGGCGCTCTGCCCCTGGTGGACGTGGTTGACCTCGTCCACCCGCTCGAACACCCCGGTGCTGACCCGCTGGCCGGAGAGCGCCTCCCAGGTGGGGGCGCCCACGAAGCGCAGCGCGGCCTCGGTGGGCACGGGCACGACCGTGTGGCCGCCCTCGGTGAACAGCCGCAGCAGCAGCGCCGCCTTGTAGGCGGCGATGCCCCCGCCGATGCCGAGGACGACCCTCACGCCGTTGCGCCCTGCCGCACGGGCCGGGGCCGGCTCACAGGTCCTGGAGGTCCCCGGGCTCCCGGCCCGGCTCCTCCGGGGCGGCGTCGGCGGCGTCGCCGGCACCGTTGGCCGGGTTGTCCTCGCCGCTGCCGGGCAGGTCGCCCAGCGGCTCGAGGGGGGTCTCGCCCGCGGAGAAGTCCACGGTGGCCTCGTCGGAGAACGGCGCGCCGGCGGAGAAGTCCTCCTCCGTGCCCTGGGCGAAGAAGTCGGCGCCGAAGACGTCGGCGGCGAGGTCAGCCTCGGTGGTGAGCTGCCCGTTCTCGGCGAAGCCGGCGTGCTCCACCGGGCGCCCCTCGATCAGGCCCTCGTCGATCTCACGGAAGGCGATGGACAGGGGCTTCTCGTTGAGCTGCGTGTCGACGAGGGGACCGACGTACTCGAACAGGCCCTCGTGCAGCTGCGAGTAGTAGGCATTGATCTGCCGGGCGCGACGGGCGCCGAAGATCACGAGTCCGTACTTGGAGTCGGACTTCCTCAGCAGGGCGTCGATCGGCGGGTTGATGATGCCTTCGGTGTGGGTAGACAAGCGATTGCTCCAAACGCGGTGGACGGGTATCAGGGTGCCTGCTCGGGGTCGACCCCCATGAGCTGCACGAGTTCGGCGGCGGCGCGCTCGACGCGGTCGTTGACGACGGTGTGGTCGAACTCCGGCTCTGCCGCGAGTTCCAGTTTAGCGGTTTCGAGCCGGACCCGCTGCTCCTCGGGCGTCTCGGTGCCCCGGCCCACCAGCCGGGCCACCATCTCGTCCCAGCTGGGCGGGGCGAGGAAGACGAAGTTGGCCTCCGGCATGGTGGTGCGGATCTGGCGTGCGCCCTGCAGGTCGATCTCCAGCAGCACGCAGCTCCCGCGCTCCAGCGCCTGCTCCACGGTGGAGCGCAGCGTCCCGTAGCGGTGGGAGTTGTGCACCACGGCCCACTCGAGCAGCTGCCCGTCGCGGACCATCGCGTCGAAGCGCTCGTCGGAGACGAAGAAGTAGTGCACCCCGTCGACCTCCCCCGGGCGCGGGGCCCGGGTGGTCGCCGAGACGGACAGCCACACCTGCGGGTAGTGGTCCCGGACGTAGGTCGAGACCGTGCCCTTGCCCACGGCCGTGGGTCCGGCGAGCACGGTCAGGGACGGGCGCGCGGCGCGGGGCGCGTCGGGACTCACGGGCATCCTCCTGGGAACGGGGCGGGGAACACCCCAATCTACCGGATCGCGACCCGGCCCCCGCACCCGCCCGCCGGGCTCAGCGGTCGAGGTACTCGATGAGCGCCTTGCGCTGGTGCACGCCGAGCCCGCGCAGCCGCCGCGTGCGGGCGATGCCGATCTGCTCCATGATGGCCGCCGAGCGCACCTTGCCGATCCCCGGGGTGGACTCGAGCAGGTCGGAGACCTTCAGCCGGCTCACGGCCTCGTCCTGCTCGGCCCGCTCGAGGATGTCGGCCACCGACATCCGGCGCTCGCGCAGCCCCTTCTTCACGTCGGCCCGCGCCGTTCGTGCCCGGGTGGCCTTCTCCCTCGCGGCGGCCCGCTCGTCATCGGTCAACGGACGCAGTGCCATGTAGATCCTCCTCGTCGCCACGGGCCGCAGCCTTCGTCCCACAGGAGGACGGACGGCCCGTTTGCTAAAGAAACTACATGATTATGGATCCGTCGCAACGCGACACGACCGGGGCGTGACCAGGGGTGTCGCCCGCGGCGCGCGCCCGGCGGGGACCGCGGGACCTCAGCCCAGCGCCGCCGCCAGCTCCCCCGCGGAGCGCTCGACCGCCTCCCGCAGCGCGGCCACGTCCGGGCCCCGGCCCAGGATCGCCCGGCTGGAGGTGGCGAGCACCTGGCCGGAGGCGCGGCCGAACACGGCCGGGAGGTCCTCGGCGCGGGCGCCCTGGGCGCCGTAGCCGGGGGCGAGCAGCGGGCCGCGCACCCCGGCCAGGTCGATCCCGAGCTCCGCCAGGGCGTCGCCGACCGTGGCGCCCACCACGAGCCCGCACGGGCCCAGGCCGGGCCGGTGGCCCGCCCCGGACGCCTCGTCCCCGAGGGCCCGGTCGTTCTCCGCCGCGGCCGCCGAGCACACGGCGCGGGCCACCGAACCGCGGCCCCCGACGTGCTGGACGGAGCGCCCCTCCGGGTTGGAGGTGAGCGCGAGCACGAACGTGCCGCGGCCCGTGCGGGCGGCCAGGTCCAGGGCCGGGCGCAGCGACTCGAAGCCGAGGTAGGGACTGAGCGTCACCGCGTCCGCCGCGAGCGGGGAGTCCTCCCCCAGCCAGGCGGCGGCGTAGGCCTCCATGGTGGAGCCGATGTCACCGCGCTTGGCGTCGGCGACCGTGAGCAGCCCGGCCGAGCGCGCCCGGCCGAGCAGCTCCTCGAGGACGGCGAAGCCCGCCGCCCCGTAGGACTCGTAGAGGGCCACCTGGGGCTTGACGGCGGCGGCGTGACCGGCGGCCGCCTCGAGCACCGTCAGCGTGAACCGCCGCAGGCCCTCCGCGGTCCGGGGCAGCCCCCACGCGTCGAGCAGTCCGGGGTGGGGGTCGATGCCCACGCACAGCGGGCCGTGCGCGTCCATCGCCCGGCCCAGCCGCGCCCCGAAGGGCTCGCGGCCGGGCGCGGGCGGCGGCGCGGCCGGGCCCTCAGGCACCGACGGCCTCGGGCTGGGCCGGCGCGACGATGGCGCGCAGGCGCTGCTCGTGCTCCTGCAGGCTGGTCACGTCCCACGTGTAGGACCGCAGGGCGGTGACCGCCTGGAGGGCGGCGCCGAGCACGGAGACCGTGGTCATCAGGGGCACGCCCACGCTCGTGGCCGCCGCACGGATCTCGTAGCCGTCGCCGCGCGCGGCGCCGCCCGCCGGCGTGTTGAAGATCAGGTCGATCTCCCCGTCGCCGATGAGGTCCACGATGGTCCGCTCCCCGGGGCCCGTCTCGCTGATCTTGCGCACCACGGTGGACTCGATGCCGTTGCGCCGCAGCACCTCGGCCGTGCCGCCGGTCGCCAGGATCTCGAAGCCGAGGTCCCGGAACATCCGCACGTAGGCGATCGAGGAGCGCTTGTCCTTGTTGGCCACCGAGACGAACATCCGCCCGGACGTGGGCAGGGACACGTTGGCCGCGGCCTGGGCCTTGGCGAAGGCCGTGTCGAAGTACTTGTCCAGGCCCATGACCTCACCGGTGGAGCGCATCTCGGGCCCGAGCAGGGAGTCCACGACGGCGCCCTCGGCCGTGCGGAACCGGGCGAAGGGCAGCACGGCCTCCTTCACCGCCACGGGCGCCGAGGCCGGCAGGGTGGACCCGTCCATCCGCTCCGGGAGGTGCCCCTGGGCCCGCAGCTCGGCGATGGTCGTGCCGGTGCCGATCAGGGCGGCGGCCTTGGCCAGCTGCACGCCCGTGGCCTTGGAGACGAACGGGACGGTGCGCGAGGCGCGCGGGTTGGCCTCGATGACGTAGAGGACGTCGGAGGCCACCGCGAACTGGATGTTGATCAGTCCGCGCACCCCCACGCCCCGGGCGATGGCCAGGGTGGCCTCGCGCACGCGCTCGACCACGTCCGGGCCGAGCGTGATCGAGGGCAGGGTGCACGCCGAGTCGCCGGAGTGGATCCCCGCCTCCTCGATGTGCTCCATGACGCCGCCGACGTAGAGCGCCTCGCCGTCGTAGAGGGCGTCGACGTCGATCTCGACCGCGTCCTCGAGGAACTTGTCGATCAGCGCGGGCCGCGAGGGGGAGACCTCCGTGGCGTTCTGCAGGTAGCGGGCCAGGGAGGCCTCGTCGTAGACGATCTCCATCCCGCGCCCGCCGAGCACGTACGAGGGCCGCACGAGCACGGGGTAGCCGATCTCGTCGGCGATCCGCTTGGCGTCCTCGAAGGTCGAGGCCGTGCCGTTCTTCGGCTGGCGCAGGCCGGCCTCGCCGAGCACGCGGGCGAACTCGCCGCGGTCCTCGGCGAGGTCGATGGCCTCCGGGGTGGTGCCCAGGATCGGCACGCCCGCGGCCTGCAGCTGCGCGGCGAGCTTGAGCGGGGTCTGCCCGCCCAGCTGCACGAACACGCCCAGCAGCCCGCCGGTGCGCCGCTCGGTCTCGACGACCTCCATGACGTCCTCGAAGGTCAGCGGCTCGAAGTACAGCCGCGTGGAGACGTCGTAGTCGGTGGAGACGGTCTCCGGGTTGCAGTTGACCATCACGGTCTCGTGGCCCGCCGCGCGCAGGGCCATCGAGGCGTGCACGCACGAGTAGTCGAACTCGATGCCCTGCCCGATCCGGTTGGGGCCCGAGCCCAGGATCATGATCGACGGCTGCTCGTGCCGGCCGACCTCGGACTCCTCGTCGTAGGAGGAGTAGTGGTACGGGGTGAACGCCTCGAACTCCGCCGCGCACGTGTCCACGGTCTTGAACACGGGGCGGATGCCCAGGGCGTGGCGCACGCCGCGGACCACGGACTCCTCCAGGTGGGTCAGCTCGCCGATCTGCTCGTCGGAGAAGCCGTGCCGCTTGGCCAGGCGCAGGGTGCGCTCGGTGAGGTCGCCGTCCTCGCGCACGGCGCCGGCGACCTCGTTGAGCAGCACCAGCTGGTCGAGGAACCACGGGTCGATGCCCGTCGCCTCGTAGAGCCGCTCCACGGACGCACCGGCCAGCAGGGCCTGCTGGACCTGCCGGATCCGCTCCGTGGTGGGCGTGCGGGTCGCGTCGACGAGACGGTCCAGGGCGTCCTCGTCGAGCGCGGGGGGCACGAAGGAGAAGACGGAGTCCTTCTGCTCGAGGGAGCGCATGGCCTTCTGCAGGGCCTCGGTGAAGTTGCGCCCGATCGCCATGGCCTCCCCGACCGACTTCATGGTGGTCGTGAGCGTGGGGTCCGCGGCGGGGAACTTCTCGAACGCGAAGCGCGGGATCTTCACGACGACGTAGTCCAGCGTCGGCTCGAAGGACGCCGGGGTCTTGCGGGTGATGTCGTTGGGGATCTCGTCCAGGGTGTAGCCCAGCGAGAGCTTCGTGGCGATCTTGGCGATCGGGAAGCCGGTGGCCTTGGAGGCCAGCGCCGAGGAGCGGGAGACGCGCGGGTTCATCTCGATGACCACCACGCGGCCGGTGTCCGGCTCGATCGCGAACTGGATGTTGCACCCGCCGGTGTCCACCCCGACCTCGCGGATCACGGCGATCGCGATGTCCCGCAGGTTCTGGTACTCGCGGTCGGTGAGCGTCATGGCCGGGGCCACGGTGATGGAGTCCCCGGTGTGCACGCCCACGGGGTCGAAGTTCTCGATGGAGCACACGACCACGACGTTGTCGTGCTTGTCGCGCATCATCTCCAGCTCGTACTCCTTCCAGCCGAGGATGGACTCCTCGAGGAGCACCTCGGAGGTGGGGCTGTACTGGATCCCGGCCCCGGCGATGCGGTACAGGTCCTCCTCGTCGTAGGCCATGCCCGAGCCGAGCCCGCCCATGGTGAAGGACGGCCGCACGACCATGGGATAGCCCAGCTCGTCGGCCGCGGCCAGGGCCTCCGCCATGGAGTGCACGATCACCGAGCGGGCGGACTCGGCGCCGCAGCGCTCCACGACGCCCTTGAACTTCTCCCGGTCCTCGCCGAGGTTGATCGCCTCGACGTTGGCGCCGATCAGCTCCACGCCGTACTTGTCGAGCACGCCGTTGGCGTCGAGGGCGATCGCGGTGTTCAGCGCGGTCTGCCCGCCCAGGGTGGGCAGCACCGCGTCCGGGCGCTCCTTGGCGATGATCTTCTCGACCACCTCGGGGGTGATCGGCTCCACGTAGGTGGCGTCGGCGAACTCGGGGTCGGTCATGATGGTCGCCGGATTAGAGTTCACGAGGATGACCCGCAGGCCCTCCTCCTTGAGCACCCGCAGCGCCTGCGTGCCCGAGTAGTCGAACTCCGCGGCCTGCCCGATCACGATCGGCCCGGAGCCGATGACCAGAACGCTGGTGAGATCTGTCCTGCGCGGCATGTCAGTGCTGCCCTTCCGTGCTGGCGTCCCGGTCCGGCCGCGCACCCTGCGCGCCGCCGGGGACGGCGTTGTCGATGGTCGGGTCGGCGCGGCCGTCCCGGTGGCTGTCCATCAGCTCGATGAACCGGCCGAAGAGGTAGGAGGCGTCGTGCGGGCCCGCGGCGGCCTCGGGGTGGTACTGCACCGAGAAGGCCGGCAGGTCCCGGCAGTTGAGGCCCTCCACGACGTCGTCGTTGAGGCACACGTGGCTGACCTCGACGCGCCCGAACTCCTCCAGCGGCGCCGTGACCGGGCCCTCGAGCGGGGCGTCCACGGCGAAGCCGTGGTTGTGGGCGGTGATCTCCACGCGCCCGGTCCTGCGGTCGAGCACCGGCTGGTTGATCCCGCGGTGGCCGAAGACGAGCTTGTAGGTGCCGAAGCCCAGGGCCCGGCCCAGCAGCTGGTTGCCGAAGCAGATGCCGAAGAACGGGATCCCGGCGCGCAGCACCTCGCGCAGGGTCTCGACCTGCCGCTCGGCGGTGGCCGGGTCGCCCGGCCCGTTGGAGAAGAACACCCCGCGCGGGTCCAGGGCCCGGATCTGCTCGAAGGTCGTGTCCGCCGGGACGACGTGCACGCGCACGCCGCGCTCGGCGAAGCGGTGCGGGGTCATGGACTTGATGCCCAGGTCCACGGCCACGAGCTCGTGGCGGACCTCGCCCGCCCAGCCGTGCTCGGAGGGCTCGACGACGTAGGACTCGGCCACCGAGACGGTCTCGGCGAGCCGGCGCCCCTCCATCCGCTCGGCGGCGCCCACCGCCTCCACCAGCTCGGCCTCGGGGCGCCGGGCCGCGTCCCCCGAGAAGATGCCGCCGCGCATCGCGCCGCGGTCGCGCAGGTGGCGGGTGATCGCCCGGGTGTCGACGTCCTGGATGCCGACGACGCCCTGGTCGCGCAGCTGCTCGTCGAGGGAGCCCTCGGAGCGCCAGTTGGACGGGCGGCGGGCGGCGTCGCGCACGACGTAGCCGGCGACCCAGATCCGCCGGGACTCGGCGTCGGCGGCGTTGACGCCGGTGTTGCCGATGTGCGGTGCGGTCTGCACGACCAGCTGGCCGGCGTAGGAGGGGTCGGTGATGGTCTCCTGGTAGCCGGTCATGCCGGTGGAGAAGACCGCTTCGCCGAGGGCGGTGCCCAGGGCGCCGTAGGCGCGGCCGCGGAAGACGCGGCCGTCCTCCAGCACCAGCACGGCGGGTTCAGTGGTGATCGAGCTCAAGGTCGTCCTCACGTTCGTGTCTGCGGGTCGGGAAGTCGGATGGCGGCGGGGCGCCGCGGGTGGGTCAGGAGCGCGGTGCGGGGGCGATCGCCTCCACCGCGGTGAGCAGGCGCCGCTTGTCCTCGGCGCGCTGGGTGCGGAAGCCGGTGTCCACGACCGTGCCGCCCAGCGACCAGGTGAGCACGGCGAGCCCGTCCTTCTCGACGAACTTGCCGACCATGCCCGAGCCGGTGCCCACGGCGACGACGTCCGCCGCGGGGACGAACAGCGGAGCGGCGCCCTGCCGCTCGAAGAGCACGCCCTCGTCGAGGACGAGGGCCCGCGCGCGGGCGCGGACCCCGAGCCCGTGGGCGGCGACCCGCTCGAGCGGGGCACCGGTCAGCGTGGTGGCCACGTACATGCCGGGCACGGCGAGCCGGGGCTCGCGCTCCTCGACGCCGGCCGGCAGCGCGGGCGGCGGCGTGATCCCGGCCTGGCGCCGCACCCGCCCCGTCCAGCCCCGGCGGATCAGGGCGAACAGCGCGGCGAGCACGAGGACCGTGCCGAGCACGGTGGTGAGCTGGTCCATGGGGCGGGGGCCTCCGGGGCGGTGGAAGGGGCGGGGCGGACGGTCGCGGTGGGGCTCAGGCGTCCGGGGAGGGGGTGTTCAGCGCGCCGTCGAGGACCGTGGGGTGGCCCCGGAAGAAGGTGGCGCGCACCGCCCCGGGCAGCTCCATCCCGCGGTACGGGCTGTTGCGGCCCTTGGAGGCGTGCCGGGCGGGGTCGACCACGGTGGTCGCCGCCGGGTCCCACAGCACGATGTTCGCCGGCTCGCCCTCCGCCAGGGGCCGGCCCTGGGTGCCCAGCCGCCCGATCCGGGCCGGGGTCGCGGAGGTGATCCGGGCGACGTCGCGCCAGGTCAGCAGGCCCGTGTCCACGAGGGTGTGCTGGACCACGGACAGGGCGGTCTCGAGCCCGGTCATGCCGTTGGCCGCGCACGACCACTCGCACTCCTTGTCCTCGGCCGGGTGCGGCGCGTGGTCGGTGCCGATGACGTCGATGGTGCCGTCGGCCACCGCCTCGCGCAGGGCGCGCACGTCCTCGTCCGTGCGCAGCGGCGGGTTGACCTTGTAGACGGGGTCGAAGCTGCGGACCCGCTCGTCGGTGAGCAGCAGGTGGTGCGGGGTGGCCTCGGCGGTGACGTCGATGCCGCGCTGCTTGGCCCAGCGCACGATGTCCACCGAGCCCCGGGTGGAGAGGTGGCAGATGTGCACCCGGGAGCCCACGTGCTCGGCGAGCAGGACGTCGCGGGCGATGACGGCCTCCTCGGCCACCGCCGGCCAGCCGGTGAGGCCCAGCTCGGCGGAGACGGTGCCCTCGTTCATCTGGGCGCCCTCCGTGAGCCGCGGCTCCTGCGCGTGCTGGGCGACGACGCCGTCGAAGCCCTTCACGTACTCGAGCGCCCGCCGCATCAGCACCGGGTCGTGCACGCACATGCCGTCGTCGGAGAACATCCGCACCCCGGCGCGCGAGTCGGCCATCGCCTTGATCTCGGACAGCCGCTCACCGCGCAGACCGACGGTCACGGCCCCCACGGGCCGGACGTCGACCCAGCCGGCGGACCGGCCCAGTTCGTGCACCTGCTCCACGACCCCGGCGGTGTCCGCGACGGGATCGGAGTTCGCCATCGCGAAGACGGCGGTGTAGCCGCCGAGCGCCGCCGCGCGGGTGCCCGTCTCCACCGTCTCGGCGTCCTCGCGGCCCGGCTCCCGCAGGTGGGTGTGGATGTCCACGAGCCCGGGCAGGGCCACGAGCCCGGCGGCGTCCACCACCCGGGCGCCGTCCGGGGCGGCCAGGTCGGTCCCGACGCGCCGGATCAGGCCCTCGTCGACGAGGATGTCGGCGGTCTGCTCGCCGAGCAGCCGGGCGCCCTGGATGAGGTACGAGGTCATGGGATCAGCGCTCCTGGGGATGCGGGGGTGGAGGGGGCGTCGAGGTCGTCACCGGACAGGAGCAGGTAGAGCACCGACATCCGCACGGAGACGCCGTTGCGGACCTGGTCCAGGACCGTGGAGCGCGGCGAGTCCGCCGCGGCGGAGGAGATCTCCAGGCCGCGGTTCATCGGCCCCGGGTGCATGATCGCCGTGCTCGCCCCCGCGGCGTCGAGCGCCGCGACCCGCTCCGGGGTCAGACCCCACTCGCGGGCGTACTCGTGGGCGGTGGGGAAGAACGCGGCGTGCATCCGCTCGCGCTGCACCCGCAGCATCATCACCGCGTCCGGGGCCGGCTCCAGCGCCTGGTCGAGGGAGTAGAGCACCTCGCACGGCCAGCCGGCGATGCCCACCGGCAGCAGCGTGGGCGGGGCCACGAAGGTGACGCGGGCGCCGAGGGTGGTGAACAGCCACAGGTCCGAGCGGGCCACCCGGGAGTGCAGGACGTCCCCGACGATCACCACGTGCATGCCCTCGAGGTCGAGCCCGCGCGTGCTCTCCCGGCCCTCGGTGCGGGCCCGGTGCTGGCGCAGCGTCATGGCGTCGAGCAGGGCCTGGGTGGGGTGCTCGTGCGTGCCGTCACCGGCGTTGACCACGGCGGCGTCGATCCAGTCCGACTCGGCCAGCTGCTGCGGGGAGCCGGAGGCCGAGTGCCGGATGACCACGGCGTCGGCGCTCATCGCCGCCAGGGTCTGGGCGGTGTCCTTGAGGGACTCGCCCTTGGAGACCGAGGAGCCCTTGGCGGAGAAGTTGATGACGTCCGCGGACAGGCGCTTGGCGGCCGTCTCGAAGGAGATCCGTGTGCGGGTGGAGTCCTCGAAGAAGAGGTTCACCACCGTTCGACCGCGCAGCGCCGGCAGCTTCTTCACGGAGCGGTGGCCCACCTCGGCCATCTGGTCGGCGGTGTCGAGGATCGTCAGGGCGGCGTCGTAGGAGAGGTCCCTCGTGGACAGCAGGTGCCTCATGCGCGGGCCGCCGGCGCGGGGGTCTCGATGACGACGCAGTCGGCGTGCTCGGCAGGTCGGGGGTCGGGGTCCGTCTCGGTGAGCCGGACCCGGACCCGCTCCTGGGAGGAGGTCGGCAGGTTCTTGCCGACGTGGTCGGCGCGGATCGGCAGCTCCCGGTGGCCGCGGTCGACGAGCACGGCGAGGCGGACCACGCGGGGGCGCCCGACGTCGACGAGGGCGTCGAGGGCGGCGCGCACGGTGCGCCCGGAGCAGAGGACGTCGTCGACGAGGACCACGGTGCGCCCGTCGATGCCCTGCACCGGGATCCGGGTGGGCTGGGGGGCCCGGGCCGGGTTCTTGCGCAGGTCGTCGCGGAACATCGTGACGTCGAGCTGGCCGAGGCTCGCAGCGGCCTCGAAGGCGGGGTCGGTCGCGGCGATCTTCGCGGCGATCCGCTGGGCCAGCGGGTAGCCGCGGCGCGGGATGCCGAGCAGGACGAGGTCCGAGCTGCCCCTGTTGGCCTCGAGGATCTCGTGGGCGATGCGCGTGAGCGCGCGGTCGATGTCGGCTGCCGAGAGGATGACGCGCGCGGGCGAGGGCCCCGTCGAGGGACCGGCCGCGGAGGTGTCGTCGATCATGGGTGCCGCCTCCTTCCCCGCCTCACAGGACGGACTTAAAGGTTGCTTGCTGGCCCCAAAGTAGCACAGCGGCCGGAGCCCGGCCGCGCGGGCGGGTGCTCCCCGGCCCCCGCCCCACCGGCCGCGACGCCCGACCGGGCGCCCCGGCGGGCCTCCTGCCGCCGCGGCCGGCCCCGGCGCCCGGGCCCCGCGCCCCGGCCCGGTGTGGGCAGTCTCACAGGCCGGGCCGCCGGAGCCGTGCCGCGGCGCCGGGGTCCGGGCGCCGCGGTCTAGGCGCTGTGGTCGGCCCGCTCCCACCAGAGCGCGGTGGCGGCCGCCGAGCCGAGGGCCACGAGCACGACGCCGGCGGGCCCGGCCCAGCCGACGTCGGCCCGGCCGGGTCCCGCGGCCCCGGCGAGGAGGGCGGGCACCGCCCACGGGAACCACTCGCCGTGGCCCACGGCGGCGAGCACCTGGGCGAGGAGGACGGTCAGGAACAGCACGCCGACGGCGGGGAGGTAGCCCCGTCCCACGCTGGCGGCCAGGCCGTAGGAGGCGGCCAGGCCGGCGGTGAGCAGGCCGGTGCCCAGCACGGTCCCGGTGCCGCGGGCGGCCGTCGCCGCCGACCACCCGGGCAGGCCCAGCAGCGCCCCCAGGACGAGCACGAGCGCGACGAGGAGCACGGTCAGCAGCGCGCACCACGCGAGGCCCAGGAGCAGCTTGGCCAGCACCACCGCCGTGCGGGACGTGGGCACGGCCAGCAGGTCGGTGGCCGTGCGGTCCGAGAACTCCCGGCCGAAGAGCCAGATCGCCGCGGTGCCGAAGACGAGCAGCCCGCCCACGGCGACCGTCTGGGCGGCCAGGGAGAAGTACCCGGGCCAGTCGGCGGTGCCGCCCGCCAGCTGCGCCTTGGCGCCGAGCAGCCCCAGGGCGCGGGCGCGGCCGACGTCCTGCAGCACGAACATGAAGAACGCCCCGACCAGCGCGGCCAGCACCATCGCGGCCGCGGTGGCCCACGGCACCCGGGACCGGCGCAGCTTCAGGGCCTCCGCGTGCACGGCGGCGGCGAGGTCACCGGCCACGGGGCCGCTCCGGGGGCCCGGGCGCCTCCGCCCGCCCGGACGGGGGGCGCACCAGGCGCAGGAAGTAGCCCTCGAGGTCCTCGCGGACCACCGTGAGGCCCGTGGGGGCGACCCCGCCCCGCACCAGCGCGGTGGCCACGTCCTCCGGGCGGCGCACCGCCCGCTCCCCCGTGAGCACGACCGCGCCCGCCCGGAGGTGGGCGGGGAAGCCCGCGGCCGCCAGGACCGCCACCGCCCGGTCGTCGTCGCGGGTGGTCAGCTCGAGGTGGTGCCGCACCCGCTGGGGCAGGGCCCGCGCGGGGAACTCCTCCAGCAGCCGGCCGCGGTGCAGCACCCCGATCCGGGTGGCCAGGCGGGCGACCTCGCCCAGCAGGTGGCTGGAGAGCAGCACCGTGGTGCCGTGCTCGCGGGCGAGGTCCCCGAGGAGGGTCCGGACCTCCGCCACGCCGGCCGGGTCCAGCCCGTTGACCGGCTCGTCGAGCACGAGCAGCGAGGGGCGGTGCAGCATCGCCCGGGCCAGGGCCAGCCGCTGCCGGTTGCCCTGGGAGAGGTCGCGGGCGCGGCGGTCGGCGTACTCGCCGAGGCCGAACAGCTCCACCGCGTCCGGGACCGCGGCCGGCGTGGGCACCCGGCGCAGCCGCCGGGCGACCTCCAGGTTCTCGCGCACGGTCAGCTCCGGATAGGCGGCGGCCGCCGCCACCAGGTAGCCCACCTGCGCCCGGGTCGGGCGCTCGCGGGGCCCGCGGCCCAGGACGGCGATCGAGCCCGCACCGGGCCGGACCATGCCCAGGACCATCCGCATCAGGGTCGTCTTCCCGGCGCCGTTGAGCCCCAGCAGCGCGTAGACCTCCCCCGTCCCGACCGTCAGGTCCACCGCGTGCACGGCGCGCACGGGACCGTAGTGCTTCGAGACGCCCTGCAGGCGCAGCGCCGGAGCCGTCATCGGGGCCTCCCCGTGCTCGTCCTGCCAGGATCGTAGCGCCCGCGCCCCGGCAGGGCCACGACGACGGACACCCCGCCCGGCCCGGGATCCGGGCGGAACGGGGTGCGGGTCGGCGCGGGCTCAGCCGAGCAGGGTGGGCTTCATCTGCTGCAGCCGCCCCAGCAGGCCGTTGACGAAGCGCGGCGAGTCGTCCCCGCCGAGGTCCTTCGCGAGGCCGACGGACTCGGCCACGGCGACGCCGTCCGGGACGTCGTCGTTGAACAGCAGCTCCCAGGCGCCCACGCGCAGGACGTTGCGGTCCACGGCGGGCATCCGCTCGAGCGTCCAGCCCTGGGAGTAGGTCTCGAGGTACTCGTCGAGCTCACCGCGGCGCATCGTCACCCCGAGCACCAGCTCCTCGGCGTACGGGGAGACGAGCGCCTCGCTGTGCAGCCGGCGCCGCTCCATGACCTCGCGGGCGTCCTCCCCGCGCTGCTCGGCCTCGAACAGGATCTCCACGGCGCGGCGGCGCGCCTTGCCCCGGGCGCTCACTCGTTGACGCGGCCCAGGTAGTCACCCGTGCGGGTGTCGACCTTGACCTTCGTGCCCTGCTCGAGGAACAGGGGCACCTGGATCTGGTAGCCGGTCTCCACGGTGGCGGGCTTGGTGCCGCCGGTGGAGCGGTCGCCCTGCAGGCCCGGCTCGGTGTAGGTGATCTCCAGCACCACGGACGCGGGCAGCTCGATGTAGAGCGGGGCGCCCTCGTGCATCGCGATGGTCGCGTTGATGTTCTCGAGCATGAAGTTGGCGGCGTCGCCCACGACCTCACCGGGGACGGTGATCTGGTCGTAGTTCTTGTTGTCCATGAAGACGTAGTCGGCGCCGTCCTGGTACAGGTACTGGTACTCGCTGCGGTCCACGGTGGCGGTCTCGATCTTGGCGCCCGCGTTGAAGGTCTTGTCGACCACCTTGCCGGAGGTGATGTTGCGCATCTTCGTGCGCACGAACGCCCCGCCCTTGCCCGGCTTCACGTGCTGGAACTCGATGACGTTCCACAGGTTGCCCTCGAGCTTGAGCACGGTGCCGTTCTTGATGTCGTTGGTGGTAGCCACAGGTTCTCTCTCTAGTCTGTCTGCGTCGTCGGCAGGTCGGTGGGGTCGGAGGGTGTCGCCCCGGACCGCGGACCAGTCTAGCTGGGCGCGCCCTCGGCGATCTCCTGGTAGGTCGCGAAGAGGATCGCCTGGTCCGGGACCTCGAGGATCCGCGGCCGGGCCACGGCGTCCAGGACCACGAAGCGCAGCAGGTTGCCCCGGGTCTTCTTGTCCCGCTTCATGACCTCCAGCAGCCGCGGCCACTGGTCCCACCGGTACGCGGTGGGCAGCCCGAGGGCGCCGAGGATGCTGCGGTGGCGCTCGACGACGTCGTCGGCGAGGGTGCCGGCGGTCCGGGCGAGCTCGGCGGCGAAGACCATCCCGACCGACACCGCCGCGCCGTGGCGCCACTGGTAGCGCTCGTTGTGCTCGATGGCGTGGCCGAGAGTGTGCCCGTAGTTGAGCATCTCGCGGCGCCCGGCCTCGCGCAGGTCGCCGGAGACGACCTCGGCCTTCACCCGGATCGCGCGCTCCACGAGCTCGCGGACCACGGCGGACTGCGAGTCGCGCACCGCCTCCGGGTTCTCCTCGATCAGCTCGAGGATGCGCTCGTCGGCGATGAAGCCGCACTTGACCACCTCGGCCATGCCCGTGAGCAGCTCGTTCTCGGGCAGGGTCCGGAGCGTGTCGAGGTCGCACAGGACGGCCGCGGGCGGGTGGAAGGCGCCCACGAGGTTCTTGCCCTCGGCGGTGTTGATGCCGGTCTTGCCGCCGACGGCGGCGTCGACCATGCCCAGCAGCGTCGTGGGCACGTGCACGACGCGCACCCCCCGCAGCCAGGTCGCGGCCACGAAGCCGGCGAGGTCGGAGACCGCTCCCCCGCCCACGGAGACGATCGCGTCGGAGCGGGTGAAGTCGTTCTGGCCGAGGACCTGCCAGCAGAAGGACGCCACCTGGATGTGCTTGCCCTCCTCGGCGTCCGGGATCTCGGCGGTGAACGCCTGGTAGCCCTGGGTGCGCAGCTCCTCCATCACCACGTCGCCGGTGCTGCGCAGCGCCCGCGGGTGGATGACGAGCACGCGCTGGACGCGGTCGCCGAGCAGCCGCGCGGCCTCGCCGAGCAGGCCGTGGCCCACGAGGACGTCGTAGTCGTCGGCCGGTCCGGTGCCGGTGACGGGGATGGTCGTGACGGTGCCGGGAGCGGGCTCGCTCATGCCTGGGCCTCCTGGGTGCTGTCGATGATGCTGCCGGTGCTTCGCGGGGAGCGCAGGCGGGTCAGCTCCGCCTCGAGGTCGGCGCCGATCTCGGCGACGGGCCTGTTGCCCCGGCCGTCGAGGGTGATGTCGGCCAGTTCCTCGTAGCAGGCGCGGCGGGACTCGAAGAGCTCCTGCCAGCGCCGCTGCGGGTCCGGCTGGAGCATGGGGCGGGTCCGGCTGCCGCTGATCCGGGGCAGCACGGTCTCGGTGTCCACCTCCAGGTAGGCGACCAGCTCGTGGCGCAGCAGCTCCCGGGTGGACGGGGTCATGGGGGCGCCGCCGCCCACGGAGAAGATCGCGTTGGCGTGGTCGGGGTCCCGGAGGACCTCGGCGACGGTGTCCGCCTCGAGGTCGCGGAAGTACTTCTCTCCGTGCTCCGCGAAGATCTTCGAGATCACCCCGTAGCGGGAGACGATGACCTGGTCGGCGTCCACGAAGTCGTAGCCGTAGAACTTGGACATGTGCAGCGCCAGGAAGGACTTGCCGGCGGCCATGGGACCGATCAGCACCACGGGCCGCTGCGGGGCCGCGGCGTCGGCCGGGGCGGGGAACCGGGCGTTCACGCCCGGCCCTCCCCGGACTCGGCGGGCGCCACGAGGGGGTCGCCCATGTGGTCGTCGCGGGCCGCGGCGGCGTCGTCCTCGAACGTCCCGAGCTCCCCGGCGGAGTGCAGGGACTCCGGGATCGCGGCGAGGTAGGCGTCCTTGTTCCGGGCGGTCTCGGTGATGGAGTCCCCGCCGAACTTCTCCGTCACGGCGTCCGCGAGCACGAGGGCGACCATCGCCTCGGCCACGACCCCTGCGGCGGGCACGGCGCAGACGTCGGAGCGCTGGTGGTGGGCGCGGGCGGCGTCGCCGGTGGCGACGTCCACCGTGCGCAGGGCCTTGGGGACGGTGGCGATGGGCTTCATGGCCGCGCGCACGCGCAGCACGTCGCCGATGGACATGCCGCCCTCGATCCCGCCGGCCCGGTTGCTCACCCGGCGCACGACGCCGTCGGCGCCGCGGGCGATCTCGTCGTGGGCCGCGGAGCCCGGCCGGGCCGCCGTCAGGAAGCCGTCGCCGACCTCCACGCCCTTGATGGCCTGGATGCCCATCAGCGCTCCCGCCAGGCGCGAGTCCAGCCGGCGGTCCCAGTGCACGTAGGAGCCCAGTCCCGGCGGCAGGCCGTAGGCGAGGACCTCGACGACGCCGCCGAGGGTCTCGCCCTCGCGGTGCGCGACGTCCACGGCGGCCACCATCGCCTCCGCGGTCGCGGTGTCGAAGCAGCGCAGCGGGTCGGCGTCGAGGGCGGCCACGTCCGCGGGCAGCGGCCGGGGGGCGTCCACGGGGGCGCTGACCGCGCCCACCGCGGTCGTGTGGGAGACGAGCTGCACGCCCAGGGCCTCGAGGATCCTCGCGGCCACCGCGCCCAGGGCGACCCGCGTGGCGGTCTCCCGGGCGCTGGCCCGCTCCAGGACGGGGCGGGCCTCGTCGAAGCCGTACTTCTGCATGCCGGTGAGGTCGGCGTGGCCGGGGCGGGGCCGGGTCAGGGGGGCGTTGCGCGCGCGTCCCTCGAGGACCGCCGGGTCCACGGGGTCGGCGGACATGACGTCGCGCCACTTGGGCCACTCGGTGTTGGCGATCTCGATCGCCACCGGCCCGCCCTGGGTCACGCCGTGGCGCACCCCGGCGAGCAGGCGCACCTCGTCCTGCTCGAACTTCATGCGGGCGCCGCGCCCGTAGCCGAGCCGGCGGCGGGCGAGGGCGTCACGGACGTCCTGGCTGGTGAGGGACACCCCTGCGGGAACGCCCTCGATGATCCCGACGAGCGCCTCGCCGTGGGACTCGCCGGCCGTGAGCCAACGCAACATAGCAACTCTTTCCGTTCGTGGTCTCGGCGGCAGGGACCGCCCGGGGGCGTCCTGCCGACAGGTTTCAGGTGCGGAGCGGGGACGGGACGACGCGGACGGGCCGCCCCACCGCCGTGCACAGCGCGGCGATGACGTCCTGCTCGCGGGGCAGGGGTGCGCCCGGGCCGCGACCGGTGAAGAGGCGGATCTGGTCGACCGCCTGGAAGATCAGCATATCGATTCCCGGGGCCACGGCTCCCCCGGCCCGCGTCCAGGCCCGGGCGAGCGCCGACGGCCACGGGTCGTAGGCGGCGTCCAGGAGGACGCCGGTGGTGGCCGGGGCGAGCGCGGCCGCGCGCTCGGCGAGCTCGTCCGCCCCGTGCGGGGGCAGGGTCGAGACGACGACGTCGTAGCCCGGCAGGGCACCCGGTGCCTCGTCCCAGGCCCGCAGCCGCACGGGCACCCCGAGCCGGCGTCCCGCCTCGACCGCGCGCCCGGCGCGGGCGGCCGAGCGCACGAAGACGTCGACCGCGGGAGCGCCCAGGGCGCCGGCGGCGGCGACGGCGGCCGTGGCCGTGCCTCCCCCGCCCAGCACCGCGACGCGGGGGGTTCCCGGCACCGCGCCCGCGGCCCGCACCGCGCCCACGATCCCGGCGACGTCCGTGTTGTGGCCCAGCAGCGTGCCGTCCGGGCGGAAGACCAGGGTGTTGACCACGCCCACGGCCTCGCCCAGCTCGGTGCGCTCGTCGGCGCACGCGGCGGCCACCGACTTCAGGGGCATCGTCACCGACAGGCCCCGCCAGGCGGGGTCGCCGCGCCGGGCGTCGACGAACGCCGGGAGCTGCTCCTCGACGAGGTCGTGGGCGCCGTAGTCGATGTCCTCGCCGAGGACGGCGTACGCGGCGCGGTGCAGGTCCGGGGAGCGCGAGTGGCCGATGGGGTGGCCCACCACGGCCGCGCGGGCGGGGCTCACCCGCACCGGCCCTCGTTCTCGCTGCACCACTGGTTGTACTCCTCGACGTTCTCCAGGTGCTCCGCGTAGGTCTCGGCGAACTTGGTCTCGCCCGACTCCAGGTCGACGGTCACCCAGAAGTAGTAGTCGGTCTCCTCGGGGTCGGCGGCCGCCTTGATGGCGGCGTCGCCCGGGGAGCCGATCGGGCCGACCGGCAGGCCGGGATTGGCGAAGGTGTTGTACCGGTTGGACTCGTCGCGGCGCTCCTCCTCCGAGAAGTCGTAGCTCTTCCGGCCGAGGCCGTAGGTGACGGACGCGTCGGACTGGATGAACCCGGAGGTCTCCCCGTCGGGGTTCTCGAGCCGGTTCTCGATGGCCCCGGCCACGATGTCGTAGTGCTCGGGCTGGACCTCGAACTCGATGATCGAGCCCATCGTGAGGACCTCGAACGCGCGGTCCTCGTCGGTGATGCCGTTGTCCTCGAGCGTGGCCCGGGTGCGGTCGACCATGGTCTGCAGGACCTGCTGGGCCGAGGCGTCCAGCGGGAACCGGTACTCGCCCGGGTGCAGCCAGCCCTCGAGGGTCGGGAAGCGGGCGGGGATCCCGAAGGCACCGGTGTCCTCCTCGAGAGCCTCGAACTCCTCGACGGGGATGCCGGTGGACTGGCTGAGGATGCCGAACACGTCGGGCATGCGCAGGGTCTGCGCGACGGCCGCGTAGTGGGTGGCCTCGTCCTCCTCCATGAGGGCCCCGACGGCCGCCTCCGAGCTCATCTCCGTGCGCAGCTCGTACTCGCCCGGCTGGATGAAGTCCCCGGCGTGCTCCTCCTGGAAGCTCTCCACGAAGGTCTCGGCGTCGGCGACGACCCCCTGCTGCTCGAGGGCCACGGCGATCTGGCCGGTGGTGGCGCCCTGGCCCACGGAGAAGGTCACCGGGTCCTTGCCCTCGCCGCGGTAGTCGCGCACCTCGAACCAGCCGAAGGTGGAGCTCAGCACGGACACGGTGATCAGCCCGGCGAGCAGGAACAGGGCGATGGCCGTGGTCAGGGAGACCCTGCCGCGGCGGCGCCGCCGCTTCATCTGCTCGGGGGTGAGCTCCTGGTGCTCGAAGACGCCGCGCAGGCCCGTGGAGGGCTCCCGCGACGACGGGGCGTCCAACAGGCTCCCCAGCCCCCCGGAGCCGCCGGAGGACTCGCGGGGAGCCTCGGGGCGGCGGGGCGCCGACTGGTCGTACGGGTCGTCGCTCACGAATGCTCTCCGTCCGGATCGGTGGTCGTCAACGGTGCCGGCCGCGCCCGGTCGGGCGGTCCGGCGGTGTCCTCGGCGGAGCCCCGCGAGACGGCGGCGGGGCCTCCGCGGTGCTCCGCGACGGGACCGTCCGCGTCGAGGTCTCCCCCATTATGCGCGACCGCGGGCGCGGCCGGGCCGAGGGCGGGCGGGTCGACCGGCGCTCCGGGCTCCGCGCCGGTGGCCTTGGCCCGGTCCAGGGCGCTCTGCAGGATGGTCGCCGCGGCGACCTGGTCGACCTTGTCCATGTGCTTCCGGCGGGAGACCCCGGCCTCGAGCAGGGACCGGTGGGCGTCCACGGTGCTCAGCCGCTCGTCGACCAGGCGCACCGGCACGTCCCAGCCCTTGGCCCGCAGCCGCCGCACGAGGGCGGCGGCGTAGTCCTGCGCCATCGCGGTGGAGGCGTTCTCCCCGCCGTCCAGGCTGCGGGGCAGGCCGACGTAGACCGCGACGGCGCCGTGCTCCCGGACCAGTCCGGCCAGGAGCTTGACGTCGAAGCCCTTCTGGGGGTCGCGCCGCAGCGTCGTCAGCGGGGTCGCGAGGATCCCGTCGGGGTCGCCGAGGGCGACCCCGACGCGGACGAGGCCGACGTCGACCCCGATCCTGCGGCCCCGGACGTAGGCGTCGCTCACGCGGCGGCGCCGCCCGTCGTGCGGGTGACGTCCGCCAGCACCGCGTCGAGGGCCGCCCCGATCTGCGAGGCGTCCTGGCCGCCGCCCTGGGCGATGTCGTCCTTGCCGCCGCCTCCGCCGCCCAGGACCTGGGCCGCGGCGCGCACGAGCCGGCCGGCCTTGACGCCGGCCGCGCGGGCGCCCTCCGTGGTGGCGACCAGCACCAGCGGGCGGCCCTTGGCCACACCGGCCACGGCGACCACGGCGGCGGCCTGGCCGAGGCGCCCGCGCAGGTCGAGGGCGAGGGCCCGGACGTCGTCGGCGCCGGCGACCTCACCGGCGTCGTGCACGAGCGCGGTGACCGGGCCGATCTCGCGGGCGTTCTGCAGCAGGGCGCCGGCCTGGGCCTGGAGCTTCTCGCGGCGCAGGCCGGCGAGCTCCTTCTCCGCGGATTTGAGCTTGTCGAGGGTGGCGGCCAGCCGCTCCGGCAGCTCGGCGGAGCTCTGCACCTTGAGCATGTCGGTGAGCTGGTGCACCAGGGTGCGCTCGGCGGCCAGGTGGCGGAAGGAGTCCAGCCCCACCAGCGCCTCGACGCGCCGGTTGCCCGAGCCCACGGACTGCTCGGTGAGCAGGGTCAGCGAGCCGATCTGGGCGGTCGCACCCACGTGGGTGCCGCCGCACAGCTCGCGCGACCACGGGCCGTTCATCTCGACGACCCGCACCCGGTCCCCGTACTTCTCGCCGAACAGCGACGTCGCGCCCATGGCCTTGGCCTCGGCGAGGGGCATCTCCTGGGTCACGACCTCGTGGTTGTCGTGGATCGCGGCGTTGGAGACCTCCTCGATCTCCTGGCGCTGGGCCTCGCTGAGGCCCTCGCCCCAGGCGAAGTCGAAGCGCAGGTAGCCCTCCTTGTTGAAGGACCCGCGCTGCACGGCCTCGGGCCCGAGGATGTCGTGCAGGGCCGCGTGGACGACGTGGGTGCCGGAGTGCGCCATCTCCCCGGCGCGCCGCCGGGCGACGTCCACCTGGGCGAGCACCGTGGTGCCGGAGACGGCCTCTCCCTCGCGCACGACCGCCTGGTGCACGGACAGGCCCTTCACGGGCTGCTGCACGTCGGTGACGTCGAGGACGAACCCGTCGCCGGTGATCGTGCCCCGGTCCGCCGCCTGGCCGCCGGCCTCGGCGTAGAAGGGGGTCTCGTCGAGGACGACCTCGACGGCGGTCCCCGCCGGCGCGGCCGGCACGGTCACGCCGTCCTGCAGCAGGGCGCGCAGCACCGTCTCGCCGCGCAGCCGTTCGTAGCCGGTGAACACGGAGCCGCCCTCGTCGACCAGCCGGCGGAACACCGAGAGGTCGGCGTGGGCGCCCTTCTTGGCCCGGGCGTCCTGCTGGGCGCGGGTGCGCTGCTCCTCCATGAGCCCGCGGAAGGCGGTCTCGTCGACGGCGACCCCGGCCTCGGCGGCCATCTCCAGGGTCAGGTCGATCGGGAAGCCGTAGGTGTCGTGCAGGGCGAACGCCTCGGCCCCGGAGACGGCCTGGCCCTGCCGCTTCGCGCCGGCAACGGCCTCGTTGAGCCGGGTGGTGCCGGACTCGATGGTCTTCAGGAACGCCCTCTCCTCGGCGTAGGCGATCCGGGAGATCCGCTCGAAGTCGTCGGCCACGTAGGGGTAGACGCCCTGCATGGCGTCCCGGGAGGCCGGGAGCAGCACGGGCAGGCAGGGCTCGGTGACGCCCATGAGGCGCATCGCGCGGATCGCCCGGCGCAGCAGGCGGCGCAGGATGTAGCCGCGGCCCTCGTTGGACGGGCTGACGCCGTCGGCGATGAGCATCAGCGAGGAGCGGACGTGGTCGGCGACCACGCGCATCCGCACGTCGTCGTCGTAGCCCTCCTCACCGGGCTTCTCGGACCCGTGGTAGCGCCTTCCGGACAGCTCGGCCGCCCGGTCGAGGACCGGCCGGACCTGGTCGGTCTCGTAGAAGTTCTCGACGCCCTGGAGGAGCATGGCCAGGCGCTCGACGCCCAGGCCGGTGTCGATGTTCTGCTCCGGCAGGTCGCCGAGGATCTCGTAGTCCTTGCCGGAGCCCTCGCCGCGCTGGTACTGCATGAAGACGAGGTTCCAGATCTCGATGTAGCGGTCGTCGTCGACCGCCGGGCCGCCCTCCCGGCCGTAGTGGGGGCCGCGGTCGTAGAAGATCTCGGAGTCCGGGCCCGCGGGGCCGGGCTGGCCGGTGTCCCAGTAGTTCTCGTCGCGGCCCATCCGCTGGATCCGCTCGGCGGGCACGCCCACCGTGTCCTTCCACAGGGCGTAGGACTCCTCGTCCCCCTCGTAGACGGTCACCCACAGGCGGTCGGGGTCGAGGCCGAAGCCGCCCTGCCGGAGGGAACCGGTGAGCAGCTCCCACGCCATGGGGATGGCGCGCTCCTTGAAGTAGTCGCCGAAGGAGAAGTTGCCGGCCATCTGGAAGAACGTGCCGTGGCGGGCCGTCTTGCCGACCTCCTCGATGTCCAGGGTGCGGATGCACTTCTGGATCGAGGCGGCCCGCTTGTAGGGGGCCGTCTCCTGGCCGAGGAAGTACGGGATGAACGGCACCATGCCGGCGATCGTGAACATGGCGCCGGGCTGGGAGGAGACCAGGGAGGCGGAGGGCACCACGGTGTGGCCCTGGCCTTCGAAGTAGTCCAGCCAGCGCTTGGCGATTTCCTGAGACAGCATTACCGGTGCTTTCCTTCGCGGTCGGTCGAGGGGTCGGTGGGGTCCGCCGGGGGGTGGTCCCCACGGGGGGTCGCGGTGCCGTCGAGCACCTGCGGCGAGGCCGTGCGGGCGCTCAGGCGGGGGGAGCCCGCACCGGGGGCGGGCACGCCGAAGGACTCGCGCAGCTCGGCCTCGCGCTCGTCCATGCCCGCCCGGACGGTGGCGGCGAAGCGGTAGAGCCGGGAGCGCCAGTCGCCGGCCCGGGGGGTGCGCTCGGGCCGGGCCGCACCGGGCACCGAGAGGTCCCGGCCCGGGGTGCGCGGGATCCGGGTGGCGGCGGCGCCGAGGAGGCCGCCGGCGGCCACGAGGGCGAGCTTGCCCCAGAAGCTCATGGCCGCTCCTCCCCCGGGCCGTGGCCGCCCGGAGCGCCGGTCCCCGGGGCGCCGCCGGTCCCGGCGTCCGCCCCGAAGCGGTCGGCCCGGTGCGGGCCCTGCGGGGCGTCGCCGGTGAACGCGCGGCGCACCCCGTGGGAGAACGCCGCGACCTTGATCAGCGGCTGGCCCACCGTGGAGGCGACCAGGGAGGACAGCGCCGAGACGTTGGCGGACGCGTCGGAGACGTTGGTCGTGATCCCGTCCACCTTCTCGAGCTGCGAGTTGGTGGTCGACACGGTGCGGGTGACCTCGTCGATGAGGGGGACGGTCTCGTTGTTGAGCGAGCGGATCGTCAGCCGCAGCTCGTCGAAGACCTTGCCCAGCTTGAGGATCGGCACGGCGAGCAGGAGCACCAGCACGGCGAACACCCCCGCGGCGAGCAGTCCTGCGATTTCTCCACCGGTCATGGGGCGGCGCGCTCCTTGCTGGTCGGGTCCGGGGGGGCCGGGGCGGCGGGACCGCCCCGGGCGTGCGGTGAGGGGCACCGGCGCGGTGCCCGGGGATCAACTGTACCGAACGGGAAGAGCCCGCGGCGCTGGCGCCGCGGGCTCTTCGCCGGTGAGGCCCTGTCCCGGCGGAGCCGGGGCAGGAGCCCGCAGGGATCAGGCCATGCGGGCGTAGTACTCCACCACGAGCTGCTCCTCGCAGGTCACGGGGACCTCAGCGCGCTTGGGCTTGCGCACCAGCTTGGCCTGCAGCTTCTCGATCGACACGTCGAGGTAGCCCGGGGTGTCGGGCAGCACGGCCTGGTGGGCGCCGGCGGCGGCGACCTGGAAGGGCGCCATCTTCT
>JAPSHS010000279.1 GCA_031179495.1 Kocuria sp. | reverse complement strand
CGCCTCAGGTGGGGCGAGCCGGCGACGAGCAGGGGCATGAGCAGCCCGCCCGGGATCCCCATGGCGGCGATCAGGGCGGTCAGCAGCCCGGCCTGCGCCTGGTCCAGGCCGCCGTCGCGGTAGATCTGGGCCACCCAGCCGAACTGGACGTAGGCGTGCATCGACTGGATCCCGAAGTACGCGCACAGCGCCACGGCGGTGCGGGACCGGACGATCGACGCCCGGCGTTGCGCGGGCAGCGCCCGGGACGGGGTCGTGGCCGGCTCGCGCCGGTCACGGGCGGTGACCAGGGCCCAGGGGGCCAGCGCGGCCAGGGCCATCAGGCCCCACAGGCCCAGGGCGGCCCGCCACCCGCCGGGCCCGTGCGCGGTCAGCGGTCCCGCCGCCAGCAGGGGCAGGGTGGCCCCGACGGCCAGGCCGGTCGTGTAGACGGAGTTCAGGGCGGCGGTGCGCCGTCCGCCGTGGCGCTTGATGAAGGCCGGCACCAGGATGTTGCCGACGGCCATGCCGGTGAAGCCCAGGACCGTCAGGGCCAGGAAGAGCAGCACCGAGCCGGTGACCGCCCGGGCCAGGAGCCCCGCGGCCACCAGGGCGAGCCCGGTGGTGACGGCGCCGCTGATCCCGGTCCTGCGGGACAGCGCGGCCGCGCAGGCCCCGGCGGCGGCGAACGTGAGCCCGGGCAGGGCGGTGAGCACCCCGGCCGTCGTGGGGCTCAGGCCCAGGCCCTGCTGGACCTCGGCGAGGACCGGGCCCACGGACGTGGCGCCGGGACGGAGGTTGACCGCCACGAGCACGACCGCCACCACCACCAGCCACTGCGGCACCCGGGGCGGAGCGGGCCCCGGGTGCCGGGGCCGGGTGGGCTCGTTCACCGGGTCGTTCCGTCACAGGGTGCTCCGGCGTCCGGACCGGTGGCTCCCGTCGCCGGGCTCAGCTGGCGCTCTCGAGGTGGGCCAGGGGCAGCCAGCGGTGCATGAGCCGGCGGAGGGCCACGGCAGCGCCGTTGGCGTCCTGCGAGGCCAGCAGCTCCACGGCGTCCTCGAAGTCCTGCGGGCTCTCGTCCGGCTGGAACGTGTCGGCCACCGCCCCGTAGTGCAGGACCACCAGGGAGTTGGCGGAGAACGCGCCGAGCCACCGGCCGAGGTGCGTGAGGTCGTCGGCGAGCTCCTCGAGCTCCTCGCCGCCGGCGTCCTCGACCACCTGCGCGGCGCGCACCACCCGCAGGGTCGCGACGTCGACCGGCACGGCGCACCGGTGGACGCGGTTGCCGTGGTGGAAGCTCTCGGTGTGGTCCTCCGGGGTGAAGAGGGAGAACCACGCCATGGGCACCGTGAACGCCGACTGGCGGGCGTGGACGGGCACGAAGTGCTCCCGGGAGATCTGCTCGCCCGCGGCCCGGACCACGTCCTCGGGGATGAGCAGGTTGGGCAGGGGCTGGCCGCCCTCCTCCTCCGCGAGCGCGACGAGGCGCAGCGAGCGCCGCAGCCGCTGCGGCGGGTGGTAGACGGGGAAGTCCCCGACGCCGGCGGCGAGCATGTCCCGGCCCCGGGGTGCCGCGGAGAACGGCAGGGTCCACAGCGGTTCCACGGCCGGCGGCAGCGGCTCCTCGCCCGGCTCGGCCAGGCGGGCGAGCTGCTCGGTGAGCTCGTTCACCCCGGCCTCCTCGGGCGGCAGCGCCCGGGGCACCAGGGGGGCGTACACGGCGTCGAGCTCCTCCGCGGGCACGTAGACGCGGAGGGCGAACTGGTGGGGGATCCCGGTGGCCGAACGGAACGTCCGGCCGACCTGCAGCAGCTGGGCCACGGCGGCTCAGTCGATCTCGACGATCACGGGGGCGTGGTCCGAGGCGCCCTTGCCCTTGCGCTCCTCGCGGTCGATCACCGCGTCGGTGACGCGGCCGGCCAGGGCGGGGGAGTAGAGCTGGAAGTCGATGCGCATCCCCTCCTTCTTCGGGAAGCGCAGGCCCTTGTAGTCCCAGTAGGTGTAGACACCGGGGCCGGGGTGCCGGGGACGGACCACGTCCTGGTAGCCGGCCTCCTCGAGGAAGGCCCGGAAGGCGGCGCGCTCGGCCTCGCTGACGTGGGTCAGGCCGTTGTCCAGGAAGAACCGGAGGTCCCACACGTCCTCGTCCTGCGGGGCGACGTTCCAGTCGCCCACGAGGGCGACCTGGGCCTGCGCGTCGTCCTCGACCCACTGCCGGGCGTGGTCCTTGAGGACCCGCAGCCACTCGAGCTTGTACGGCATGTGGGGGTCCTCCAGGCCGCGCCCGTTGGGGACGTAGAGGGACCAGACGCGGACCCCGCCGCACGTGGCGCCGATCGCCCGCGCCTCCTGCACCGGGTCCTCGCCGGGCTTGCCGAAGGCCGGCTGGCCCGGGAAGGTGCGCTCGACGTCGTCGAGGCCCACACGGGAGGCGATCGCCACCCCGTTCCACTGGCTCAGGCCGAAGTGGGCGACGTCGTAGCCCATGAACTCGAAGAGCTCCCAGGGGAAGTTCTCGTCCTTGGCCTTGGTCTCCTGGATGGCCAGGACGTCCACGTCGGAGCGCTGCAGCCACGCCTC
>JAPSHS010000278.1 GCA_031179495.1 Kocuria sp. | reverse complement strand
AGGTCCGCGATCAGCTCCATGAGCACCATGATCGAGGCCGGGGTCTGCTCGGCGGGCTTGAGGACGACGGCGTTGCCCGCCGCGAGGGCCGGGGCCAGCTTCCACACGCCCATCAGGATCGGGAAGTTCCAGGGGATGATCTGCCCGACCACCCCGAGGGGCTCGTGGAAGTGGTAGGACGTGGTGTTGTCGTCGAGCTGGGAGAGGGTGCCCTCCTGGGCGCGGATCGCCCCGGCGAAGTACCGGAAGTGGTCGACGGCCAGGGCGATGTCCGCGTTGAGGCTCTCGCGGACCGGCTTGCCGTTGTCCCAGGTCTCGGCCACGGCGAGCATCTCCAGGTGCTGCTCCATCCGGTCGGCGATCCGGTGCAGCACCAGAGCCCGCTCGGCGACCGAGGTCCTGCCCCAGGCCGGGGCGGCCGCCCAGGCGGCGTCGAGTGCGGCGTCGATGTCCTCGGCGGTGCCGCGGGCCACCTCGGTGAAGGGCTTGCCGTTGACCGGGGAGATGTTCTCGAAGTACCGGCCCTTCACGGGCGGCACCCACTGCCCGCCGATCCAGTGCTCGTAGCGGGGCTTGAAGGTGACCTTCGAGCCCTCGGTGCCCGGCTGCGCGTAGACGGTGGTGAGGGACTGGGTATCAACGGTCATGGTGACCTGCTCCTTGTGCGGGACGGTGCGGCGGGCGCGGACGGCCTTGCCGCGCCCGGTGTGACACGTGTCACGCTACGTGCGGGCGGGTTGCACGGACGTTGCACGCACCCTGCGGGCGGCGCCGGACCGGTCGTCCGCGCCGGTGCGTGCCGTCCCGCCCCGGGCCGGTCCGAGCGACCCGGTGGCTCAGTCGCGCAGCCGCTCCAGCTCGAGCACCGCCCGGGCGCGGGCGGGGGAGCGGGCCGGCAGGAGGCGCAGCAGCAGGGCCCACGCCTCGGCGTCGTCGGCGGCCTCGGGCAGGGCCAGGTACTGGCGCACGGCCTCGGCGGACCCGTCGGTCAGGACGGCCTCGCGCAGGAGCCGGGACAGGCGGTGGCGCAGCGCCACGACCTCCGGGGCCTCGGAGCGCGGCAGCAGCGCGCCGGAGTACTCCCGCAGCGCCCGCCGGTGGGAGCCCCGGGAGAGCAGCTCGAGCACCCTCCCCGCGTCCGAGGGCAGGTCGGCGGGGAGCCGGTAGGGGCGGGAGGCGATCGCGGGCCCGCCCCGGGGCTCCAGCAGCCGCCGCAGGCGCAGCACCTCCGCCCGCACCGTGGCCTCCCGGGCGCGGCCGGCCCACAGCCGGTCCGAGAGCTCCGCGGTGCTCAGTCCCGACCCGGCGCGGGAGAGCGCCAGCAGGATCTCGGCGTGGCGCTCGGTCAGCTCCAGCGGCCGCCCCGCGAGGACCAGCGCCGGCGGGGCGTCGCCGAGCACGCGCAGCAGGGCGGGCGGCGCGGAGGCGGCCGGCGCGAGGACCCGGGCTGCGGGCGTCGCCGGGCGGGTCGGCGGCTCGCGGCGCAGGGTCAGGGCCAGCTCGGCCCGGGCGGCGCGCACCGCGGCACCGATCAGGGCCCGGGTGGCGGGGGCGGCGGCGGCGTCCCCGCCGGTGAGGTCCACCGCCCCGAGCAGCTCCCCGGTGAGCGGGTGCAGCAGCGGGGCCGCGGTGCACGACCACGGCCGGGCCTCGGGGTAGAAGTGCTGCTCGCGGCGCACGGTGACGGCCCGGCGCAGCACCAGGGCCGTGCCCGGGGCGTTGGTCCCCACGGCGGGCTCGGACCAGTCGGCGCCCTCGACGAAGCCCATGGTCTCCGCGCGCCGCCGGGTCGGCGCGCTGCCCCGGACCCGCAGCAGCACCCCGCCGGGGTCGGTGACCGCCACCACGAGACCCGTGTCCTCGGCCAGGGGGGTGAGCAGCTCGTCCAGCACCGGCAGCAGCGCCCGCAGCGGCGCGCCGGCGTCCCGGAGGTCAGCGCGGTCCAGCACCACGCGCGGGGCGCAGCGCTCGGGCGCCGCCAGGTGGTCCAGCGAGCGCGCCCAGGACATCCGCAGCAGCGGGTCCGGCGCGGGGCCCTCCGCCGCTGCGCCCACGCGCTCCACCCCCGCTCGATGCTGTGACCCGGGTCTCGTGCCGGTGCCCAGCGTAGCCCGGGACGTGTCCACGAAGCACGAGGGGCGGGGAACTGCCGGAATGCGACGGGCACTCCACCAGTTCCCCGCCCCTCGGGCGGGTCGGCCCGGTCAGCGGGCGGTGCCCGCCGCGGCCGTCTCGGCCGCGGGGGACGCCCCGGCCGGTGCCGTGCCGTCGGCCGGGGCCTCGGGCACGAACGGGTCCCCGGTGCGCGGGGCGTCGTAGAGCGCCCGGTCCAGCAGGCCCTCGCGGCGCGCCACGATCGTGGGCACCAGGGCCTGTCCGGCCACGTTGAGCGCGGTGCGGCCCATGTCGATGATCGGGTCCACCGCCAGCAGGAGCCCCACGCCGTCGAGCGGCAGGCCCAGGGTGGACAGGGTCAGGGTGAGCATCACGGTGGCGCCGGTGGTGCCGGCGGTCGCGGCGGAGCCCAGCACGGACACCAGGGCGATCAGCACGTAGTGGGTGA
>JAPSHS010000277.1 GCA_031179495.1 Kocuria sp. | reverse complement strand
GCCGACCGCATCGAGGGCTGCCTGTTCGGCAACGGCGAGCGCACGGGCAACGTCGACCTCGTCACCCTGGGGCTGAACCTGCTGACCCAGGGCGTGGACCCGCAGATCGACTTCTCCGACATCGACGACATCCGGCGCACCGTGGAGTACTGCAACCAGCTGCCCGTGCACGAACGGGCCCCGTACGGCGGTGACCTGGTGTTCACGGCCTTCTCCGGCTCCCACCAGGACGCCATCAAGAAGGGCTTCGACCGGATGGCCCGGGACGCCCAGGAGCAGGACCGCGCCGTGGACGAGCTCCTGTGGGCCGTACCGTACCTGCCGATCGACCCGAAGGACCTCGGCCGCTCCTACGAGGCCGTGATCCGGGTGAACTCGCAGTCGGGCAAGGGCGGAGTGGCCTACCTGCTCAAGAACGAGCACGGCCTCGACCTGCCGCGCCGGGCGCAGATCGAGTTCTCCCGCGCCGTGCAGGAGCACACCGACACCAGCGGCGGGGAGGTCTCCGGGGCGCAGCTGTGGAAGGTGTTCGCGGACGAGTACCTGCCCACCGCGCAGGAGGGCGGCCACGGCCGCTGGGGCCGCTACCGGATCACGAACATCACCACGACCTCCGAGGAGGACGGGGAGACCACGCTCGAGATCGGCCTGGACGTCGAGGGCACCCAGCACCACTGCACGGGCCAGGGCAACGGACCGATCGAGGCCCTGCTCGCGGTCTTCGCCGCGGAGGGCGTGGACGTGCGCGTGCTCGACTACAGCGAGCACGCCCTCTCGGCCGGCGGCGACGCCCAGGCCGCCAGCTACGTCGAGGCGGCCGTGGGCGACCGGGTCCTGTGGGGCGTGGGCGTCGACGCGAACACCACCCGGGCCTCCCTCAAGGCGGTCGTCTCGGCGGTGAACCGCGCCGTGCGGGACGCCCAGGCCTGAGCCGCTCCTCCCGCCCCGCCACGGCGGGCCGCCCCCGCCGGGACGGCCCGCCGGGGCGGCCGTCTGTGCTGTCCGCCGGGCGTGGGACAATGGCCCGGTGGCCAGGACGACCTTCGCATCACGCAGCTATCGGGACGACGCCGTGGTCCTGCGCACCTACAAGCTGGGCGAGGCCGACCGGATCGTCGTGCTGCTGACCCGTGACCACGGCCAGGTCCGGGCCGTGGCCAAGGGCGTGCGCCGCACGACCTCCCGCTTCGGCTCCCGGCTCGAGCCGTTCAACGTGGCGGAGCTGCAGCTGGTCACCGGGCGCAACCTCGAGATCGTCTCCCAGGCCCTGGGCAAGCGCGGCTACGGCGCGGTCATCGCCGCCGACTACGCCAAGTACACCGCCGCTGCCGCCATGGCCGAGGCCGCGGAGAAGTTCACCGAGAACGACGACGAGTCCGCGGCCCAGCAGTACCGTCTGCTGGTCGGTGCGCTCTCCGCCCTCGCCCGGGGGCTGCACGAGCCCGGGGCCGTCCTGGACTCCTACCTGCTGCGGGCCGTGTCCACGGCGGGATGGGCCCCGAGCTTCACGGACTGCGCCCGCTGCGGGGCCCCCGGTCCGCACGAGGCGTTCTCGGCGCCGCTCGGCGGGGCCGTGTGCGCCGCCTGCCGCCCGCCCGGGGCCGCGGCCCCGGACCCCGCCACGATGGCGCACCTGTCGGCGCTGCTCACGGGCGACTGGGAGCGCATCGGGGCCGTGGAGACGCGCACGGCCCGGGCCGCCGCGGGAATCGTGGCCTCCTACGTACAGTGGCATCTGGAGAGGGCCGTCCGGTCCCTGAACCTCGTGGAACGGAGCTGACCATGCCCGGCTTTGCCGCCCCGCCCCCGCACCCCAGCGGCGCCACCGCGCCGACGATCCCGTCCCGCTTCGTGCCCCGGCACGTGGCCGTGGTGATGGACGGCAACGGCCGGTGGGCCAACCAGCGCGGCCTCCCGCGCAACGAGGGGCACAAGGCGGGAGAGGCGGCGCTCATCGAGGTCATGGCCGGGGCCATCGAGATGGGCATCCCGTACGTGAGCGCCTACGCCTTCTCCACCGAGAACTGGAAGCGCTCCCTCGACGAGGTCACGTTCCTCATGAACTACACCGCCGACGTCATGGAGCGCCAGCTGCCCACCTTCCAGGAGTGGGGCATCCGGATCCGCTGGGCCGGCCGCAAGCCCCGTCTGTGGCGCGCCGTGATCAACCGGCTCGAGGAGGCCGAGCGGGCGACCCGCCACAACGACGTGGTCACCCTCACCATGTGCGTCAACTACGGCGGTCGCGCCGAGATCGCCGACGCAGCCGCCGCCATCGCCGCCGACGCGCAGGCCGGCAGGCTCAATCCGCGCAGCGTCGACGAGAGCACCGTGCAGCGCTACCTGGACGAGCCCGACCTGCCGGACGTCGACCTGTTCCTCCGCTCCTCCGGCGAGCAGCGGATCTCGAACTTCCTGCTCTGGCAGTCCGCCTACGCCGAGCTCGTCTTCCAGGACGTCCTGTGGCCGGACGTCGACCGCCGCACGCTGTGGGAGGCCGTGGAGGTCTACGCCCGCCGCGACCGGCGCTACGGCGGGGCCGTGGACCGCGTCGCGGGCCCCGG
>JAPSHS010000276.1 GCA_031179495.1 Kocuria sp. | reverse complement strand
TCCAGACGACCTCGCCGTCCTCCCGGGAGAACCGGGCGACGACGTCGACCTGCGCCCCGGCCCGGTGCGGGCGCAGCCGCTCGGCGTGCGCCGTGGCCGTGAGGTCCTCCCCCACCGCGACGGCGCCGCGGTGCTCGACCTCGTTGGCCAGGTGCACCATGCCCAGCACCGGCAGCGGGAAGTCCCGGCGGGTGAGCACGCTCATGGCCACGGGGAACGCGAGGGCGTGCAGGTGGCCGGAGAACGCCTCGGTCCCGCCGGGCCCCTCCCGCAGCGGTGCCCCGACCGTGCGGCAGAACGCCTCGTGCCGGGTGGCGTCGACGACCAGGCCCTCGACCACGTGCTCCACGGCGGGCAGCGCGGGCGGCCGGAGGCGGCGGCCGGGCCGCCGGCCCCCGGGGCCGCTGGTCAGCACCCCGCCCGCGGCCCCGGCCGCGGCACGGGCGTAGAGCCCGCCGAGGGAGGGGACGTCGGTGAGGACCACCTGTTCGCGCGGGGTGCCGTCCATGCTCAGGCCCCCACCAGGTTCTGCCCGCACACGCGCAGCGTCTGTCCGTTGACGCCGCCGGCGGCGTCCGAGGCGAGGAACAGCACCGCCTGCGCGACGTCCTCCGGCACCCCGCCCTGCTGCAGGGAGTTCAGCCGGCGGGCCACCTGGCGGCGGGCCGCCGGGATCCGGGCGGTCATCTCGGTCTCGATGAACCCCGGGGCCACGGCGTTGACCGTGCCGCCGCGGGCGGCGAGCCGCGGTGCCGTGGCCGCGACCATCCCGATCACCCCGGCCTTGGAGGCGGCGTAGTTCGTCTGGCCGCGGTTGCCGGCCACCCCGCTCGTGGAGGCCAGGCAGACGATCCGCGGCGCCGCGCCCAGCCCCTCGCCCGCCAGGAACTGCTCGTTCATCCGCAGCTGCGACTCGAGGTTCACGGCGAGCACGGAGGACCAGCGGGACTCGTCCATGTTGGCCAGCAGCTTGTCCCGGGTGATCCCGGCGTTGTGCACCACCACGTCGAGGCGGCCGAAGCGCTCCCGGGCGAGTGCGAGGATCCGTTCCCCCGCGCGCCCGTCCGTGACGTCGAGCTGGAGGGCCACGGCACGGATCTCGTTGGCCAGCGCCGCGAGGGGCTCGCCCGCGGCGGGGACGTCGACGACGACGACGCGGGCGCCGGCCTCGCTGAGCGTGCGGGCGATCCGGGCGCCGATGCCGCGGGCCGCGCCGGTCACCGCGGCGACCTTGCCCCGCAGCGGGACCTCCCAGTCGGCCGGGAGCTGCCCGGCGTCGTCGCCGACCGTGACGAACTGACCGGAGACGAAGGCGCTGCGCCCCGAGAGGAGGAAGCGCAGGGCACCGAGCACGCTCGGTGCCCCGGGAGCCACGCCCTCGGCGAGCAGCACGCCGTTGGCGGTGGCCCCGCCGCGCATCTCCTGGGCCACGGAGCGCAGCAGGCCCACCACCGCCTGGCGGGCCGCGGCCACGGCCGGGGCGAGCGGCTCGGCCGCCGCCGGGGTGGCCGAGGCGGCGCCCGTGCCGATGCCCGGCGCGGGCCGGGACACGGTGACCACCCGGCCGCCGGGTGCGAGCGAGCGCAGCGCCGCGCCCAGGCCGAGCGCGGGCCCGGTGAGGTCCGCGGGCTCGGCGAGCTCGGTGAGGGCGAGCACGACGGCCCCGAAGCGGTGGACGTCCTCGGGGTGGCGCCGCACGTCGAGGTCCCAGCCGAGCAGGGTCCCCGCGATCCGGTCCGCCTCCTGCCCGCGGCCCAGCACGAGGACGGGCCCGGGAACCAGCGGGTCCCCCGCCCGGTGCCGGCGCAGCCGGGCGGGGGCCGGCAGGCCGAGCCGGCGGGCGAGCTTCGCCCCGGACGGGGAGCTGACGAGATCGAGATAGGTGTCTGCCATGGGAGAGGTCCTTGCTGTGCTGGTCGGTGGAGGGGCCGCGGGGACGGGGGTCAGCGGGCTTCGAGGACCGCGGCGACGCCCAGCCCACCGGCGGCGCAGACGGAGACGAGCCCGCGCGCCGGGCGCCCGGTCCCGTCTGCGCGCTCGCGCAGCAGCTTGGCCAGGGTCCCGACGATGCGGCCGCCGGTCGCGGCGAAGGGGTGCCCGGCCGCCAGGGAGGAGCCCGTGACGTTGAGCCGGCTGCGGTCCACGGTGCCGAAGGCGCCGTCCAGGCCGAGGCGCTCGCGGCCGAACCGCTCGTCCTCCCACGCGGCGAGGGCCGAGAGCACGGTCGCGGCGAACGCCTCGTGGATCTCCACGAAGTCGAAGTCGTCCAGGGCCAGGCCCTGGCGGGCCAGCAGCCGGGGGACGGCGTAGACGCCGGCCATGAGCAGGCCCTCGTCGCCGTGCACGAAGTCGACCGCGGCCGCCTCGACGTCCACGACGTCGGCGAGCACGGGCAGGGAGTGCTCGGCCGCCCAGTCCTCGGAGGCGAGCAGCACGGCGGAGGCGCCGTCGGTGAGCGCCGTGGAGTTGCCGGCCGTCATCGTCGCCTCGGCGTCGAGGGACCTGCCGAAGACCGGCTTGAGCCCCGCCAGCTTCTCGACGGAGCTGTCCGGGCGCAGGTTGTTG
>JAPSHS010000275.1 GCA_031179495.1 Kocuria sp. | reverse complement strand
CGGTGACCCGCGACTTCGACCCGTCCGTGTTCGTGGACATCGACGGCTACGTGGACGTCAAGGTCGAGGCCGTGCTCGCCCACCGGGACCAGACGGGCAAGCCCTACATGACCCCGGGGCGGGTCCGCGGCATGGCCGCCTTCCGCGGCGCACAGGCCAAGAACACGAACGCCGAGGCCTTCGAGCCCGTGCGCCTGCTCGGCTCCGCCATCGGCGACCTCTGAGCGGAGGCTTCCGGGCGAGGAGCCCGGCGCCGGCGCTCAGACCGGCCCGGAGCTGCCCGCGGGGTAGTCGAGCAGCGGCACGCGGTCGTCCTCGAAGGCTGCCAGGACCTCGTCGACGATCCGCCACCCCTGCTCCGCGGCGTCCCCGCGCACGCTGAAGGCGTGGTCGCCCTCGAGGATCCCGCGCAGCACGCTGCCGTAGGCGGTCAGTCCCGGCCGGGCCATCCCGGACGAGAGCGTCACCCGGGTCATGCCGCGGGAGTCGAAGGGACCGCCCACGTTCAGCTCCAGGGACAGCTGCTCCTCCTCGAGACCCATGCGCAGCACGGCCGGGGCGACGTCGCCCGAGTGCGGCAGCTGCTCGTAGTCGTGCGGCGGGCGGCGGAACGTGATCGCGATCTCCTGGCGCGGGTTCCCCACGGCCTTGCCCGAGCGCAGGGTGACCGGCACGCCGTTCCAGCGCCACGTGTCGACCTCCAGGACCACCTGTGCGAACGTCTCCGTCCCGCGCTGCGGGTCCACCCCCTCCTCGGCCGTGTAGTCGGGCAGCTCGCGGCCGTCCACGGTGCCCGCGGTGTACCGGCCGCGGACCGCGGCGCGCGCGGGGTCGCCCTGCCAGGGCTTCGCCGCCCGCAGCACGTGGTCGGTCAGCGTGGGGATCTCCACCTGGTCGAAGGAGGACGGGGGCTCCATCATGACCAGGGCCATGACCTGCAGCAGGTGGGACTGGATCATGTCCCGCAGCGCCCCCGTGGAGTCGTAGAACCCCGCGCGTCCCTCCAGGCCGAGGGTCTCGTCGAAGACGATCTCGACGGACTCCACGTGCTCCCGGGTCATCAGCGGCTCCAGCAGCCGGTTGGCGAAGCGCAGCCCCACGAAGTTGAGCACGGCCGGCATGCCCAGGAAGTGGTCCACCCGGAAGGTCCGATCCTCGGGCACGAGCCGGGCCACGAGCCGGTTCAGCTCCTGGGCGGTCCCCAGGTCCGAGCCGATCGGCTTCTCGAGCGCCAGCACCAGGTCGTCGGGCAGGTCCATCCCGGCCATCGCCTCGCACGCCCGGGCGGTGACCGCCGGGGGCAGGGCGAAGTACAGGCAGACGGGACCCTCGACGCTCCCGAGCAGGCGCTCGAGGTCCCCGGCGTCGGTGACGTCGCCCATGACGTATCGGGCGGTCTCCCGCGTGTGGGCGGCGGCGGGTCCGGAGGCGCCGACGGAGTCGAAGGCCTTCGCCAGGACCTCCTCCCACCCGTCCGCGGGCTCGCGCGAGAAGCCGACGGCGTCGATCCGCAGCTCCGGCTCCGAGCTCAGCAGGGTGCCCAGGCCCGGCAGGAGCAGGCGGGAGGTGAGGTCGCCGGTGGCGCCGAGAATGATCAGGGTCCTGATGCTCTTCATGTCAGCACGGTACCCCGGCCCGCGCGGGTTCCGCCCCCGTGCCGTCGGCCCCGGCGCAGGGCACCGGTCCGGCTGGTTGAATGGGCGCATGAGCGACGAACCCGCGCGGCACCCGTCCACGCCCCTGGAGGACTACGCCCTCCTGTCCGACCTGCACACCGGCCCGCTCGTGTCCCGCGAGGGCAGCATCGACTGGCTGTGCTTCCCCCGCTTCGACTCCCCGTCGGTCTTCGCCGCCCTGCTGGGCGGCCCCGAGGACGGGCGCTGGCAGCTCCGCGCCGTCGACGGGGAGGTCGTCTCCCGCCGCTACCTGCCGCGCACGTTCGTGCTCGAGACCACCTGGCGCACCCCCACCGGCACCGTCGTGGTCACCGACTTCCTGCCCCCGGGCGGGTCGGAGGACCGCCCGGACCAGGCGGACCTCGTGCGGCGGGTCGAGTGCACCTCGGGGACGGTCGAGGTGGAGCACGACCTGCGGATCCGCTTCGACTACAGCCGCACCCTGCCCTGGACCCGGCGGGTCGAGGTGGACGGGGACGGCACCTGCGGGCTGCTCTCGATCGCCGGCCCCGCCGCCCTGCTGCTCACCGGGCCCATGCTCCATCCCCACGAGGCCCCGGCCGCGGCCCCGCCGGAGGACCCGGCGCAGGACGCGGGGCCGGAGGGGTCCGGCCGCCCCGACGACGACGCGGGAGCCGTCTCCGACCGGCTGGGCGGGCGCTTCGGGCTCTCCGCCGGGGAGTCCCTGGACTGGGTGCTGACCTGGCACGAGTCCCACCACGACCAGCCCGATCCGGTGGACCCGGCCCAGGCCCTGGACCACGCCGTCTCGTTCTGGACCGAGTGGTCCTCGCACGTGAGCACGCACAAGCGCCACGAGCAGGCCGTGCTGCGCTCCCTGCTCGTGCTGCGGGCGCTGACCCACCGCGGCACCGGCGGCATCGTGGCCG
>JAPSHS010000274.1 GCA_031179495.1 Kocuria sp. | reverse complement strand
GTGCCCGTTGCGCAGCGACGGGTGCGGCACGCCCAGCACGGGCAGCAGCCGCGCGGGCTCCTCGAGGGTGAGCAGCCGCATCGTCCCCGTCAGCGCCGGGGCGCCGAACGTCACGACGACGCGCAGCAGGGGCAGCGCCCCGACCAGCTGCCGCAGGGCCGGTCCCGCCTCGGCGAGGTCGTCGACCCGGGGCGGCCGGTGCCGGCCCGCCCCGTCCCGCAGGGCCCAGGGCACCACGTTCCAGCGCAGGTAGTCGTCGCGGGCCAGCCCGGACTCCTCCCGCAGCGCCTTGAGGACCCGGGCCGTGGGATCGGGGTTGTCCTCCGAGCTGAAGCCCAGGTCCCCGGCCGCCACGGTGGCCGGCCCCGGGGCCTCCATGAGCACCAGCACCCGGGCCGCGGTGCCGCCGCCGTCGGGGTCGACCCACGGCACGAAGCGGCCGGACCGACGCCAGCTGCGCACGAGGTCGTTGAGCGGGGCCACGTGGGGCTCGTCCACCCGGGCGCGCTTGTCCTCGGCGGAGGTCATCCGCGGTCCGGGCCACCCGGCCCGCGCCGTCCCGGCCGCACGTGCTCCGGCCGCAGGCCCAGGCCGACGAAGCGGCCGGTCAGGTGCGGCAGGAAGGGCAGTGCCCGCACCACGCCGACGGGCAGCGGCGGCTTCGGCGCTCCGCCGCCCGGCCCGGGGACGAGCCGGCGGGCCAGCACGAGCTGGAACAGCTGCGTCAGCCGCGCCGGCCACGCCCGTCGTCTCTGCACGCGGGCCAGGTCCCGGGGACGCACTCCCCCGTCCTGCAGCCGCGGGCCGAGCAGGTTCGCCGCGGCGACCGCGTCCTGGATCGCGAGGTTGACGCCCACCCCGCCGGCCGGGGACATCGCGTGGGCCGCGTCGCCGAGGAACAGCAGCCCTGGCCGCCACCAGCGGCGCAGCCGGTCCACGCGGACCCGCAGCAGCCTCACCTGCTCCCAGCTCTCGAGCGAGGCGACGCCCTCCGCGAGGACCGGGGCGATCCCGCGCACGCGCTCGCGCAGCGCCTCGATCCCCTGCCGCCGCATCGTCTCGTGCTGGCCGGCCGGGATGACGAGGGCGGCCTGCCAGTACTCGCCCCGGTTCAGGGCCACCACGGCGCCGTCGCCGGCGTTGAACAGCGGCGCCTCCCGGCCGGGGACCCGGGGCACCCGGAACCACAGGACGTCCATCCGCGACGGCGAGGCCACGGGCCGCAGCCCGGCGGCCGCGCGCAGCGCGGAGTCGCGCCCGTCCGTGGCGAGGACCAGCTCCGCCCGCACGTGCACGGGCCTCCCGGAGCCGTCGCGGGCGGTCACGCCGACGCAGCGCCCGTCCTCGACGAGCAGACCGTCGGCGGGCGTGGAGCGCAGGAGGCGGAAGGCGGGCAGCTCCGCCCCCCGGTCGGCGAGGAAGTCCAGGAAGTCCCACTGCGGCATGAAGGCGATGAAGGGGCACCGCACGGGCAGGCGGTCGAAGCGGCCGACGACGACCGTCTCGCCGCCGAGTCCGACCGTCGCCCGGTCGACCCGCGTGTGCGGCAGGCGCAGGAAGTCGTCGAGCCAGCCGAGTTCGGCCATGAGCTCCGTGGTGGAGGGGTGGATCGTGTCCCCGCGGAAGTCGCGCAGGAAGTCGGCGTGCTTCTCGAGCACGACCGTGTCCACCCCCTGGCGCGCGAGCAGCACCCCGGCCATCAGCCCGGCCGGGCCGCCGCCCACCACGCAGCAGGTGGTCGCGACGATCTCGGGTCCCGGCTCGGCAGCGTCCATGCCGCAGAGGCTACGCGCTTCCGTCGGTCCCGTGCACCAGCAGCCCCTCCTGCTCCTCGATGAGTCCGAGGGACAGCTCCTTGTACCCGACCGAGTCGAACAGGACGGTGATCCGGTCGGGCTCGGCGCCCATCACGATCCCGGGGCCCCACTCGCGGTGGGCGACCGGGGTCCGGATCTCCCAGCCGTGCGGTGTGGTGGCGGCCTGCGCTTCGGCCTCCTCCCGGGAGCCTGCCTGCCGACAGCTGTCGCAGCGGCCGCACCACCCGTCGGCCTCCTCGCCGAAGTAGTGGAGCAGCCACTGCCGCCGGCACCCGTCCGTCTCGGCGTAGCCCCGCATCATCTCGATCCGCGAGCGCTCGATCCGCCGCCGGGACTCGGCGGCCTCGAGCGCGGCGGCCACGGCCCGGCCGGGCTCGGCGCCGCGGGCGGCGCGGTAGCCCCGGCGCTGCGCCCGGACGCTGCCGCCGTGCTCGAGCAGGTGCAGCACCCGCGCCTGGGCGCGCGGGCCCAGGCCGGTGTGCTCGCGCAGCTCGCGCGCCCGGACCGGTCCCTCCCGGCGGACGGCCCGGAAGACCTTCTCGAGGTCCTCCTCCCGGGGGGCGGCACCGGTGAAGTACTGCTGGAGGCCCAGGTCCTCGGAGCGGTAGTGCAGCACGGCCAGAGCGGGTCCGCCGTCCCGGCCGGCGCGGCCGATCTGCTGGTAGTAGCTGTCCAGGGAGTCGGGGACGTCCGCGTGCACCACGAACCGCACGTCGGGCTTGTCGATGCCCATCCCGAACGCGGTGGTGG
>JAPSHS010000273.1 GCA_031179495.1 Kocuria sp. | reverse complement strand
GCTGCCGGAGGGCATGACCGCCGCCGACGGAGCGCTCCTGGAGCCCCTCGGCGTCGCCCTGCACGCCTGGGACCTCTCCCACGCCCGGGCCGGCGCCACAGTGGCGGTGATCGGCTGCGGCCCCATCGGGCTGCTGCTCGTCCAGCTCGCCCTGGTCTGCAGGGCAGGACGCGTGATCGCGGTGGAGGCCCTCCCCCACCGCCGCGCCGCCGCACAGCGCTGCGGAGCCCACACCGTGCTCACCCCCGACCAGGCCCGGGACCCCGCGACCTGGGAACGGATCGCCGGCCTGGGGTGCGAGGTCTCCTTCGAGGTCGGCGGCGACGACGAGACCATCCGCACCGCCCTGCTGGCCGCACGACCCGGAGCACGGGTGATGCTGGTCGGGATCCCCGACGACGACCGCAGCTGCTTCCCCGCCGGACCGGCCCGGCGCAAGGGGCTCACCCTCGTGCTCGTGCGCCGCATGAAGGAGATGTACGACCGGACGATCGAGCTGGTCTCCTCCGGGCGCATCGACGTGCGCGGCCTCGCCTCGAGCACCTACCCGCTGGAACAGGCCCGCGACGCCTTCGGGGCGGCCGTCGCCCGCCAGGGCCTCAAGACCGTGATCGACCCCCAGCTCCCGTGAACGGCCCCTGACGGCCCACGGCCCCGGCAGTACGGCCGGTCGCCGCCCTCACCGAGGGGCGCGGTGCTGGCCCTGATGGCCAGCGACGGCTGGATCCGGACGGTTCCCGTGTCCCGGTGCCCGTCGTCCATGGCCCGGATCATGTCCAGCAGCCGCTGCAGGCAGGCACGGCCGAGGTCGTCGAAGGGCTGCCGGACGGTCGTCAGCGGCGGGGTGAAGTGCCCGGCGCCGGCGACGTCGTCGAAACCGGCCACCGAGATCTCGGAGGGAACGCCCACGCCCTGTTCCCAGAAGGCGCGGAGCATCCCCAGCGCCATCTCGTCGTTCGCCGCGAACACGGCGGTCGGCCCGTGTCCGGCGCGGATCCGGTCGGCCGTGTCCAGGCCGATGGCGTACCCGCTCGAGGCGTGCCAGTCACCGGTCACCACACGGGTGCTGTCCAGTCCGCGCTCCCGCATCCCGTCACGCCACCCCCGGACGCGGATCCGGGCGTCGAACCAGTCCAGCGGTCCGGAGACGTGCAGGACGTCCTGGTGCCCGAGGTCCAGCAGGTGTGCGGTGACCGCTCGGGCGCCCCCGTACTGGTCGACGTGGACGCGGGAGAGCGACGGGGAGCTGGGACGTCCCCGCCCCTCCTCCCGGGAGGTGATCATCACGATGGGCACAGGAGCGTGGAAGTGGTCGAGGACGTGGGCGACGGTGTCGTGCGGGACGATGACGACGATCCCGTCGACACCGTGGCCCAGGAAGTGCTCCAGCACCCGGTTCAGCGACCCGACCCCGTAGTCCCGCGGCGTCGCGACGGTGACGAAGTAGTCGTGCTCCCGCGCGGCCTCCTCGATGCCGACCAGGGTGCTCAATGGTCCGTGCAGGGACGACCCCGTGGCGATCACCCCGATCGTGTCCGTGCGCTTCCTCGCCAGCGCGCGCGCCACGGCGTTGCGCCGGTATCCCAGGGCGTCGATGGCCGTGTGGACCCGTTGCCGGGTGGCCGGTCGGACGCTCGGGTGTCCGTTGAGCACGCGGGAGACGGTCTGGTGGGAGACGCCGGCCATCCTGGCCACGTCCACCATGGACGGGACGCGCCCACCGGTGCCGACGGGTGGTGGCGCCCCGTCCTGGTCGATCTGCGGCATGCACCCATCATCCACCCCCGTCGGGGTGGAGCACCCGGGCACCACCTGCCGCCTAGAGCTCCAGCCGGTCCTCGAAGCTCTCGCCGGCCCGCGCCCGCACCACGGCGTCCACGGCCCGGATGAAGCCCAGGTGGCTGAACGCCTGGGGGAAGTTCCCCGCCAGGCGTCCGCTGTCCGGGTCGAACTCCTCGGCGTAGAGACCGAGGTCGTTGGCGTAGCCGGTCAGCTGCTCCAGCAGCTCCCCGGCGTCGGCCACCCGGCCGCTGCGCGCGTACTGCTCCACGAGCCAGAACGTGCAGATCAGGAACGGGTACTCGTCCCCCTCGAGCCCGTCGAGCCCCGAGGCGGTCCGGTAGCGGTGCACCAGCCCGTGCGCGCCGCGCAGGTCGTGCTCGATCCGGGCCACGGTCCCCAGCATCCGCGGGTCGTCGTAGGCCACGAACCCCGTGTGCGGCAGCTGCAGCAGGGAGGCGTCCACCTCGGTGTTGTCGTAGGTCTGGGTGAACGTGTTCAGCTCCTCGTCGAAGCCGTGCTCCATGATCTCGGCGCACAGCCGGTCCCGCAGTCTCCGCCACCGCTCCACCGGCCCGGTGAGCCCGTGCTCCTCCACGGCCCGGATCCCCTGGTCGAAGGCGGCCCACATCATGGCCCGCCCGTGCACGAAGAGGGCCGGCTTCCCGCGCATCTCCCAGATGCCGTGCCCGGGGCGGTCGTAGTTGTGCTCGCAGAAGCGCAGCAGGTTCTTCTGCAGCTCCCACGAGTACGTGTCCTCCTCGATCCCGGCGTCGCGCAGGGCGGCCA
>JAPSHS010000272.1 GCA_031179495.1 Kocuria sp. | reverse complement strand
GAGGCGAACGCGTAGGGCAGCCCGTACGCCGCGGCGAGCTGCGCGCCGAACAGCGAGGACCCGAGGATCGTGAGCGGCACGTCCGTGCCGGCGCCCGGGACGGCGCTGACCCCGGGGACGACGGAGCGGCCGCTGAGGTAGCCCTGCAGCTCCCTGATGTCCTGCGGGAACTGCTCGGCGGCGGAGGGGTCCCGGCGCAGGGCCCGGACCGTCCGCATGTCGGTGCCGGGCGCCCGGCCCAGGCCCAGGTCGATCCGCCCGGGGTGCAGCTCCGCCAGGGTGCCGAACTGCTCGGCGACGACCAGGGGGGAGTGGTTGGGGAGCATCACGCCGCCGGAGCCGAGGCGGATCGTGGAGGTGTGCGCCGCGACGTGGGCGATCAGCACGGCCGGTGCCGAGGAGGCGATCGTGGGCATGTTGTGGTGCTCCGAGTACCAGACGCGCCGGTAGCCCAGCCGCTCGGCGTGCTGGGCGAGCCGGACGGACTCGGCGAAGCTCTCGCCGATGCTCGCGCCCTGGCGGACGGTGGCGAAGTCGATGACGGACAGCGGCAGGGGCACAGCGGACCTTTCACAGGAGTCGGGGAGGGCCTCCACGCTACTCCTGTTCGCCCGGCGGCGCCGTGGCGGGGCGCACACCCGGCGCCGCCCCGCACGGGACCCGGCACGGGCCGGGCCTGTCGGCGGTCGGGACTACGCTCGGCACCATGACCGATCCCTCGACCCCGTTCGGGGTGCCCGAGCTCTTCGAGCTGCCGAGGGAGCGCGCCGAGATCGCGCCGGGCGCCGTCCACGTGCCGGGATGGCTCGGCCTCGTCCAGCAGCGCGAGCTGGTGCTCCGGTGCCGGGAGTGGGCCACCGGCCCGGCGCCCCTGCGCCAGGTGGTCCTGCCCGGGGGCGGCCGGATGTCCGTGCGCTCCGCCACGCTGGGCTGGGACTGGGCGCCCTACCGGTACCTGCGCACCGGGGAGCACAAGCGTGCGCCCGACATGCCGCCGTGGCTGACCGAGCTGGGCCGCCGGGCAGTGGCGGAGGCCTACGGACCGGGCGGCGCGGACCTCCTGGACTACCGGCCGGACACGGCTCTGGTGAACTTCTACGACGCCGCGGCCCGGATGGGCATGCACCAGGACAGGGACGAGTTCTCGGCCGCCCCGATCGTCTCCCTCTCCCTCGGGGACGCCTGCGTCTTCCGGTTCGGCAACACGCAGACCCGCGCGGCGCCGTACCGGGACGTGGAGCTGCGCAGCGGCGACCTCTTCGTCTTCGGCGGACCCTCCCGCTACGCCTTCCACGGCGTGCCGCGGATCCACCCGGGCACCGCCGCGCCGGAGCTGGGGATGAGGGGCGGGCGGCTGAACCTCACCCTGCGGATGACGGGCCGGGCCGCGCCGGGCCGCTGAACACCGTGCCACACTGGCGGCATGGAGCTTCCCGACGCCTCACCGGCCCACCTGATCGACCCGGCGGCCGTGGACGCCGAGGACGCCGGCGCCTACCGGCTGCTCGCCGCGGACATCGCCTCCGGAGTGGCGGTCGTGGCCGCCCGGCACCGGCGGCGCGACGTCGCCGCGACCGTGACCGGCTTCCTCGACGTGTCCTACGACCCGCCCACCATGCTCGTGAGCCTGTTCGAGGAGGGCCGGATCTGCGACGCCGTGGAGTCGTCCGGCGCGTGGACGCTCTCCGTGCTGCGCCGGGACCAGGAGAGGACCGCCAACTGGCTCGCCAGCCCGGGCAACCCCGTGGAGGGGCTGCTGGACCAGGTGCCCTTCCGCCGCGCACCCGGCTCCGGGGCCGCCGTGCTGGACGGGGCGCTCGCGTGGTTCGAGCTCTCCACCGTGGCGGTGCACACCGCGGCGACGCACCGGATCGTCGTCGGGGAGGTGACCGCGATGGGCCGCGGTGTCGCCGAGGCACAGGCGGACGACCCGCTGGTGCACTACGCCCGCGGCTACCGGAGCCTTGCGCGGTGATCCCAGGGCACGGGACCGGCGCCCGTGCAAGACTGTGACGTCAGGTGTCCCGGGACCGTCACCGGCGGAATGGTTCGCCGTCCGTCCCGGTTGAGGTCTCAGCGTGGGTGGGCGGCACCGCTCCCACGGTTCTCCACGGAAGGATTCTCATGGCGGCCCAGCACCACGAACGCGGACCCCGCAGGATGCGCGGCGACGACGCGCCCACCGGCGGGACCCCGGAGCGGGCCGTGGAGGAGTCCCGTCTCAGCGCCGTCCCGCGGTCCGGGGCACCGGCCGAGCGTGCGGCCGCGGAGGTCGCCGACCTCGAGGTGCCCGCCGACCACCTCCCGGACCTGGACCACGTGGAGGGCGCGTTCAAGGCGGTGTTCGCCGACCACCCCGCAGGGGTCGCCATCATCACCGCCCGCGGTCCCGAGGGGCCGGTGGGCCTCACGGCGTCCTCCGTGTCCTCCGTGTCGGTCGTTCCGCCCATCCTCGGCTTCTCGCTGCAGGCCCGGCAGGGCTCCGCCGCGCTGCTGGCCGAGGCCGACTCCTTCCTCGTGCACCTGCTGGACGCACAGAACCTGGCGCTCGCCCGGTCCTTCGCCGTCT
>JAPSHS010000271.1 GCA_031179495.1 Kocuria sp. | reverse complement strand
CGAGCTCCACCTCCTCGTACTCCGGCTTGAGCATGCCCTTGAGCGCGCTCTCGACCTCGTCGATGGCGTTGTAGATCACCGAGTAGAACTTCATCTCGACGCCCTCGCGGTCGGCCAGGTCCGTCACACGCTCGGCGGGACGGACGTTGAAGCCGATGATGATGGCGTTGTCGACGGTCGCCAGGTTGACGTCGTTCTGGGTGATCGCACCGACGCCGCGGTGGATGACGCGCAGCTGGACCTCGTCGCCCACGTCGATCTTGAGCAGCGAGTCCTCGAGCGCCTCGACGGCACCGGACACGTCGCCCTTGATGATGAGGTTGAGCGTGTCGATCTTGCCCGCGGCCACGGCCTCGTCGAAGGACTCGAGCGTGATCCGCTTGCGGCGCTTGGCGAGCAGGGCGTTGCGGTCCGCGGCCTGGCGCTTCTCCGCGATCTGGCGCGCGGTGCGCTCCTCCGCGGTGGAGAGGAACGTGTCACCGGCCCGGGGCACCGAGTCGAGACCGAGGACCTGCACGGGCCGCGAGGGACCCGCCTCCTCGACCGACTGGCCGTTCTCGTCGAACATGGCGCGCACGCGGCCGTAGGCGGCACCGGCGACGATCGCGTCGCCGACGCGCAGCGTGCCGGACTGCACGAGCACGGTCGAGACGGCACCGCGCCCCTTGTCCAGGTTCGCCTCGATGGCCACGCCGCGGGCGTCCTTGTTCGGGTTCGCCTGCAGCTCCAGCGCGCCGTCCGCGGTCAGCACGATCGCGTCCAGCAGGTCGTCGATGTTGAGACCCTGGCGCGCGGAGACGTCGACGAACATGGTGTCGCCGCCGTACTCCTCGGGGACCAGGCCGTACTCGGTGAGCTGACCGCGGATCTTCTCGGGGTTCGCCTCGGGCTTGTCGATCTTGTTGACCGCCACCACGATCGGCACGCCGGCGGCCTGGGCGTGGTTGAGCGCCTCGACCGTCTGCGGCATGACGCCGTCGTCCGCGGCGACCACGAGCACGGCGATGTCCGTCACCTGGGCACCGCGGGCACGCATGGCGGTGAACGCCTCGTGGCCCGGGGTGTCGATGAACGTGATCTGCCGCTCCTGGCCGTCGACCTCGGTCTCGATCTGGTAGGCGCCGATGTGCTGGGTGATGCCACCGGCCTCCCCCTCGATCACCTTCGTGTTGCGGATGGCGTCGAGCAGGCGGGTCTTGCCGTGGTCGACGTGGCCCATGACGGTCACGACCGGCGGGCGCGCCTCGAGCACGTCCTCGCCCTCGGCCGCGGCCTCGGCCTCCAGGTCGATGTCGAAGGACTCGAAGAGCTCGCGCTCCTCGTCCTCCGGCGAGACGACCTGGATCCTGTAGCCGAGCTCCTCGCCGAGCAGCTGGAAGGTCTCCTCGTCGAGGGACTGCGTCTGGGTGGCCATCTCACCGAGGTGGATGAGCACCGTGACGAGCGAGGCCGGGTTCGCGTTGATCTTCTCCGCGAAGTCCATCAGCGACGCACCGCGGCGCAGCCGCACGACCGTGTTGCCGTCGCCGTGCGGAACGGCGACGCCGCCGACGGACGGGGCCTTCATCTGCTCGAGCTCCTGGCGCTTCGCCCGCTTCGACTTGCGCTGCTTGCCGCGGGCACCGCCGCGCCCGAAGGCGCCCTGGGTGCCGCCGCGGCCACCGCGGCCGGGACCGCCGCCGGGACGGGAGAACCCGCCCCCGCCGGCACCGGGAGCGCCGCGGCGGGGACCTGCGCCGCCGCCGGCCGGCCGGGAGCCGATCGGGGCGACACCGGTGGTGTGGCCGGGCATCATGTTGGGACTGGGGCGCGCTCCGCCGGGACGGGGACCGCCCTGGGGACGCGGGCCGCCCTGCCCCTGCGGACGGGGACCGCCCTGGCCCTGGCCCTGCGGGCGGGGGCCGCCCTGGCCCTGGCCCTGGGGACGGGGACCGCCCTGGCGCTCGGGACGGCCCGAGCGCATGCCCTGCTGGGCGGCGAACGGGTTGTTGCCGGGACGGGGACCGCCCGGACGGGGCGCACCGGGACGCGGCGCGGCCGAGCCCGGACGGGGAGCCGCGGCGCCGGGGCGCGGCGCGGCCGAGCCCGGACGGGGAGCCCCGCCGCGGGACATGCCCTGCTGGCTGGCGAACGGGTTGTTGCCCGGGCGCGGGCCCGGGTTCGGGGCCGTGGCGCCCGGCGAGGCCGTGCGCTGCGGCGCGGGACGCTCCGGGGCGGCGGGCTGCTGGGTGCGGGCGGCCGGCTGCTGCTCGGGCGCCTTCTCCGCGGGCTTCTCGGCCGGCTTGGCGGCGGCCGGGGCCGGTGCGGCGGAGGCCGGCTTGGCGGACGTACCGGGCCGGGGTGCGGACCGGGCGGGCTTGGCCGCGGACGGCGCGCTGTTGCCGGACGGGCGGGCGGGGGCCGCGGCGGCCTTCTCCGCCCTGCCGGCGAGCGCCGTGCGCAGCTTCTTGGCGACGGGGGGCTCGACGGTCGAGGACGCGCCTCGGACGAACTCACCCAGGGTCTGAAGCGTGGAAATCGCTTCCTTGGACGTTATTCCGAGCTCTTTCGCGAGCTCGTGAACGCGGGGCTTGGCCACTTCTCTCC
>JAPSHS010000270.1 GCA_031179495.1 Kocuria sp. | reverse complement strand
GTGCGGAACCCGTCGACGGCCGCGTCCTGGATCGAGTTGGGCAGCGTGCCCTCGACCATGATCTGCTCCCACGCCCGGGCCTTGGCCTCGGCCGTGGGGATCGCCGCGCGGGCGCGGGCGGCGGCGATGGCGCCGTTCTCGGTGTTGTCCTCGGCCAGCATCGCGTCCACCGCCTCGTCCCCGAGGCGCCCGCCGGCGCACAGGGCCGTGAGCACGGCCCAGCGCAGGTCGGTGTCCAGGGCCAGGCCCTCCAGGGAGCGCCGCCCGCCCAGCAGCTGCTCGAGGACGTCGAGCTGCGCGTGCGTGCGGGCGTGCCGGGCGAAGGCCTTGAGGAACTGCAGCTGCTGGTCGGAACCGGGCGCGGCGTCCTCGGTGAGCTGCCACAGCCGGTCGCCGGCGCCGTGCTGCACGGCCTCGCGCACCGGCTCGGCCACGTAGCCCTCGAGCACCGTGTCCAGCTGGCGCAGCTGGACCTGGATGCCGGTGGAGTCCGTCTCGTGGGCGATGTTGCCGAGCACCAGCTCCACGTAGCGGCGGGCCGGGGTCTCGCCGTCGTGCACGCCGTCCCACACGGAGGCCTGGACGAGGGCGCGGGGCAGGGTCCGCTCGAAGTTCTTCAGGTGCGTGAGCGCGGTGTCCAGGGAGCACTCGTCCAGGCGGATCTTGGCGTAGGCCAGGTCGTCGTCGTTGAGCAGGACGAGGTCCGGCAGCTCCCGGCCGACCAGCTCGGCCACCTCGGTCACCGGCCCGTCGACGTCGAGCTCCACCCGGTGGGTGCGCACGAGCTTGCCCTGCCCGTCGTCGTGGTCGTAGAAGCCGACCGCCAGCCGGTGCGGGCGCAGGGTGGGGTGCTCCGCGGGGGCGGTCTGCTCGATCCGGAAGGAGCGGATGACCCCGTCCGCGTCGGTCTCCAGCACCGGGGTCAGGGTGTTCACCCCGGCGGTCTCCAGCCACAGCGCGGACCACCGATCGAGGTCCCGGCCGCTGGCCTCCTCGAGCCGGACCATGAGGTCGCGCAGCTCGGTGTTGCCCCACGCGTGCTCGCGGAAGTACCGGTTGAGCCCGGCCATGAACTGCTCCTGGCCCACCCACGCCACCAGCTGCTTGAGCACCGAGGCGCCCTTGGCGTAGGTGATGCCGTCGAAGTTCACCAGCACGTCCTCGAGGTCCCGGATCTCGGCCTTGATGGGGTGCGTGGTGGGCAGCTGGTCCTGCTCGTAGCCCCAGGACTTCTCCCCGGCGGCGAACGTGGTCCACGCGTCCGTGTAGCGGGTGTTCTCCGCCGCCGCGAGGGTGGACATGAACTCCGCGAAGGACTCGTTGAGCCACAGGTCGTTCCACCAGCGCATGGTCACGAAGTCCCCGAACCACATGTGCGCCAGCTCGTGCAGGACCGTGATGGCCCGCCGCTCCACGCGCGCCTGCGTGGGCCGCGAGCGGAAGACGTAGAGCTCCACGAAGGTCACCGCGCCGGCGTTCTCCATGGCCCCGGCGTTGAACTGGGGGACGAAGAGCTGGTCGTACTTCTCGAACGGGTACGGCACGCCGAACTGCGCCTCGAAGAACTCGAAGCCCTGCTTGGTGATGCCGAACATCTCCTCCGCCTCGACGTGCTCCATGAGCGAGCGCCGGGCGTACAGGCCCAGGGGGACCGTGCGGCCGTCGGCGCTGGTGAGCTCGTCGTGCACGGAGGCGTAGGGCCCGGCGATCAGGGCCGTGACGTAGCAGGGCACCACGGGGGTGGCGGGGAAGGACCAGGTGGCCGCGCCGGCCCCGGCGGGCACCGGCTCCGGGGTGGGCTGGGTGGAGACCACGGTCCAGTGCCCGGGGGCCGTGACCGTGAACGCGAAGCGCGCCTTGAGGTCCGGCTGCTCGAACACGGCGAACATCCGGCGGGTGTCGGCCACCTCGAACTGGGTGTAGAGGTAGACCTCGTCGTCGACCGGGTCCACGAACCGGTGCAGGCCCTCGCCGGTGTTCATGTACCGGCAGTCCGCGTCGACCGTCAGCACGTTCTCGTCCCGCAGGCCGGGCAGCCCGATCCGCACGCCGTCGGAGACCTCGGCGGGGTCGAGCTCCGTCCCGTTGAGCACCACCGAGTGCACCGCGTCGGTGATCGCGTCGATGAAGGTCGAGGCGCCCGGGACGGCCCGGAAGCGCACGGTGGTCGTCGAGCGGAAGACGCGCTCGCCGCGGGTGAGGTCGAGGACCACCTCGTAGGCGTCCACGTCCACGGTCTCGGCCCGCGCGGCCGCCTCCTGGCGGGTCAGGTTCGTTCCGGGCACGACGTGCCGTCCTCTCGTCGGGGTCAGGGGGAGGCCCGCGGCCGACGGGCCGCGGGGATTCCGTCCATTATGTCAGCCGGGCCCCCCGCCCCGGGGGAGGGCACCCGTGCGCCAGCCACTACGCTGGTGGGCGGCCGGTCCTCGCCCGTGGGACGGCCGGCACGATCCCGTCCCGTTCCCGCGAATCCCAGGAGCACGCCGCCCATGCGCGTCCACATCGCCACCGACCACGCCGGCCTGGACCTCTCCCGCTACCTGGTCGAGGAGCTCGTCGCCGCCGGCTACGACCTCGTCGACCACGG
>JAPSHS010000269.1 GCA_031179495.1 Kocuria sp. | reverse complement strand
GCCGTGCGCTCCCACCGAGGCCGGATCGGTGCTGCTGCGCATGGCCCGGCAGGTGCAGGTCCTCGAGGCGGAGACCCGGCACGCCCTGGGCACCGGCGTCTCCTCCCGGACGGTGACCCCGGTGGCCGTCAACGCCGACTCCCTGGCCACCTGGTTCGTCCCCGTCCTGGCCGAGGCCGCCGGCTGGGCGGACACCACCCTGGACCTGCACGTCGAGGACCAGGGCCACAGCAGCCGCCTCCTGCGCCGAGGAGACGTCCTCGGTGCTGTCACCGCCGACCCCGCACCGGTCAACGGGTGCCGGGTCGAGCCGCTGGGCGCCATGCGCTACCTCCCCGTGGCCACCCCCGCACTGCGCGGGCGGTTCAGCACCGGCACCGGCATCGACTGGTCGGGCATGCCCGTGCTCCGGTTCAACGCCAAGGACGATCTGCAGCACCAGCTCCTCTCTGCCCGCGGCGTCGAACGGCCCCCGCCCACCCACACCGTCCCGTCCTCCGAGGGATTCCTCGCGGCCGTGCGGGCCGGCCTGGGCTGGGGCATGCTCCCGGAGCTGCAGCTGGAGACGGAGCTCGCCGGCGGATCGCTGGTGCTGCTGGAGGAGCAGGCGCACCACGACGTCGTCCTCCACTGGCAGACCTGGACGCTGGGCTCGGAGCGGCTGGAGCGCCTCACCGGGGCCGTCCGCCGGGCCGGCCGACGCCGGCTGCGCACCGCGCCGCCGGACGGGCGGAGCACCGCGTCACGGAGGTCGTGACCCACCGCGCCCGGTCCTGCGCGCGGCGCGGGCGGACCCGGCGGAGCGCCCGGCCGCGCCGATGGGCGATCATGGGAGGCCCGGGGGACCGCTCAGCGTCCGTCCCCACCTGTGAGGAGGATCCGTGCCCAAGAGCAAGGCGCGCAAGAAGGCCGCCGCCAAGAAGAAGCAGCAGCGGCGGGAGTTCCACGCCGCCGCCGGCGCCCGCACCGTCGACGTCGAGGGCGCCCCGCAGGGCACGTGGGACGACGACGCCCACGAGCTGCTCGTCGCCCGCGGCTGGGTGGCCTACCGCGACCTCGAGATGGACCAGCTCGGCGACGGCTGGGAGTGGCTGCCGTCCCAGCTGCCGCTGGACGCCGGCGTCGGCGGCGAGCCCGGGCCCACGTCCGTCTTCGCCGCGGCGGAGGGCGGCTACGACGTCGAGCTCGCCAATCCGAACGGCACCGTGGACCCCGACCGCTCGGGGCACTACGACACCCTGGAGGAGCTCGCCGCGGCCCTGGACGACCTCGAGGCCTGGCGGGTCCCGGCCGACGAGTACGTGCTGCCCGACGACCCCAGCTTCTCGGCGGACACCCCCTGGCAGATCTGCCAGCTCTACGCCGGCGGGATGATCGACCACTGGGAGCTCGCGGCCGATCTCCTCCACTTCCCCTACGAGCAGACCCCCGACGGGTTCGCCGCGGTGGAGCGCGCCCACCGGGTCGGGCTGATCCCGGCGTCGCTCTACGCCGCCGTGGTCGCCGGCCGGGCGGCGTAGGACGCCCCGCTCCCCTTGTCGCGGCTCCGGACGCGGGCGTAGCGTGGCACCGGACCATCACCCTGCTGAGGAAGAAGGAGCGTCATGACAGAGACCCCCGACCCCGCCGAGAACAAGCCGTCCCAGGCCGAGGGCGACGTCCCCGAGGACCAGGACGTGGTGCCCGCCGTCGACCCGCAGGACAACAGGCCCTCGCAGGCCGAGGGTGACGCGCCCGTGGACGCCCCCGGCGACGACTGAGACCGGCCCCCGGACGCCGGGCATCCCCGTGACCGGGGGTGCCCGGCGTTCCGTTGTCAGGGCACGGCCGGTTCCGGTGGGCACCGTTCCGGAGCGGACGAGCGGCGTCAGTGCCGGCTCAGGCCCCGGCCGTGCCGGCTCGCGGACCTCGGGGCCCACCCCGGGAGCCCGAGGAGGTCGAACGCCTCGCGGTAGTGGCTGGTCGAGAGGATGCCGAAGCCCGTCTCGACCGCGCGCCGGTAGTACTGGGCGTCCAGGTCGTCGGCGGGCAGGTTCTCGTCGTAGCGGTGCAGGTCCAGGCGCATGGGCACGTTCCAGCCGCGCATCCGGAGGCTCTCCTCCATGTCCGGGACGTAGTGACCGGCGAAGCCGATGACCCGCCCGATGTCGGGCACCTCGCGCCGGACGTCGTCGACCGTGGCGAGCCCGTCCGGATGGGTCGGCACGAAGTAGACGAGGTCGGGGGCGATCCGGCGGTAGACGGTCAGTTCCGTCAGCCCCTTCACCCCGACCACGACCTGGCTCTCGGCGCGGTGGTCCCGGACGAGCTCGACGACGGCCTCGGGGGCCACGTTCTTGACGTCGAGCCACAGGACCGCTCCGGCCAGCACGGCCCAGGTGAGGAACTCGCCGGCCTCCCGCACCGGGCAGCGGGTGACCTCGCCGTAGTTGTCCACCAGGTGCTGGCTCAGCACGTAGTCGGCGGACTGCTCGCTCACCGGGCCCACGCCGGTGCACCCGTGGCCCATCACGGTCTCGTGCAGGACGACGCACCGGCCGTCCACGGTGCTGCGCAGGGTGATCTCGACCATGGTGCGCGCCCGGGT
>JAPSHS010000268.1 GCA_031179495.1 Kocuria sp. | reverse complement strand
GCCGCGCACTCCACCCCGGTCGTCGTGGACATCGTCACGGAGAACGACCTGCGCGCCCTGGCCCTGGGCCTGGCCGAGGCCGAGCGCCGCGGCAAGAAGCTGCTCTACCGGGTGGGCCCGCCGTTCGGCCGGGCCCGGCTCGGCCAGGACGAGCGCCCGCCCCTCACCGGCGCGGACATCCCGGCCGGCGGGGCCGGCCCCGGTGCGGTTGGGGGCCTCGTCGTCGTGGGCTCCCACGTGGGCCTCACCACGCGCCAGCTCGAGAACCTCACCGCCCGGCACCGCCACGCCACCACCGTGGAGCTCTCGGTCGAGGGGGTCCTGGACCCGGAGCGCGCCGAGGACCACCTCGCCGGCACCGTCGACGCCGTCGTCGCCGCGCTCGCCGCGGGGGACGTCATCCTGCACACGAGCCGCCTGCTGGTGCGCGCCGAGGACCCGGCGGAGAGCCTGCGGATCGCGCGCACGGTCTCCGCGGCGGTGGTCGCCGTGGTCAACCGGACCCTGAAGACCTCGCCGCCGCGGTTCGTCGTGGCCAAGGGCGGCATCACGTCCTCCGACGTCGCCGCGCACGGCCTCGAGATCCGCCACGCCATGGTCCGGGGACCCATGCTCCCGGGCATCGTCTCCCTGTGGGAGCCCGTGGACGGCCCCGCCCGCGGCATCCCCTACGTCGTCTTCGCCGGCAACGTGGGCGGGGACGAGTCCCTCGCGGACGTCGTCGCCAAGCTCAGCAGCACCTTCTGACCCGTCCGGCCCCGTCCGACCCCGTGAGGAACGAGAACCCCACCATGAACCACTCCACGGTCGCCGTCCTGGGCCTCGGGGCCATGGGCCTGCCCATGGCCGCCCGCCTGGCCGGCGCCTTCGCCGTCAACGGCTACGACATCTCCGAGGAGCGGCTGCGCCTGGCGGAGGACGCCGGCGTGCGCCGCCACGACTCGGCCCGCTCCGCGGCCACCGGCGCGGACGCCGTGCTCCTGGCGGTCCGCAACGCCCCGCAGCTGGACGAGGTGCTCTTCGGCGCCGACGGCGTCGCCGCCGCGCTCGCGCCCGGGGCGGTCGTGATCCTCGCCTCCACCGTGGGCCGGGAGGTGATCCCGCCCGTCGTCGAGCGCCTGGCCGAGCACGGCGTCGCCCTCGTCGACGCGCCGCTGTCCGGCGGGCCGGTGCGGGCCGGCGCCGGGGACCTGCTGATCGTGGTCGGCGCGGAGCCCGCCGCGCTCGCGACCGCCCGGCCCGTCCTGGAGCGGCTCGCCTCGACCCTCACCGTCGTGGGGGACGCCCCCGGGGACGGGCAGGCCCTGAAGACCGTCAACCAGCTGCTGTGCGGGGTGCACATCGCCGCCGCGGCCGAGGCGCTGGCGCTGGCCGACGCCCTGGGCCTGGACCAGGAGCGGACCCTCGCGGCCCTCGAGGCCGGCGCCGCCGGGTCGTTCATGCTCTCCAACCGCGGGCCGCGGATCCTCGAGGCCTACGCGGAGGACGGGGCGGAGGTGCTGAGCCGGCTCGACATCTTCGTGAAGGACCTCGGGATCGTCGGCTCCGCCGCCCGCGCGGCGGGCCTGGCCGCCCCGGTCGCCGCCGCGGCCGAGCAGCTCTTCCTGCTGGGCCAGGCGCACGGGCTCGGCGCGGCGGACGACTCGGCCGTGATCAGGGTGGTCGCCCCGGAGCGGCGCGCCGATGGCTAGGAAGTCGCTCGTCGAGTCGGTCGCCGAGGAGCTGCTCGAGCGCATCCTGCGCGGCGAGGTGGGCCCGCACGAGGCCCTCCCTCCCGAGGCCCAGATCGCGAAGGAGAACGAGGTCAGCCGGCTCACCGTCCGCGAGGCGCTCAAGGCCCTGCAGGCGCAGAACATCGTCCGGGTCCGGCGCGGGCTCGGCACCTTCGTCAACCCGCCGGACGAGTGGACCGGCCTCGAGGCCATCCTCAAGGCGGCCTCCCGCGGCGTGGCCTCGAACCAGGTGGCCCTGCGGCTGCTGGAGGTCCGGCGCATGGTCGAGACCGGCTCGGCGGAGCTGGCCGCCCAGCACGTCACCGACGAGGACCTCGCCGCGATGGAGACCGCGGTCCGGGAGCTGGAGCGGGCCCACGAGGCGCAGGACCTGGACGCGGTGACCGGCGCGGACATGGCCTTCCACGACGCCGTGCTGCGCGCCTCCGGCAACCCGTTCGTCCCCGTCCTGCTCGGCCAGCTCTCCCAGCTGCTCTACACCGAGCGCCGGGCCACCTCCGCGTTCCCGGAGGTCCAGCGCCACGCCATCCGGCACCACCGCCTGGTCCTCGCGGCCATCGCCTCCCGCGACCCCGCGGCCGCCCGCCAGGCCATGCAGGACCACATCGACCAGACCTACGAGGACTACGAGCACTACATCGCCCACCCGGCCGCCGCGGTCCCCGGACCCGGCCGGCACCCGCCCCACGACCCCTCGTCCCAGCCCGAGCAGCACAGCACAGGAGATGACTGACATGACCGAGACCACCGCCTTCCCCGCCGAGCGCACCGCCGTGCTCACCGGCGCCGCCTCCGAGCGGGGCATCGGCCGCGCCACCGCGGACCTGCTCGCGAGCCAGGGCTGGAGCGTCGCC
>JAPSHS010000267.1:1728-2595 GCA_031179495.1 Kocuria sp. | reverse complement strand
GCGGTCCTTGCGCTTGCGTCCGCGCTTGCTCATGCGAGCCTCCTGTCTGTCCGCGGTCGTCCGCGGCGGATCGTGGGTGTCGGCGTCCGTTCCCGCGTGGTCTGGTGATGTCAGCGGCGGCCGGACGGGGCACTGCCTGCCATTGTCTCACACGCGGAGCGGCACGGGCTCACTGGGGCTCGGGCAGGTCCAGCCAGTTGTACCAGCCACGGTGCAGCACGAGCCACGCCATCAGCCCGTAGCCGGCCTGGCCCGGGTGCCCGTGGTTCGCGGCCAGGTCCTTGCGCCACTGCTCGTGGTGCTGCAGCGGGTTGAAGGTGTCCACGTAGACGTGGTTGCGCCGGGTGGTGACGTCCGCGTAGGCGGCGGAGAGGTCCGCGATGCGCCGGTTCCGCTCGGCGTCCAGCGTGGGCGGAGGCCCGACGACGAGCACCCGCACGTTGTGCTGGGACGCGGTGTCGATGGCGTTGGCCATGTTCAGCCGGGAGCGGGCGCTCGTGATGGACAGGTCGATGTCCAGCGTGGAGGGCGCGATGACCAGCCGGTTGTCGTGGCCGGGCGAGAAGCGGCGGGCCGCCTCCTCGAACCAGCGCTCGTTGAGCGACTCGCTGCCCTCGCCGGGGGCGGCGAGGTTGTAGGCGGACACGGGGGCCACATGGTGCGGGGTGCGGGCCATGACCCGACCGAACCAGCCGAGGGCCCGCGGGTCGCCCTCGCCGGCCAGCAGCTCGTCACCGACTGCGACAATTCTGATCCTTCGTTGCTCCACGTCGTACTTTCTGGTCGGGGGTGAGAGTGCTCTGGGGGGAACGAGCGGCGGCGGGCCCGGGGGGGGGGCGGCCGCCCCCCGCCCCGGGGGGGCGGGGC
>JAPSHS010000267.1:0-1718 GCA_031179495.1 Kocuria sp. | reverse complement strand
CGTGCGGGACGGCGGGGGCGCGGGCCCCCGCCGTCCCGCACCGGCTCAGTCCCGATCGAAGGCGGTCTGGACCAGGGTCTCGAGCTCGGCGGCGTGGCGCTTGGCCGAGCCGTTGGCCGGGGACGCCGAGGCCGGGCGGGACGCCAGGCGCACCCTGCGGTCGAGCAGCGGGACCAGGTTCACCGCCATGAACGGCCACGCTCCCTGGTTGGCGGGCTCGTCCTGGGCCCAGGTGAGGCGTGCCTCCGGGTACTTGCCGAGCTCCTCCCGGATCTCCGCGAGCGGCAGCGGGTAGAGCTGCTCGACGCGGACGATCGCCGTGCTCCGGTCCTTGCGCTCCTCGCGCGCCGCCACGAGGTCGTAGTAGAGCCGGCCCGAGACCAGGATGACGTCGGTGACCTCGGAGGCGGTCAGCCCGCCCTGGTCGCCGATCACCGGCCGGAACGTGCCGGACGTGAACTCCTCGATCGGGGAGGCCGCCGCCTTGAGCCGCAGCAGCTGCTTCGGCGTGGCCACGATCAGCGGCTTGCGCGGGCGGCTGTAGGCCTGCCGGCGCAGCAGGTGGAAGTGGCTGGCCGGGGTCGACGGGTTGGCCACGACCATGTTCTTCTCGGCGCACAGCTGGAGGAACCGCTCGATCCGGGCCGAGGAGTGGTCCGGGCCCTGTCCCTCGAAGCCGTGGGGGAGCAGCAGGACCAGCGAGGAGCGCTGGCCCCACTTCTGCTCCGCCGAGGAGATGAACTCGTCGACGACGATCTGGGCGCCGTTGACGAAGTCGCCGAACTGGGCCTCCCAGACGGTCAGGGCGTCGGGCCGCTCCACGGAGTAGCCGTACTCGAAGCCCAGCACGCCGTACTCGGACAGCAGCGAGTTGTAGATCGCCAGCTGCGCCTGGTCGCCGGAGAGGTGGTTGAGCGGGGTCCACTCCGCGCCGGTGCCGGCGTCGAAGAAGACCGCGTGGCGCTGGGTGAAGGTCCCGCGCCGCACGTCCTGGCCGGACATGCGGACCGGGATGCCCTCCATCATGAGGGACCCGAAGGCCATCAGCTCGCCCATGCCCCAGTCCACGCCGCCCTCGCGGGTCATCGCGTCGCGGCGCTCGAGCAGCTTCTGCAGCTTCTTGTGCACGGTGAAGTCCTCGGGGACCTCCACGTGCACCGCGCCGATCCGCTGGGCGGCCTCGGTGGAGATCGCCGTGCTCCGCGGGACCGAGACCCCGGAGTCCGCCTGCTGGGCGGAGGGGCGCTCGATGTTCGAGATCGCCGCGGAGTCGCCGGTGACCAGGGGGATGGAGGAGGTCTGCGCCTCGTGGGACTCCGCGAAGACCCGCTCCAGGCGCTCCTGGTAGTCCTTCAGCGCCCGGTCCGCCTCCTCCTGGGTGATGTCGCCGCGGCCCACGAGGTTCTCGGTGTAGATCTTGCGGGTGGAGCGCTTCTCCTCGATGAGGTTGTACATCAGCGGCTGGGTCATCGAGGGGTCGTCGCCCTCGTTGTGGCCGCGGCGCCGGTAGCAGACCAGGTCGATGACGACGTCCTTGTGGAAGGCCTGGCGGTAGGCGAACGCCATCTGCCCCACGTGCGTGACGGCCTCGGGGTCGTCGGCGTTGACGTGGAAGATCGGCGCCTGCAGACCCTTGGCGATGTCCGTCGCGTAGGTCGTGGAGCGCGCCGCGGCCGGGGAGGTGGTGAAGCCCACCTGGTTGTTCACGACGACGTGGA
>JAPSHS010000266.1 GCA_031179495.1 Kocuria sp. | reverse complement strand
CGACCCGACCCCGGGCACCGCGCCCTCGGTCACGTTCGAGACCCCGCTCAACGCCGAGGAGGCCGGGGCCAAGGTGCTGCGCGAGGGCGAGGGCGCGGAGATCGCGGAGGGGGACACCATCCTCCTGCAGGCGGCGCTCTTCAAGGGCTCGGACGGCACCTCGATCGGCGAGACCTACTCGCAGGGCGCAGGCCAGGTGCTCACGCTCGAGGACGGCCTGCAGGAGAGCATCCCGGAGATGTACGACGCCCTGGTGGGCGCGAAGGAGGGCGCGATCGTCGCCTACTCCTCCCCGGAGACCTCCGGGGCGGCCGGGGACGACTCGACCTCCGTGGAGGTCTACGAAATCGTGCGGAAGATCCCCACCCGGATCGAGGGCGAGATGCAGGACAGCCCCGAGGGCCTGCCCGAGGTCACGGAGGGCGCCGAGGGTGCGCCCGCCGTGGCGAAGCCGGAGGGCAAGGCCCCGGGAAAGCTCGTCTCCGAGTACCTCATCGAGGGCGACGGCGAGGAGGTCGGCGAGGGCGACACGGTCATCGCCCACTACGTGGGCGTGACGTGGTCCGACGGCGAGACCTTCGACTCCTCCTACGAGAAGGGCGCGCCCGCGTCCTTCCCCCTCGACAACGTCATCGAGGGCTGGCAGAAGGGTCTGGCGGGGAAGAAGGCCGGCTCCCGGGTGATCCTCTCCGTGCCCGTCGAGCAGGCCTACGGCACGGAGAAGGACCTGGGGGAGGACTCGCAGTACCCCGCCGGGAGCCTGCTCTTCGTCGTCGACGTCCTGGCGGCCGTGGACACCCCCGAGGCGGAGCCCTCCGCCTCGCCCTCGGCCTCCGCGACCGGGGCGGAGCCCGCTGCCTCGCCCTCGGCGACCGGGGAGTAGTCCCCGGTCGGCTATGGTGGCCCGGTGGGGCCTCAGGCCCCCGGGGCCCGCGGCCCCACCGTCCCCCGACGGCCACCCGTCGACGACCCGACGAACAGGAGCACCCATGTCCTTCGGAGAGCGCAAGCTCGACCGCACCAAGCCCGAGATCGACTTCCCCGAGGGGGAGGCCCCGACCGAGCTCGTCATCACCGACCTCGTCGAGGGCACCGGTGCCGAGGCGACCCCCGGCAGGCAGATCTCCTGCCACTACGTCGGCGTGACGTTCTCCGCCGGCGAGGAGTTCGACGCCTCCTGGAACCGCGGCCAGCCGCTGGACTTCACCGTGGGCATCGGCCAGGTCATCGAGGGCTGGGACCAGGGCCTGCTGGGCATGAAGGTCGGCGGCCGGCGCCGTCTGGAGATCCCCTCCGCCATGGCCTACGGCTCCCGCGGCGCGGGCGGAGTGATCGGCCCGGACGAGGCCCTCATCTTCGTGGTGGACCTCCTGGACGTGCGCTGAGGACCCAGCGGATGGCAGCCCGGTCGACGGAACGGCTTCTCAACCTGCTCATCGCCCTGGTCTCCCGGGAGCGCGGGTACACCCGTGCGGAGCTGCGGGAGGCCGTTCCGTCGTACGCGGAGTCCGCCTCGGACGAGGCGTTCGAGCGCATGTTCGAGCGCGACAAGGCCGAGCTGCGCGACCTCGGCTACCCCATCGAGGAGGTCTCCGAGGACCCGCTCTTCCCGGACGACACGCACGGGCACCGCTACCGGATCCCGCGCGGCTCCTTCACCCTGCCGCCGCTGCAGTTCACCGCGGAGGAGTCGGCCGTGCTCGCCCTCGCGGCCAACGCGTGGACGGACGCCTCCCTGGGCGAGCTCGCCCGCCGCGCCCTGCGCAAGCTCGAGCCGGCCATCGGGGGCCTGCCCGACGACGACGCCCCGCCCCTGCTCCAGCCCACCCTCACCGCGCACGAGCCGTCCTTCGAGCCGCTGCTCTCTGCGGTGGTGCGCCACCGCGAGGTCCGCTTCGACTATCTGGCGCGCAGCACGGACCAGCTCACGACCCGCCGCCTGCGGCCGTGGGGGATCGGCTCCCGCTACGGCAACTGGTACGTGGTGGGCTGGGACCTCGACCGCAAGGACTCCCGCACGTTCCGGCTGTCCCGGATCATGTCCGACGTCTCGGTGACGCGCAAGGAGTTCACGCCGCCCGAGGGCTTCTCCATGAACGAGGCGCTGTCCCAGATGGTCTCCCACGCCCCCGCGCGCGCCGTGGAGGTCCTCGCCCGTCCCGGGCACGCCCTGATGCTGCGCCGGATGGCCTCCCGGCACGAGCCCGCCGCGGGCGCCGGCGGGTGGGACCGGCTGCACATCCCCTTCGCGGAGACGGAGATCCTCGCGGAGGAGATCGCCGCGGCCGGGCCCGGCGTCGTCGTTCCCCCCGGCGGGGACGGGACGGCGCCCACCATGCAGGCCGAGGTCCGGGCCGCCGTGGTGCGCCGGCTGCGGAACGCCGCCACGTCCGTGGCCGCGTTCCGCGGCGTGCCGGTCGACTGGAGCGTGAAGTCCCGCAAGGGCACCCGCAACAAGCTCTCCACGGCGGACCACCTCTCCCGGCTGCTCGAGATCGTCCGCTGGGTCTACGCCCACCAGGGCGCCGAGCTGGAGGAGACCGCCCGCCGCTTCGGGATCACCGACCAGGAGCTGATCGCGGACCTCAACACCCTGTTCGTGTGCGG
>JAPSHS010000265.1 GCA_031179495.1 Kocuria sp. | reverse complement strand
GCCGATGGCCACGGAGGTGTCGAGGCCTCCGGAGTAGGCCAGCACAACGCGCTCGGTCACGGTTCTCTCCTTCGTCGGTGGTCCGGGCGCCACGGCGTGGCCCCGCCTTCTGTGCATGACTATACACCTCGACTTGTATTTATGCATAACCGGCGCATCGGCGCCGTCGCCCCTGCCGCCCTCAACGGGCAGGGACCGCCGCCCCGGCGCCCGGGGCCGACGGGAAGCACCGGAGCACCGGGAGGCGCCCCCACCTGCGCCGACACGGCGCACCACTCCGCAATTATGAATCCCTAGCAATAGGCTCGAGCTTGCGACATACTGGTCGACAGGTGTCGTCCTCACCGATGAGCACACCCTGGCAGGCAGGAGCACGCGCCCCGGCCTGCCCGAACATCCGGTCCCTACCCCGAGAGGAACCTCATGACGAACGTTCCCGACCAGACCCTGACCACGCGCCAGGGCCACCCGGTCCACGACAACCAGAACACCCGCACCATCGGCTCGCGCGGGCCCGCGACGCTGGAGAACTACGCGTTCCTCGAGAAGATCAGCCACTTCGACCGCGAGCGCATCCCCGAGCGCGTGGTCCACGCCCGCGGCACCACCGCGTTCGGCTACTTCGAGGCCTACGGCAAGCTCGGCGACGAGCCCATCGCCAAGTACACCCGCGCCAAGCTCTTCCAGGAGCCCGGCAAGCGCACCGACGTCGCCCTGCGCTTCTCCACCGTGGCCGGCGGCCGCGACTCCTCCGAGGTCGCCCGCGACCCCCGCGGCTTCGCCGTGAAGTTCTACACCGAGGACGGCAACTGGGACCTCGTCGGCAACAACCTCGGCGTGTTCTTCATCCGTGATGCCATCAAGTTCCCGGACTTCATCCACTCCCAGAAGCCGGACCCCGTGAACTTCGAGGCCGGGGTCGCCAACCGCGCCTTCGACTTCTGGAGCCAGTCGCCCGAGGCGATGCACATGATCACGATCCTGTTCTCCCCGCGCGGCATCCCGGCGGACTACCGCCACCAGCAGGGCTTCGGCGTGAACACCTACAAGTGGGTCAACGCGGCCGGTGAGTCCGTGCTCGTGAAGTACCACTGGATCCCGAAGCAGGGCGTGAAGTCCCTGACCTCCGAGGACGCGGCCAACATCCAGGCCCAGACGCTCGGCTCGCACACCAAGGACCTCTACGACGCGATCGAGGCCGGCGACTACCCCGAGTGGGAGCTGCAGGTGCAGATCATGGAGGACCACGACCACCCCGAGCTGGACTTCGACCCGCTGGACGACACCAAGGTGTGGCCGGAGGAGCTGTTCCCGCCGAAGCCGGTCGGGCGCATGGTCCTCGACCGCAACCCGGAGAACTTCTTCGCGGAGAACGAGCAGATCGCCTTCGGCACCGGCGTGCTGGTGGACGGCCTCGACTTCTCCGACGACAAGATGCTCGTGGGCCGCACCTTCTCCTACTCGGACACCCAGCGCTACCGCGTGGGCCCGAACTACCTGCAGCTGCCGGTCAACGCGCCCAAGGCCAAGGTCGCCACGAACCAGCGCGACGGCCAGATGGCCTACGGCGTGGACCTGGCCCCCGGCCAGAACCCGCACGTGAACTACGAGCCGTCCATCACCGGCGGTGTGCAGGAGACCCCGAAGCCCGAGGGCTACCAGCCCGAGGTCGGCCCGCAGCTCAACGCGCGCCTGACCCGCGCCCAGATCGAGCGGACCAACGACTACAAGCAGGCCGGCGAGCGCTTCCAGCTCCAGGAGGACTGGGAGAAGGAGGAGCTGATCGCCAACCTGGTCGGCGCCCTCTCGCAGTGCGACCGCCCGATCCAGGAGCGCATGGTCTGGCACTTCTACATGGTCGAGGACGAGCTGGGCCAGCGCGTGGGCGACGGCGTCGGCGTCTCCCTCGAGGACGTCAAGGGCCTGGCCCCGCTGCCCACGCAGCGTCTGTCCGAGGAGGAGCTGCAGCGCGTCGCGAACCTCGGCAACAACGGCCCGCGTGATGTCGAGGGCCTGACCATGACCCACTGCGTCCCCAACGAGCGCGTGGTCGTGGAGCGGGAGCCCCAGCAGGCGAGCCCCGCGATGATGTCCAACTGATCCACGCTCCCCGGGGTCCCGCGCGGGCCCCGGGGACCGGGCCGGCGGCGTGCCGGCAGGGACGACGGAAGGGGCCGGCCGCGCATCGCGGCCGGCCCCTTCCGTGTGCCCGGGTCAGGCGCGGCGCGCGGCGCCCTCGAGGTCCAGGGAGCGCTTGAGGATCTTGCCGGTGGGACCCTTGGGCAGCTCGTCGACCACCTTGTAGTAGCGCGGGTGCTTGTACCGGGCCACGCGCTCGCGCACGAAGGCGTCGAGCTCGTCGAGCTTCGCGTCCGCCTCCGCGCCGGGGACGTCGTGGAAGGCGACGACGGCCGCGACCTCCTCGCCCATCGCCTCGTCGGGCACCCCCACCACGGCGGCCTCCGCGATGCCGGGGAACTGGTGGATGACCTCCTCGACCTCGCGGGGGTACACGTTGTAGCCGCCGCGCAGCACCATGTCCTTCTTCCGGTCCACGATGTAGTAGAAGCCGTCCTCGTCCACCCGGGCGAGGTCGCCGGTGTGGAACCAG
>JAPSHS010000264.1 GCA_031179495.1 Kocuria sp. | reverse complement strand
GATCATCCCGGCGCCGACCACGGCCACGCGGTCCCCGAAGCGGGGCGCGGCCTCCCACAGCGCGTTGACGGCGGTCTCCACGGAGCCGGCGAGCACCGCGCGCCCGGAGGGCACGTCGTCGGGCACGGGGGTCACGGCGGAGACGGGCAGCACGTAGCGGTCCTGGTGGGGGTGGAGGGCGAACACGCGCCGGCCCACGAGCTGTGCCGGGCCCCGCTCCACGACGCCGACCGACAGGTAGCCGTACTTCACCGGCCCGGGGAACCCGCCCTCCTGGAAGGGGGCCCGCATCCGCTCGTGGACGCGTGCCGGGACGAGTCCGCGGTGGACGAGCGACTCCGTGCCGCGGCTGACCCCCGAGCACAGGGCCCGCACCAGGACCTCACCGGGTCCCGGGGCGGGCAGCGGTGCCGTGCGCAGCTCTCCCCGGCCGGGCTCCACGGTCCAGTAGGCGCGGCAGGTCCTGGGCTGCTGAGCGGCGTCGGTCATGCTCCCATTGTGGCGTGCCGGCGGTGCCGCGCCACCGGGTGAGCACGGTCGTCCGGGTGACCGCGGGATCGTGTGGTCGGCCGGCGCAGGGCAGGTCAGGTCAGCCGGTCCCGGGCTCCTCGTGCAGCTCGGCGAGCGCCCGGCGCAGCTCGGCATAGCGGCGCGCGCCCAGCGTCCGCCGCCACTGCGCCTCCACCTCGGCGACCACCCCGGCCGCCACGGCCTGGGCCGCCCGGCCGCGCGCGGCGACGGTCACCAGCCGTGCCCGGGCGTCGGCGGGGTCGGGACGGCGCTCGACGTAGCCCTCCTGCTCGAGGGTCTGGACGAGGACGCTGGCGGTCTGCTTGGTCACGCGGGCCTGCTCGGCCAGCCGCACGAGGCGGGATCCCCCGGGATCGATGCGCTGGAAGATCCGCGCCTGGGCGTAGGAGAGGTCCTCGAAGCCGCCGGCGTGCAGGACCTCCATCACCCGGATCTCCATGTCCCGGTACGGGTAGTACAGCAGCAGCCCCGTGTTCGTGCCCGCGTCGTCCTGCATGCCCACCCCTTGACACCGTGCTGCCCACCGCTGGAAAATTCAGTCAGGAAACCTGACCTTTTGGGGGAGATTACCATGGACCGCGACGCCATCTGGGACGCCGTCCACCAGGAGCGCGGGGCGCTGGCGGACCTGCTCGAGACGCTGAGCCCGCAGCAGTGGGAGCACCCCACGCTGTGCCCGGGCTGGGCCGTGCGGGACGTGGCCGCCCACGTCATCTCCTCCCCGCAGTTCGGCCCCGCCGACCTCGTGAGGGCGCTGTGGCGCGGGCGCGGCGACTTCGACCGCGCGATGTACCTGGACGCCCGGATCCGGGGACAGCGGCCGACCGGGCAGATCGTGGCCGACTACCGGCGGCTGGACGGGTCGCGGCGGCATCCTCCGGGCACGAGCATCCGGGAGCCCCTCCTCGACGTCCTGGTGCACACCCAGGACATCGCCCTGCCCCTGGGGCGGCACCACGCCATGCCTGCCGAGGCCGCTCGGGCGGCCGCTGAGCGGGTGTGGTCGATGCCGTTCCCGTTCCGGGCGCGCCGGAGGCTGCGCGGGGTGGCCCTGGTGGCCGACGACGTCGCGTGGCGCGCGGGCGACGGCCCGGAGATCCGAGGCCCCGTGGAGGCACTCCTGCTGCTGCTGACGGGCCGCACCGCGGCCCTCGACCGGCTCGACGGGCCGGGTCTGCCGCTCCTCGCCCCGGGAGCGGCTCGCGGCTCTTGACACCTCGACGCGGCGGCGGGGACGCTGGTGAGGACGGCAACCGCCGATCCCTCCCCCGTTCCCGAGGTGGCCCGTGATCCAGCGCATCCTCTTCCTGCACGGTGCCGGGCCGCAGCCCGCCCCCGGCGCGAACCCGCTCCTGGAGGCCCTGCGGAGGCAGTGGCCCGACGCCGACGTCGTCGCCCCGGACCTGCCCCGCCCCGAGGACCCCGATCCCGAGCTGTGGCAGGAGGCGATCGGCCGGGTCGTGCGGGCGATCCCGGACGAACCGTGGGTGATCGTGGGCCACTCCCTCGGCGGCTCGGAGGCCCTGCGCTTCCTCTGCCACCGCATCCCGACCCTGCTGCAGCGGGTCGTGACCGTGGCCGCGCCGTGCTGGGACACGGAGGACCCCGACTGGAATGAACCTGGCTTCGCCCTGCCCTCCACCGTGGGCCGCACGCTCGCCGACCTCGAGATCGTCGTGGTCCACGCCGAGGACGACGACGTGGTGCCGGCCGACCACGCGCACCGCCTCGCCGAGCGGCTGCCCTCGGCGCACCTCGTGCTGCTCGGGGACGGGGGTCACCTGCCCACGTCGTGGACGGACAAGGGCCTGCTCCCCTGACCGGTGCCTCCGCCCACCGGCCGTGGGCGCATCCGGGGGAGGTCACGGAGTTCCGTGACCTCCCCCGGATGCGCCAGGGGGGTCAGGCCGCCGCGCGGGGCGCGCCCGTTCCCGGGTCCACCTGGTGCGGCCCGGCAGCGGAGGGCCGGATGTCGAAGTCGAAGATCGCGGTGGGGATGTACACGGTGGCGCACGAGTTCGGGATGTCGACCACCCCGGAGAACCGGCCCTCGATCGGCGCGGCCCCCAGCAGCAGGTACGCCT
>JAPSHS010000263.1 GCA_031179495.1 Kocuria sp. | reverse complement strand
CCCTGGCGGAGGCTGCGGTACTCCGGCAGCGAGCGGCCCGCCTGCCGCATGAACCACACCGGGCGGCGGGCGGGCGTGCGGCCGGTGAGGGCCTGCAGCAGGGGCGCGTCCAGCGTCCCGGCGGAGCGCAGCGGGTGGCGCTCCGGCAGCGCCCCGAGCGAGCCGGTCAGGCGGTCGAGCGCCGTCGCGGGGTGGGTGCCGCCCGTGGGATGCCCGGGAACGGCTGCGGTCGACGTGTCCGGCGTGCTCGCCGTCTCAGGGGTGGTAGGCATAGTGCCTCCATTGTGCCAAGGAACACCGACGTCGTTTACCGACGCAGCGTCACCGCCGCGGCGTGAGAGGTCTCTCATGCGTCACCGGGCACGGATCCGCGGTGACCGTCTAGTATGAATGGACTGTGGTCCTCTTCGCACTCGTCGCCTCCCACCAGAACGTCGATCTGAACACCGTTGCGCGTCTCAGCACCGGTGCGCTCGGCCTGTCCGAGGAGATGGTCCGCTCCGGCCGGCTCCAGGGCGCCGTGACCCTGTCCACGTGCAACCGGCTGGAGCTCTACGGCGAGTTCGCCCCCGCACCCGGCGCCTCGCCCCGGACCGCGCTGGACGAGGTCCTCGGGGAGCTCGCCGAGCAGATCGGCTCCCGCTCCGGGCTCGACCCCGAGTTCGTCACGGGCTCGCTGCGGGCCTTCACCGACTCGGGCGCGGCCCGCCACCTCTTCACGGTGGTCTCCGGGCTGGAGTCCGCCGTGGTGGGCGAGCGCGAGATCACCGGTCAGGTCCGGCGGGCGCTCAACGAGGCCCAGCAGGCGGGGACCGTCTCGGGCCACCTCCAGCGCCTCTTCGAGGCGGCGGCGCGCACCGCCCGCAAGGTCGGGACGCAGACCGCGCTGGGCGAGCGGGGCCGCTCGATCGTCTCCGTGGCCCTGGACCTCGCCGACGACGTGACCACCGGCACCTGGGCCTCGCGCCGGGCGCTCGTGTTCGGCACCGGCGCCTACGCCGGGGCCACCATGGCCGCCCTGCGCGACCGCGGCTGCGCCGACATCGAGGTGCACTCCGCCTCCGGCCGCGCGGAGCAGTTCACGCAGAACCGCGGCGGGACCCCGGTGGAGGCCGGGGACCTGGCTGCGGCCCTCGAGCGCGCCGACGTCGTGATCGGCTGCAGCGGCGGCTCCTCCCCCATGGGCGCGGCCGCCTTCCCGGCCGGCCCCCGCACCGTCGTCGACCTCGCGCTGACCCGCGACTTCGACCCCGCCGTGGCGGACCTGCCCGGGGTCGAGCTGATCACCCTCGAGTCGGTGCGCCTGGCGGCCCCGGAGGAGACCCGGGAGTCGGTCGAGGCCGCGACCGGGATCGTCGAGCAGGCCGCCCAGGAGTTCGCCGCGAGCCAGGACGGGCGGGACATGGACGCCGCGATCGTGGCGCTGCGCAAGCACACCATGGCCGTCCTCGACGCCGAGCTCGAGAAGGTCACGTCCCACCACGGGTGCACGGCCGCGCAGGAGCAGATCGAGCTCGCGATGCGCCGCATGGTCCGTTCCCTCCTGCACACCCCGACCGTCCGCGCCCGCGAGCTCGCCGCGCAGGGCCGGCAGGACGAGTACATCACCGGCCTGGCGGCCCTGTACGGGATCGAGGTCCCCCCGGCCGAGCGGGCCGCTCCCCCGGCCGCCGCCCCGGCCGCGGAGATCGACCACCGCCCGCAGGCGGCAGGGTAGGGCAGCACCGGTGCGGCCGGCCCCGCCGGCCCGTTGAGGAGGAACGGTTCATGAACGAGACCAGGAGAGGCCGCCCCGCGCGCCTTCCGCGGGAGGCACGCCGCCGGCAGCTGCTGGAGACGGCTCTGACCGTGTTCTCCTCCAACGGCTACCACGGGTCGTCGATGGACGACATCGCGGACGCCGCCCAGGTGAGCAAGCCCGTGCTCTACCAGCACTTCCCCGGCAAGCGCGAGCTCTACCTGGCACTCGTCGACTACTACCTCCAGGAGCTCTCGTCGGCCCTGGTGTCCGCGCTGCGGGGCAGCGAGGTCAACCGCGAGCGGGTGGAGTCCATGCTGGACGTCTACTTCGGCTTCGTGGAGGCCAACCCGGAGGCGCACCGGCTGGTCTTCGAGTCGGACCTGCTCGCGGACCCGGAGGTCGCGGAGCGGTTCGAGAACTTCCACCTGGCCGTGTCCGACGCGATCGCCGCGGTGCTCGGGCCGAACGCGGGGCTGAGCCACCCGCACGCGGTGCTGGTCTCCCGCTCCCTGACGGGCATGGCGCAGACCGCCGCGGTGCACTGGATCCGGAACCCGGGCACCGGTGGGAGGGCCGAGGCGCAGCGGCAGATCTTCCGTTTAGCTTGGGGCGGAATCTCGATCATCGACGAGGACTGGGAGTAGGGCCGTCCCTAGACTGACCGGGACGCACCCCGCAGCCTGTCCCGAGGAGGACCCATGGAAATCAAGATCGGTGTTCAGCACGTCGCCCGGGAGATCGTCGTCGACTCCGCGCTCGAGGCGCAGGAGGCCGTGGAGAAGATCACCGCGGCGGTCTCCTCCGGGAACCCGCTGACCCTCACGGACACCAAGGGCAACGTGACCGTGGTCCCCGCCGGCGTCATCGGCTACGCCGCCGTCGG
>JAPSHS010000050.1 GCA_031179495.1 Kocuria sp. | reverse complement strand
ATCCTGGAGAAGCTCGGCGTGCAGGGCTGACCCGCCCGCCCCGAGGGGCCGCGGACTGACGGAGACCGTGCAGGGATCCGCCGGTCCGCGGCCCCTCGGCGTCGGCGGCGCCGTCGGCCGTGCCGTCGGCCGTGCGAGCATGGGCGCATGGATCCCGTGCACGACGTGCTCATCATCGGCGGCGGCATCGCCGGGCTCTCGCTGGCCTCCGAGCTGGCCGGCCGGCGGGGGAGCGGGTCCGGGATCGTGCTCGCGGAGGCCGAACCGGCCCTGGCCCACCACACCTCCGGGCGCTCGGCGGAGCAGCTCATCCCCAGCTACGGCCCCGAGCCGGTGCGGGAGCTCACCGCGGTGACCGTCGCCGAGCTGCTGGACCCCCGGCCGGCGCCGCCGCGGCCGCTGGCCTGGCCCAGCCGCATGGTGCTCGTGGGCACCGGGGCGGAGCTGCGCGCCGAGACCGTCCCGGGGACGCAGGAGCTCTCCCGCGCCGCCCTCGTGGAGCTGTGCCCCGAGCTGGCCTGCTCCCCGCCGCAGGCGGTCGCGGGCGGGCTGCTCGACGCCACGTCCGTGCGCACCGACGCCGCCGCCCTCGTGGCCTGGCACCGGGACCGCGCCACGGCGGCCGGGGCGCGGATCCTCACCGGGGCGCCCGTGACCGCGGCGGAGCCCGACGCCGCGGGCTGGCGCGCCACCGCCGGCGGACAGCGGGTCCGTGCCCGTCAGGTGGTCGTCGCCGCGGGCGCCTGGGCGGACGAGGTCGCGGGCCGGTTCGGCGCCGCCCCGCTCGGCCTGCGCCCGCTGCGGCGCACCGCGGCCCTCGTGCGCCTGGCCAGGCCCCTGGCCCCGGACCACCCCATGGTCGTCGCCGCCGGCTCCGGCTGGTACTACCGGCGGGCCGGGGACGGCGCGCTGGTCTCCCCGTCCGAGGCCGTGCCGAGCGAGCCCTGCGACGCGCAGCCCGTGCTCGAGGACGTCGAGGACCTCGTGGCGCGGCTCAACGCCGTGACGTCCCTGGGCGCCACGGGGATCGAGCGGGCCTGGACCGGGCTGCGCACCGAGGCCCCGGACGGCGTGCCGGTGTGCGGGCCCGACCCGGACGTCCCGGGGCTGCTGTGGCTCGCCGGCCAGTCCGGCTACGGCTTCCAGACGAGCACCGCCATGGCCCGGGCGGCCGCCGACCTGCTGCTCGACGGGAGCGTGGGCCCGTGGTGCTCCCGGGACACCGCCGCCGCGCTGGACCCGGGCCGCTTCCGCCGCGAGCCCGGGCCCCCGATGCCGCCGCTTCCCTGAGCCGGGTGCCCGGTGTCCGTGCCCGGGCGCCCGTCAGCCGGCGGTCCGGTCAGGCCCCGGCGAGGCCCATCCGGTCGAGCACCCAGGCGTACTCCCACGCCGTGTCCTTCCACTGCGCGTACCGCCCGGACGCCCCGCCGTGGCCCCCGGCCATCTCGCAGCGCAGCAGCACCGGGTGCCCGGAGGTCGTGGCCTCCCGCAGGGCGGCCACCCACTTGGCCGGCTCCACGTAGAGCACCCGGGTGTCGTGCAGGCTGGTCACCGCCAGGACCGGGGGATAGGGCAGGGGGCGCACGTTCTCGTAGGGGGAGTAGCCGCGCATGTACCGGTAGACCTGCTCGTCCTCGATGGGGTTGCCCCACTCCTCCCACTCCAGGGCCGTGAGCGGCAGCGACGGGTCGAGGATGGAGGTCAGCGGGTCCACGAACGGCACCGCGGCCAGCGCGCCGCAGTACTTCTCGGGGGCCAGGTTGAGCACCGCGCCCACGAGCAGCCCCCCGGCGGAGCCGCCCATCACCACGATGCGCTTCCCGTCGACGTCCGGCCGGGCGGCGAGGTGGTCGGTCACCGCGACGTAGTCGGTGAAGGTGTTGGCCTTGTGCAGCTTCTTGCCGTGCTCGTACCAGGCGCGGCCCAGCTCGCCCCCGCCGCGGACGTGGGCGACCGCCCAGACCACCCCGCGGTCGAGCAGGGACAGCCGGGCGACCGAGAAGGACGGGTCGGTGCTGTGCTCGTAGGAGCCGTAGGCGTACTGCAGCACCGGCGCCGGGACCGCGGGGTCCAGGTCCGCCCGGCGGACCAGGGAGACGGGGATCCGGGTGCCGTCCGCGGCGCTCGCCCAGTCCCGCTCCACCGTGTAGTCGGCGGGGTCGTAGCCGCCGAGCACGGTGGCCTCGCGGCGCAGCACGGGCTCGCCGGGCAGCGCGTCGTCGTCCCCGGTGGCGCCGGCGGCGAAGAGGTCGTAGACCCGAGGGGGCGTGGTGAAGGACGTGTAGGACAGCCGGACCACCGGGGCGTCGTGCTCCGCGGCGGCCACGCCGGCGGTGTAGAGCTCCTCGGCGAACGCCGGTTCCACCGCTGCCGCCTGGGCCGGCGTGCCGAGGCCGGCCAGGGGGAGCAGGCGCACCCGCAGCGTGGTCTCCGCCCGGACGGAGACCACCAGGTGGGTGGCCGTGACGGCGCAGCCGTGGACCCGGACGGTGTCCGAGGCCGGGACGACGTCGCGCAGCGCCACCTCCGCGACCGGGCGGCCGAGGTCGGCCGGGTCCATGAGGGAGATCCGGGAGTTGGGGGCCTCGTGGTCGTGGGTCAGCAGGATCTGCTCCCGCCCGTCCAGCAGGACCGGCTCGGCCTCGTAGAGCACCCGGTCGGTGCGCGGCAGCACGACCTGCAGCGGCGCCCCCGGATCCGTCACCGGCTGGATCAGCTGCTCGGAGTACTCGGAGCACATGGCCTCCACCACGATCCAGCGCCGGTCGGCGGAGAGCCCGGCGCCCAGCCACAGTCCGGGGTCGGTCTCCTCGTGGACCACGACGTCCTCGGCCACGGGGGTGCCCAGCACGTGGCGGCGCAGCTGGTGGGGCCGCCAGGACTCGTCCACCACGGTGTAGTACAGCGCGCGGGCGTCGGGGGTGAGGAAGGACCCGTAGAAGGTGTCGGGGATCTCGTCGGAGAGCAGCGCACCGGTGGTGAGGTCGCGCACGCGCAGCGTGAACCGCTCGTCGCCGGTGACGTCCTCGGACCAGGCCAGCAGCTCCCCGTCCTCGGAGACGTCGAAGCCCCCGAGCGAGTAGAAGTCGTGCTTCGCGGACTCCGCGTTGGCGTCGAGGAGCACCTGCTCCCCGGCCATGGGGAGCCCGGGCTCGACGACGGGCGGGGTCCAGTCCGCGAGGACGTCGCCGGTGGTGGCCGCCGGGACCCGGCAGAACACCTGGTGCGCCCCGCCCTCCACCGTGCGGGAGAAGTACCACCAGTCGCCGCGCCGGTTCGGCACCGACAGGTCGGTCTCCTGGGTGCGGCCCCTGATCTCCCCGAAGATCGACTCCCGCAGCCCCGCCAGGTGCGCCGTGCTGGCCTCCGCGTACTCGTTCTCCGCCGCCAGGTGGGCGAGCACCTCGGGGGACTCCTTGTCCCGCATCCACTCGTAGGGGTCGGGGAACACGTGGCCGTGGAAGGCGCGCTCCACGGGCTGCCGGCTGATCTGCGGGGGAAGGGCTGTCATGGCTCCCATCCTAGGGAAGACCGGCCGGCCCCCGGCGGACACGACGTGCCGCCGGGCGCGGAGCGCCCCGACCGGTCCGGGGACCTCGCCCCGAGGGGCGCCGTGGCCGGCGGGCGCCCCCGGACACGGGCGGCACCGGTGCGTGCGCTCCCGCCGGGGGGCCGGCCCGGGCGGTGCCAGAATGTCCGCATGAGCTCCCCCTCGCACCTCGCCCCGCGACCTCCGGCCTTCGGCTCCACCCGCGCCGACCTGTGGGTGCAGGTGCTCCTGGTGCTCGGGGTCTCGCTGGGCGCCTCGGCGCTCTACGCGGTGCTCTCCCTCGCGGAGCAGCTCGCCCGGGGACCGCTCTCCGAGGCGCGGACGACCATGAACCCGCCGCTGAGCCTGCAGCCGCTGTTCGACCTGCTGCGCCAGCTCACGGGGATCGGGCTGGACCTGGTGCCGGTGCTGCTCGCGCTGTACCTGCTCGCCGGGTCCGCGGGCGCGCTGGGCACGGCGCGGCGGCGGATCGGGCTCGACGCCCGGATGCCGCTCCCGGACCTCGGGCTGGGCGCCGTGCTGTTCCTGCTCATGGGTCTCGGGACGCTCGCCCTCTACACGGCCGGCCGCGCCCTGGGCCTCACCGCCGAGGTGACGACGTCCGGGCTGGCCGCGCACTGGTGGACGGTGCCGGTGCTGCTGCTCTCCGCGCTGCGCCACGCCCTCGTCGAGGAGGTGGTGGTGGTCGCGTTCCTCACCGACCGGCTCACCCGGATCGGCTGGCGCTGGCCGGTGGTGCTGGCGGTCACGGCCGTGTTCCGCGGCAGCTACCACCTCTACCAGGGGATCGGGCCCTTCCTCGGCAACGTGGTGATGGGCCTGGTGTTCGCCGAGCTCTACCGGCGCACCGGGCGGGTCATGCCCCTCGTCGTCGCGCACTTCCTGCTCGACGCGGTGGGCTTCCTGGGCACCGCCTGGCTGCTCGGCTGAGGCGCGGGCCGGGGTGCGCCCGCCCCGGCCCGCGGTGCAGCCCGGGCACCGGCTCAGATGGTGACGAGGCCGTCGGGGGTCGTGAAGGAGACGGAGAGCAGGCCGGGGGTGCCCGCGGGGTAGCGCCAGTCCACGCTCAGCTGGTCCAGCGCGGTCTCCACGGGCGCGCCCAGCCACTCGGTGACCCGCTCGGGCGCACCGGCGATGCACATCCCCGCCAGGCCCACGTCGGTGATCCGCGCCTGGGAGGGGTGCATCTCCGGGCCCGAGTCGAAGTGCACCATGAACGGCAGCTGGGGGTCCGCCATCAGGCCCCTGACGCCGATCTGGTGCCACTCCAGGCACCGGCCGTCCGGGAACACCCGGTGACCGGGCACGGCCCGGCGGCCGAGCCGGTCCTCGAACGGAGCGAGGTCGTCGACCTCGACGACCCAGCCCATCCAGCCGCCGCCGGCCTGGGAGCGGGCGCGCACGGCCTGGCCGAACGGCGCCTTCTCCGCGGCGGGGTGCTCGAGGACCTCGACGACCTCCACGTACTGGTGGTTGGTGAGGGGCAGGATCATGTTGCGGGTACCGAAACGGGGGTGCACCCCGCCCTTGACCGGCTCGATCCCGAGCTGGTCGGCGATGCCCTCGGTGGTGGCCGCCAGGCCTTCCGGGCGGCAGGCGTAGGACACGTGGTCGACTCTCATGGGCTCATCGTGGCACCGTGTGAGTTTCGTCTCCAAATCGGTCCGCGCCGTGCCGGAGCCCGCCGTGCGCGGACCGTGCCCGGGGGCCCGCCGGGGCCCGGCTTGACGCCGCGTCGCCGGAATCCGGAGAATGTTGCCCAGGTCATGAGCGCCAGCGTCCAAGCCCCAGCTAGCTGGCCGGCAACCCTCCACCGCGGTGGGGTGCCCTGGGTGAAGACCGGGCTCCTCGCGACCGGCGAGCGAGCAAGCGCGGGTCCTCGGTGCCCGGCCGTCGCACGGCAGCACCACCACGGTCGGACACCGGACCCCTGACACCCGCAAGGAGCCCCGGCATGTCCGAGTCCCCCGCTTCCCCCACCGACGGCCCCACGGCCGGGCTGCCCACCCCGGAGAACCCGGCCGGCTGGTCCTTCGAGACCCAGCAGATCCACGCGGGCCAGCGCCCCGACCCGGTCACCGGCTCCCGGGCCCTGCCGATCCACCAGACCACGTCCTTCGTCTTCCCGGACGCGCAGGCCGCCGCGGACCGCTTCGCGCTCGCGGAGCTCGGCCCCATCTACACCCGGATCGGCAATCCGACCACGGAGGTCGTGGAGAACCGCATCGCCGCCCTGGAGGGCGGGGTGGGCGCCCTGATGCTCAGCGCGGGGCAGTCGGCCACGACCTTCGCGGTCCTCAACCTCGCGGGGGCGGGGGACCACGTCGTGGTCAGCCCCAGCCTGTACGGCGGGTCGTACAACCTGTTCAAGTTCACCCTCGCCAAGCTCGGCATCGAGAGCACCTTCGTGACGGACCCGGACGACCCCGAGGCCTGGCGGCGCGCCGTGCGGCCCAGCACCAAGGCCTTCTACGCCGAGACCATCCCGAACCCGCGCAACGACGTCCTCGACATCGAGACGGTCTCCGGGATCGCCCACGAGCACGAGGTGCCGCTCATCGTGGACAACACGGTGGCGACCCCGTACCTCGTCCAGCCCTTCCGCTGGGGCGCGGACATCGTGGTGCACTCGGCCACCAAGTTCCTGGGCGGGCACGGCACCGCGCTCGGCGGCGTGATCGTGGACTCCGGCGCCTTCGACTTCGGCCGGTACCCGGAGCGCTTCCCCGGCTTCAACCAGCCGGACGAGTCCTACGGCGGTCTGGTCTACGCCCAGGCGCTCGGCGCGGAGGGCGCGTTCGGGGTCAACCTGTCGTACATCCTCAAGGCGCGGGTGCAGCTGCTGCGCGATCTCGGCTCGGCGATCTCCCCCTTCAACGCGTTCCTCATCGAGCAGGGCATCGAGACGCTGTCCCTGCGCATGGAGCGCCACGTGGCCAACGCCGGGGAGGTGGCCCGCTGGCTCGAGGCCCGCGAGGACGTGCGCACGGTGAGCTGGGCGGGGCTGGAGTCCTCGCCCTGGCACGACCGGGCGCGCAAGTACGCGCCCCGCGGCGCCGGCTCCGTCCTCGGGTTCGTGCTTGAGGGCGGGCGGGAGGCCGGTGCGGCCTTCGTGGACGCCCTGACCCTGCACTCGAACGTCGCGAACATCGGGGACGTCCGCTCGCTCGTGATCCACCCCGCGTCCACCACGCACAGCCAGCTCCTGCCCGAGGAGCAGCTCGCGTCGGGCGTGGAGCCCGGGTTCGTGCGCCTGTCCGTGGGCCTCGAGAACGTCAGGGACATCCTGGCGGACCTGGAACAGGGCTTCGCCGCGGCAGCGGCCGTGCCCGGGGGGAAGGAGTGAGCGTGACGGTCGTGCGGGGCGCCGACGCCGGTCCGGGCGTGCGCGAGGACGGCGTGCCGCGGCACGCCGAGATCGGGACGCTGGAGCTCGAGTCCGGCTTCCGGCTGCCGGAGGTCCGGATCGCCTACGAGACCTGGGGCGTGCTCGCCCCGGACGGCTCCAACGCGGTGCTCGTGGAGCACGCCCTGACCGGGGACACCCACGTCGCCGCCGGCCGGGCCCGCCCCGGCGCTCCCGAGGCGGAGCGGCGCGCCGCCGGGAGCGGCGGCTGGTGGGACGGCCTGGTCGGTCCCGGGGCCGCCATCGACACGGACCGGTACTTCGTGGTCTGCGCCAACATCGTGGGGGGCTGCTACGGCTCCACCGGGCCGGCTACCCCCGCCCCGGCCTCCGTGGACCCCGAGCGCCGGCCCTGGGGGTCCCGCTTCCCCCTGGTCACCATGCGCGACTCCGTGCACGCCGAGGCCGCGCTGGCCGACGCCCTCGGCATCGACTCGTGGCGACTCGTCGTCGGCGGGTCCATGGGCGGGGCGCGCGCCCTGGAGTGGGCGGTGAGCCACCCCGACCGGGTCCGGTCCTGCGCGGTGGTGGCCGCCTGCGCCCAGTCCAGCGCCGAGCAGCTGGCCTGGGGCCAGGCGCAGAACCTCGCGATCCGCCAGGACCCCGACTTCCGGGGCGGGGACTACTACGACGGGCCGTTCCCCGTGACGGGGCTGGGCCTGGCGCGGCGGATCGCCCACATCACCTACCGCTCCGCCGACGAGCTGCACCACCGGTTCGGGCGCACCCCGCAGGCCGACGAGCGCGTGATCGACACGCACCCCGGCGGACGCGGGCGCTACCAGGTGGAGAGCTACCTCGACCACCAGGCGTCCAAGCTCGCAGGGCGCTTCGACGCGAACAGCTACCTCGCGGTCAACGAGACGCTCATGTCCCACGACGTCTGCCGCGGCCGCGGCACGCTCGAGGAGGCCCTCTCGACGACCTCGTGCGACTGGCTCGTGGCCGCGGTGGACTCCGACCGGCTCTACCTGCCGCGGGAGTCCGACGTCCTGGCCGCCGCCCTGCCCGGTGACGTCCGGCGGCACACCATCACGTCCCCGTCCGGGCACGACGGGTTCCTCATCGAGACGCCGCAGCTGGGGAAGCTGCTCGTCGAGACGGTGCTGGCCCGGCCCTGAGGCCCCGGAGTCCGCCGGGGCCACGTGCTCCGGAGCGGCGGCTTCCGGGGCCGCCCCCCGAGGGGCCAGGACGCCGCCGGTGACCGCGGCGCCGACCGGCCGGGGCCCGCCCCGCGGCCGGGCCTCCGCGGCCCGGTCCGCCCGGCCCCGGGTGGCACACTGGTGCCATGACCGACGCCTCCACCCCGACCGGAACCGCCGCCCCCCACGCCGTCTGGAGCAACGGGGCCGAGGCCCGTCCCGGCACCCCGCTGCTCGTGCTGCTGCACGGCTACGGCTCCCACGAGCACGACCTCATGGGCCTCGTCCCGGAGCTGCCGGGAGAGTTCAGCGTGGCCTCCCTGCGCGCGCCCCAGCCCGTCCAGCTGGGCTACCAGTGGTTCCCGCTCGCGGGCGACCTCAGCTTCTCGTCCGAGCGCGTCGCCGAGGCCGTCGAGCCGGTGGCCGCGTGGCTGCGCGAGCGCGCCGCGGAGCACCCCAGCATCACGCTGCTGGGCTTCTCCCAGGGCATGGCGATGGCCACCTCGCTGGCCCGCCGCCTGCCCGGGGAGATCGCCGCGGTGGTGGGCCTGTCCGGTTTCGTGGTGCCGGGCGAGCACCCGTCCTTCGCCGACGACCGGCTGCGCGAGCAGCCCCTGCGGATGTTCTGGGGCCGTGACCCGCAGGACCCGGTCATCCCGCCGCACCTCGTCGACGCGACGGCGGAGTGGATGCTCGGCCACGCCGACGTCATGAAGGTGCAGTACACCGGGGTGGGCCACGGGATCAGCCCCCAGGAGCTCCGGCACGTGCGGGAGTACCTCACGCACGTCGTGCTGGGGGAGTGACCCCCGCCGCTCAGCCCCCGGCGGTGATCCGGACGGAGGCGCCGCCCGCCGAGACGACGTCGCCCGGGTGCAGCTGGCGGCCGCGCCGCGTCTCGACCTCCCCGTTGACCGACACCTGCCCGTCCTCCACGAGAGCGCGGGCGTGGGCGCCGTCCTCGGCGAGGTTGGCCAGCTTGAGCGCCTGGCCCAGCCGGATCATGTCGTCGCGGATGGGCAGGTCGTCGGTGTGCGCGGGCCGCGGGGAGGTCGTCATGCCCCCATTGTCCCAGGTCCCGGAGTCCGCCGGGCAGCACCCGCCCGGGGCGGGCGGTCGGCGGTTCCCCGGGGAATTGGCTACCCTGGGGCGAGGACGCCGCCCGCGGCGTCCTCGTTCATGACGGCCGACGACGGCCGCAGCCCCGGCGCCGACGCGCCGGGCCACGCAACCCACCACGCGCGTCCGCAGCCGGCGGTCGGGCGAGAACCTGGAGTGAACCCCATGGCCCCCAAGTCCACGTTGGACAACGTCATCTCGCTGGCCAAGCGCCGCGGTTTCGTGTTCCAGGCGGGTGAGATCTACGGCGGCTCCCGCTCGGCCTGGGACTACGGGCCCCTCGGCGCCGAGCTCAAGGAGAACATCAAGCACGAGTGGTGGCAGACCTTCGTGCGCGGGCGCGAGGACATGGTGGGCCTCGACTCCTCGATCATCCTCCCCAAGCCCGTGTGGGAGGCCTCCGGGCACGTGGCCACCTTCACGGACCCGCTCGTGGAGTGCACCTCCTGCCACAAGCGCGCCCGCCAGGACCACCTGGTCGAGGCCTTCGAGGAGAAGAAGGGCCGCGCCCCCGAGAACGGCATGGCCGAGATCCCCTGCCCCAACTGCGGCACCAAGGGCCAGTGGACCGAGCCGCAGCAGTTCTCCGGCCTGCTGAAGACCTTCCTGGGCCCGGTCGACAACGAGGAGGGCCTGCACTACCTCCGGCCCGAGACCGCGCAGGGCATCTTCGTGAACTTCAACAACGTGGTCACCGCCGCGCGCAAGAAGCCGCCGTTCGGCATCGGCCAGATCGGCAAGGCCTTCCGCAACGAGATCACCCCCGGCAACTTCATCTTCCGGACCCGCGAGTTCGAGCAGATGGAGATCGAGTACTTCACCCACCCCGACGAAGCCGGGCGCTGGTTCGACGAGTGGGTCGAGGCGTGCTGGAACTGGTTCACGGACCTGGGCATCGACCCGGACCACATGCGCCGCTACGACGTCCCCGAGGACGACCGTGCCCACTACTCCGCAGGGACGATCGACATCGAGTACCGGTTCGGCTTCCAGGGCAACCCGTGGGGCGAGCTCATGGGCGTGGCCAACCGCACCGACTACGACCTCGGCGTGCACAACGAGCACTCCAACGCCGACCTCAACTACTTCGACCAGCAGACCAACGAGCGCTACCTGCCCTACGTGATCGAGCCCTCCTTCGGCCTGACCCGGTCGATGATGGCCTTCCTCGTGGACGCCTACACCGAGGACGAGGCCCCCAACTCGAAGGGCGGGGTGGACAAGCGCACCGTCCTGAAGCTGGACCCGCGCCTGGCCCCGGTCAAGGCCGCGGTGCTGCCGCTGTCCCGCAACGAGGACCTCTCGCCCAAGGCGCGGGACCTGGCCGCCGAGCTGCGCCGGAACTGGAACATCGACTTCGACGACTCCGGGGCGATCGGACGCCGCTACCGCCGGCAGGACGAGATCGGCACCCCGTACTGCATCACCGTGGACTTCGACACCCTCGAGGACCAGGCCGTGACCATCCGCGAACGGGACGCCATGACCCAGGAGCGCGTGGCCCTCGACCAGGTGAAGTCCTACCTCGCCGGGAAGCTCGTCCGCTGATGAAGGCCTCGCTCACGCTCCGACCCTGGCGGGACGGCGACGACCTGCGGCTGCTGGAGGTGTGGCCGGACCCGGAGGGCCCACAGGCCGCCGCGTTCCGCGCCGTGCTCCGCCCGGACGCCGACGCACCGTGGTCGCGCACCGTGGTCGCGGAGGACGCCGGGGTGCCGGTGGCCGCCGGCACCGTCTACGAGTCGTCGCTGCACCCGCTGCGGCTGTGGGCCTACGTCGAGGTCGCCCCCGACCGCCGCGGCGAGGGGATCGGGCGCACCCTGCTGGAGCGGCTGCGCACCGAGGCCGCCGGCTCGCCCTCGGG
>JAPSHS010000262.1 GCA_031179495.1 Kocuria sp. | reverse complement strand
CGTCCTCCTGCTCGCCCAGGCGCAGCAGGGAGTGCAGCGTGTAGGCGGCGTCGCGCACCCAGGCGAAGCGGTAGTCGTAGTTCTTGGTGCCGGACCGGTTCTCGGGCAGCGAGGTGGTGGCGGCGGCTGCGATCGAGCCCGAGGGGTCGTGGCTGAGCAGCTTCAGCGTGAGGGCACTGCGCTCGACGTCGGCCCGGTAGGGCCCCTCGTACTCCAGCAGGTCGGTCCAGCGCCGCCACATGTCGAGGGTCAGGTCCACGTTCTTGCGGATGCTCGCCGGGGTGGGCAGCCGCAGGGGCTCGCCGTGCGTCGAGACGACCGCGAGCAGGTGCTGCGAGCCCGGGGTGGTGCCGAAGCGCCCGGAGATCTCCTGCCCGCCCACCACGCACTCCCCGAGGGCCTCGGAGCGCACGCCGAACGAGGCCGCGTCCACGCGCAGCACGGGGCCCTGCTCGGTGTCCTGGATCCACGGCGAGACGGTGTTGAACACGGTCCCGGGGGTGACGCGCCAGGTCATGGGCACCTCCCCGGAGACCCCCTCCACGGTGCGCGCCAGCTCGTTCCACGGCAGCTGCCCGGTGGATCCGACGTTGAGGGAGTCGGTCACCCGGACCACGCCGGTGGGCGTCGTCCAGGTGGTCTGCAGGACGTTGGTGCCGGGCACGTAGCTGCGGCTGGTCTCGCAGGGGCCGGCCGGGGACAGCTCCACGCACCCGCCGTGCTCGGCGTCGAGCAGCCGCGCGAACGGGGGGGCGGAGTCGAGGTCCGGCACGGGGTACCAGTCCACGGACCCGTCGTGGGCCACCATCGCCACCGTGCGGCCGTCGCCGATGGCCGCGTAGGAGCGCAGCTCCACGTAGCCGTCCCGGCGGGGGGACAGCTCGCCCAGGGCCACGGCGGGCCGTGGACGGGCCGTCACAGGACCGGCTTGCCGCCGGTGACCGCGACCCGGGACCCGGAGATGTAGCTGCCGTCGTCGGAGGCCAGCAGCACGTACACGGGCGCCAGTTCCGCGGGCTGCCCGGCGCGGCCCAGGGGGACGTCGTCGCCGAAGGCGCCGACCTTCTCCGGGGGCATCGTGGCCGGGATGAGCGGCGTCCAGATCGGGCCGGGGGCCACGCTGTTGACGCGGATGCCCTTCTCCCCCAGCATCTGCGCGAGACCGGCGGAGAAGTTCGCGATCGCGGCCTTCGTGGCCGCGTAGGGGGCCAGCTGCGGGGACGGCTGGTCGGACTGCACCGAGGAGCTGCCGATGATGGCCGAGCCGGGGGCCATGTGCGGCACCGCGGCCTTGGCGAGGTGGAACATCGCCCCGACGTTGAGCCGGAACGTGTAGTCCCACTCCTCGTCGCTGATCTCGTCGAGGCTCTCGCGGGTCATCTGGTATGCGGCGTTGGAGACGAGCACGTCGACCTTGCCGAACTCCTGCACGGCCCGCTCCACGACGGCCCGGCAGTGCGCGGCATCGGAGAGGTCGCCGCGCACCAGGACGGCCCGGCGCCCGGCCTCCTCGATCCAGCGGGCGGTGTCCTGCGCGTCCTCGTCCTCCTCGAGGTAGGCGACGAGGACGTCGGCGCCCTCCCGCGCGTAGGCGATCGCGGCGGCGCGGCCGATGCCGCTGTCCCCGCCGGTGATGATCGCGGCCTTGCCCTCGAGCTTGCCGGAGCCGCGGTAGCTCTGCTCGCCGCAGTCCGGGACGGGGGTCATCTCCGGCTGCACGCCGGGGACGTCCTGCTGCTGTTCTGGCTGGCTCATGACGTGGTCCTTCCGAGGTCTGGGGTTCCGGACGGTGCACGTGCCGGTCACCGGAGCGCCCCGATGATCAGCACCCTGTCAACTTTAGGCGGTCTTCCCCGGGCGGTCGACCCCGGGGGCGCCCGGCACCTCCGCGTCAGTCGGTCCCACGCCTCCAGCGGAGGGTCGCGAGCCACAGCAGCGCTCCGGCCAGCCCGATCATCCCCGGCGCCAGCAGCGGGGACTCCCCCGTCCCGCCGGTGCCCGCGGCCCACCACCGGGCCGGGGCCGGCATCGAGGCCCAGACCTCGGCGTACCGGGGGTCGGACGCCCCGGCCGCCAGGTTGCCCTTGAGGTGCTCGTACAGCCCGTAGCCGCTGCCCAGCACCGCGAGCGCCCCGGCGGCCCGCGCAGCCCGGGCGCTCCACGTGCGGCGCCGCACGAGCCAGGCCACGGCGGCGGCCAGCAGCACGGCCAGCAGCGCCCACGGCACGAGCTGCCCGGGGCCCTGCCAGTGCCGCAGCATCGCGAGCTCGGCCACGGCCCCCAGCGCGGTGCCGAGCCCCAGCCAGGTGAGGACGCTCCGGTAGGTCGAGACCAGCCGGGCGGGCTCGTGCCCGGCAGCCGCCGTTGCCGTGGTGTTCGTGGTGCTCGTCATGGGACCAGGGTCTACCGCACCCAGCTTGGAACCATCCTGGAGGCCGGGGCCCGCGGCGTGGCCCGTACCACACTCCCGGGGCCGGCCGCCGCCCAGCGGCCCCGGCGTGTGACGAAACGATAGGATGGTCACCGTTCGCCGGATCCCGGCCCGCTGCACGACCCTCAGGAGTTCCCCGATGGCCCGCATTGTTGTCGACGTCATGCCCAAGCCCGAGATCCTCGACCCGCAGGGGAAGG
>JAPSHS010000261.1 GCA_031179495.1 Kocuria sp. | reverse complement strand
GTACCTCAACGGACGGTCGGCGTCTCGCCCGTCTCGGACACCATGGGCTTCTCGGCGTCCATCCACGCCCCCATGCCGCCCAGGACGTTGACCGGGTCGAAGCCGTACTGCTGGAGGTAGGCGGTGGCCTTCAGGGAGCGCCCGCCCGAGCGGCAGATCACGTACACGTCCTCGTCCGCGGGGACCTCGCCGTAGCGCTCGGGGAGCTGACGCAGCGGGATGTGCTGGGCGCCGGCGATGTGCCCGGCCTCCCACTCCGAGTCCTCGCGCACGTCCAGGATGCGCGCGTCCTCGGGGATCTCCTCCACCGAGGCGCTGGGCAGGTTGTCCAGGTTGTCCATCGTGCGGGTCCTCTCGTCGCGGGTCGGGTCTTGCGGTGACCAGCCTAGTCCCAGGGCGCGCGCAGGGGCGCGGGGTGCGGGGACGGGCCGCGCGTCCTGCCGCCCGGGAGGCGCCGGCGGCGGGATCCGGCGTCGTACACGTCCCGACGCAGCCCCGGGCGCGGGCTCCGCACGGCCCGCCCGTCCGCCGCGGGCGCTCGTCCCGCGGACCTCCGGACGGCTCACGGCCGCGGAACAATGCCTGTATAAATTGTCCCGTCGCCGCCGGACCACCGCGCGGCGCTTCCCCACCGGACACCCCATCCCGGCGTCCTCGACAGAAGGAACCACGCCCATGAGCACCAACGAACCCCGGGGCGCGACGCCGCCCGCCCCGGACCGCGAGGACCACGGCTTCAAGAAGGTCCTGGGCCGCCTGGACGCCATCGCCCTCGGCTTCGGCGCGATGATCGGCTTCGGCTGGGTCATCCTCACCGGGGACTGGCTCGCCGAGGCCGGCACCATGGGCGCCGTGCTGGCCCTGGTGGCCGGCGGGCTGATCATGGCCGTCGTCGGCCTCGTCTACGGAGAGCTCGTCGCCGCCATGCCGTACGCGGGCGGGGAGCACAACTACCTCATGCGCGGCATGGGGGCACGGTGGGCCTTCGTCGGCTCCTGGGCCATCACCGGCGGCTACATCACCATCGTGGCGTTCGAGGCCGTGGCGGTGCCCCGCACGGTCCAGTACATCTTCCCCGGTCTGAGCCAGGTCCCGCTGTGGACCGTCGCCGGGTTCGAGGTCAACCTCACCTGGGCCCTCGTGGGGGCGCTCACCGCCGTCGTCATCACCGCGGTCAACATCCGCGGCGTCAAGCACGCCTCGACGGTGCAGATCTTCGTGATCCTCTTCCTGCTCGTCGTCGGCCTGATGATGCTCTTCGGAGCGTTCACCCGCGGCTCGGTCGCCACCATGGAGCCGTTCTTCACGAGCGGCACCGCAGGCTTCTTCCTCGTGCTCGTCACCGTCCCGTTCCTGTTCGTCGGCTTCGACGTCATCCCCCAGGTCTCCGAGGAGATGCACCTCCCGGCCAAGCAGCTGGGCGGGACCATCATCGTCTCCGTGCTGCTCGCCGCGGCCTGGTACGTCATGGTCGTGCTCACCACCTCCTCGGCGATGTCCGGCGCGGACATCGCGGGCGCGGACATCGCCGTGGCCGACGCCATGGGGTCCATGTTCGACAGCACCGCCGTGGCCAACCTGCTCATCGCCGGCGGTCTCGCGGGCATCCTCACGTCCTGGAACTCCCTGCTGATGGGCGCCTCCCGGCTGCTCTGGGCGCTCGGCAACTCCCGGATGGTCCCGCGGTGGTTCGGCCGGCTGCACCCCAAGTACGGGACGCCGGCCAACGCCCTGCTGTTCGTGGGCGCCGTCTCGTTCGTGGCACCGTTCTTCGGCGCCGAGATGCTCGGCTGGCTGGTGGACTCCGGCTCGCCGTCGATCGTGATCGCCTACGCGCTGGTCTCCGTGGTCTTCGTGCTCCTGCGCCGGCGCGAGCCGGACATGGCGCGTCCCTTCCGGATCGGCGGCCGCGCCGGCGGCGGCACCGCGATCGGCGTGCTCTCGGTCGTCCTGTGCCTCGGCCTCATCAGCCTGTACCTGCCCGGGATGCCCGCCTTCCTCAGCGCGCCCGCCTGGACCATCTTCGGGCTGTGGTGGCTGCTCGGGCTGGTCTTCCTGCTGCGCATCCCCACCGGGATCCGCCCCGGCGCCGACGCCGAGCACCGCCTCGTCGCCGAGGTCGAGCGGCGGCGCGGAACCGCCTGAGCCCCGCACGGCCCGGACCGCTGCCCCGCCCAGCGGTCCGGGCGCCTGGGCACTTCGCCCATTCCGGAGGTCAAATTTCAGCACTCTGCCTTCCGGATGGGGAGCTACTCTGGGCCTGTCGGGGTACCACCGGTCATCTCCCGGCAACACCCGGGGCCTAGCCTGGCGTCGCACCGTGACGTCGCCCCCGTGGCGTCCGTCACCCGCACTCGTACCATGGACGGGCGGGCCCAGAGCTGTCGCCCGCCCGTCCGACCACCCCGTTGACGCACCGAAGACGGCACCGGCGCCCGGTGCCCCGGCCGGCGTCGAACAGAGAGGCAGAACACATGAGCATCACGGACCAGGCCCGCACTTCTCCTTCCGTCCAGGACCGCATCACCGCGGTGCTGGCCGCCACCCCCACGGGGCTGCTGATCGACGGGGCGTGGCGGGAGGCCTCCGACGGGGGGACCTTCGAGGTGGAGAACCCCGCCACCGGTGAGGTCATCGCGA
>JAPSHS010000049.1 GCA_031179495.1 Kocuria sp. | reverse complement strand
GCCGTCGGCGGAAGGGGTGCCGCCGGTCACGCGACCGCCTGCGCGCCGGTGATCTCCACGACGGACCCGCAGATGAAGGGGGCCTCGTCCGAGGCGAGGAACGCCACCAGGGCCGCGACCTCCTCGGGCCGGCCGATCCGTCCGAGGGGGACCAGCGCGTCGAGATCCGCCACGGTCCGGCCGCTGCGGGCGAGGCCGGCCTCCAGCATGGGCGTGCGGATCTCCCCCGGGGCCACGGCGTTGACGCGGACGTTGTGCGGGGCGTAGTCCCGGGCCAGGTTCTTGGTGAAGGCCACGACGGCGGCCTTGGAGACGTTGTACGCCAGGTGCCCCGGCGCCGGCGACAGGCCCCACTGGGAGGCCGTGTTCACGACGGAGCCGCGCCGGGCGGCGACCATGGAGGGCAGCACGGCGCGGCACATGTGGAACATCGCGTCCACGTTGACGGAGAAGCTCCGGTCCCAGTCCTCGGCGGTCAGGGAGAGCAGATCGCCGCGGCGGTTGATCCCCGCGTTGTTCACCAGGACCTGGACGCCGCCACGACGGCCGACGACCTCCTCGACCGCGGCGGCGCACGCCGCCGGATCGAGGAGGTCGAAGACGCGGGGCTCCGCGCCGGCGCCGGAGGAGAGGAGCTCGGCCACGAGCCGTTCGGCCGCTTCCGCGTCGACGTCGCACACCACCACGTGGGACCCCTCCGCGGCCAGCCGGCGGCTGATCGCGGAGCCGATGCCGCCGGCGGCACCGGTCACCACGGAGGTCGTGCCCTCGAAGCGGCGCGGGCGCCCCTCCGGGCCCGTCACTCGCCGAGGGAGAAGACCGTCCGGTGCCAGTCCCGCACCGACTCCCCGCTGATGTCGAACATGACGTGCTTGACCACGGTGTACTCGTCGAAGGAGTAGGTGGACATGTCCTTGCCGAAGCCGGACTGCTTCATGCCGCCGTGGGGCATCTCGCTCAGGATGGTGATGTGGTCGTTGATCCACACGCAGCCGGAGCGGATCTCCCGGCTGGCCCGCATGGCGCGGTACACGTCGCGGCTCCACGCCGAGGCGGCCAGCCCGTAGGGCGTGTCGTTGGCCAGGGCGATCGCCTCGTCGTCGGTGTCGAACGGCATCACGGCCAGGACCGGCCCGAAGACCTCGTCCTGCACGATCTCGCTGTCCGTCGGGGCGTCGGCCACCAGGGTCGGGCGGTAGTAGGAGCCCTCGGCGGGCAGCTCCTCGGGGACCCCGCCGCCGATCACGCGGGCGTAGTCGCGGGCCCGGTCCACCATGGCCGTGACCTTCTCGCGATGCTCCATCGAGATCAGCGGGCCCATGTCGGTGGCCGGGTCCTCCGTGGGACCGAGCCGCACCCCGGCGTAGAGGGCGGCGACGCCCTGCACGAACTCCTCGTAGACCGACCGGTGCACGATCGCGCGGGTGGCGGCGGTGCAGTCCTGGCCGGCGTTGATGAGGCTGCCGGCGACGGCGCCGTGGATGGCCGCCTCCAGGTCCGCGTCGTCGAAGACGACGAACGGGGCCTTGCCGCCCAGCTCGAGGTGGACCCGCTTGGCGGTGGTCGCGGCGGCGTCGAGGACGGTCCGTCCCACCCCGGTGGAGCCGGTGAAGGAGAGCATGTCCACCTCGGGGTGGCGCAGCAGCCGGGCCCCGACCGTGCGGCCGCCACCGCACACGACGTTGAGCACGCCGTCGGGCAGACCCGCCGCGGTGGCCACCTCGGCGAAGAGCAGCGTGGTCAGCGGGGTGTTCTCCGCGGGCTTGAGCACCACGGTGTTGCCGGCGGCGATCGCGGGGAGCACCTTCCAGGCGGCCATCTGCAGCGGGTAGTTCCACGGGGCGATCGAGCCGATGACACCGATCGCCTCGCGCCGGATCTGCGAGGTGTGGTCCGGGGAGTACTCCGCGGTGGCCTTGCCCTCCAGGTTGCGCGCGGCGCCGGCGAAGAAGGCCACGTTGTCGATCGTGCCGGGGACGTCGAACTCCCGGGTCAGGCGGATCGGCTTGCCGGCCTGGCGGCTCTCGAGCACCGCGAACTCCTCGGCCCGCTCCTCGAGCAGGACGGCGAACCGGGTCAGCACCGCGGAGCGCTCCGCGGGGGTCGCCCGGGACCAGCCCGGGAACGCGGCCCGCGCCGCCTCCACGGCGGCGTCCACGTCCTCGTCGCCGGCGGAGGCCACGGTGGCCACGACCGTGCCGTCGGAGGGGTTGATGACCTCGGAGGTCGTTCCCGAGGTGCCGGCGGTCATCCGCCCGTTGATCCAGAGGCCGGTCTGCACCGGGGTCCCGGACCCGGTCGCACCCTGCAGGGTGGATGCGCTGGTGGTCGTGTCGGTCATGATCAGTCCTTTGCTGCTGTGGGTACGAGAGGGGAGGTCGCCGCGCCCGGGGCCCAGATGTCCCCGACGCTGTATCCGCGCTGGAAGGGGTCCGAGTCGTCGAGCACCCACCGGCTGTGGCCGGTCACCCAGCCGCGGCCCGTGATGGTGGGCAGCACCGCCGGCCGTCCGCCCGAGGTGGTGGTCCCCACCAGCCGGCCGACGAACTCGGTGCCGATGATGCTGCGGTGCCGGAACGGCTGGTCGATTTCCAGCTGCCCGCGGGCGTGCAGCGCGGCCATCCGGGCGGAGGTGCCCGTGCCGCACGGGGAGCGGTCCAGGACACCGGTCCAGCTCTCCGGGTCGTCCGCCCGCACCGGTCCGTTGGTCAGCACCACGGTGTTGCGGGAGGGCTCGCCGGGCACGGGGTCGCCGCTGTGCAGCATGATCAGGTTCACGCCGCGGATGCCGGGGTTGTCCGGGTGGACCACGTCGATCTGCTCGGTGGCCGCCAGCTTGATCAGCGCCCCGGCGCGGGCCAGCTCCTTGCCCCGCGCCGGGTCCAGGTCCAGGCCCAGGTCGGCGACCCGTGCCTGGGCGAAGAACTGCCCGCCGAAGACGACGTCCACCGGGACCGTGCCCAGCTCGGGGACCTCCAGCGGCACGTCGAGCCCCACGACGAAGGACGGGACGTTGGCCACGGTGACGGAGCGGACCTTCCCGTCCTCCACCCGGGCGGTGGCGTGCACCGTGCCCACCGCAGTGTCGACGGCGACCTCGACCACGGGGCCGGGACGGTCGACGATGCCGGTCTCGATCGCGGCGGTGACGGCACAGATGGTGTTCGACCCCGACATCGGGGTGAACCCGCCCTGCTCCAGCACCACGATGCCGAAGTCCGACCCCGGCTGGACCGGGGGCAGCAGGAGAACGGCGCACATGGCGGGATAGCCCCGCGGTTCCTGCAGCACCAGCCGGCGCAGCCCGTCGAGGTGCTGCCGGCAGTACTGCAGGCGCTCAGCCATGGTGTCTCCCCGGACCAGGTGCGCCGCCGAGGTGAGGATGCGTCCCGGCTCGCCCTCGGCGTGCACCTCGACCGAGTCCAGGCTGAGGATCTCGGTCATGCCGTGGCGGGCTTCAGGACGCCGGCGTTCTCGAGGATCTGGGCGAAGCGCTGCCGGTTCTCCTCCGAGAGCGGCTGGATGGGGCGGCGCGGGGGGCCGGCCGGCACGCCCAGGAGCTCGAGGCCCGCCTTGATGCCGGCCACGTAGTTCACCGACTCCAGGAAGTCGCTGATGGCCCACAGGGTCTTCCACTGCTCGCGGGCGGCGGCGAGGTCACCGCGCTCGGCCAGGGTGTTCCAGAACTCCACGGCGAGCTCGGGCACGATGCCCGCCACGCCCCACACGGAGGCCTGGGCGCCGCTGGCGATGCCGAAGAAGGTCAGCGTGTCCCAGCCGTTGAAGGCCTTGATCCTGTCGCCGTGGTTGGTCAGCAGGTCGCCCAGGGCCACGGCGTCGCCCGAGGTGTCCTTGAGGTAGTCGATGCCGTCGATGTCGCCGAGGGAGGCGATCTGTGCGGCGTCGAGCTGGAGCCCGGTGGCGCCGGGGACGTTGTAGTAGACGATCGGCAGCGTCACCGACGCGGCGACGTCGGAGAGGAAGGCGACGAGGGCGTCGAAGTCCAGCGGGTCGTAGAACGGGGGCACGAGCATCAGGGCGTCGGCGCCCACGGACTCGGCGTGCTGGGCCAGGGAGATCGCGCCGTCGGTGGACAGCGCGCCGATCCCGGCGACCACGGGGACGCGGCCGGCGGCGGCCTCGACGTAGAGCTCGATGACGCGCCGGTACTCGGCGTCGGAGAGGGTGGTGAACTCACCGGTGGTGCCGGTGGGCACCAGGCCGTGGATGCCGGCCTCGACGAGGCGGTCGACGTTCTGCCGGAGGGCGTCCTCGTCGACGGCGGAGGCGTCGGCGGTGAACGGGGTGGTCACGGCGGCGAGGATGCCGCGGAGGTTCACGTTCTTGCGCTGGGTCATGATGGTGTCCTTTCGGGGATGGGGTGTCAGGCTGCGGAGCGGACTGCGCGCCGCTGGCCGGTGAAGCGCTCGGCGGCGAAGGGTTCGAGGGCGGAGGGCAGGCGCCCGTGCAGGATGAGCTCGGTCAGTGCCGAGGCGGTGCCCGGGGCCAGGGTGACGCCCATCATCCCGTGGCCCGTGGAGACGTAGGCGTTGGACATGGGGCCGATGCGCCCGATGATGGGCAGGCCGTCCGGGGTCATGGGGCGCATGCCGGCGCGGGCCGTGACCTTCTCCGCCGGGGGGTTCCAGCCGCGGAAGTAGCTGCTGGGGGCACGCAGGATGGCGTCGACGCGCACCTGGTTGACGTTCTCGTCGAGGCCGCCGAACTCCATGGTGCCGGCCAGGCGCAGCCGGCCGTGGAACGGGGTGACCGCGACCTTGGCGTCGGAGAGGTTGACGGCGCTGCGCAGGCCGAACTTCGGGACCTCGACGCTGTAGCCCTTGCCCGGACGCACCGGGAGCAGCATGCCGAACTTCTGGGAGATCTTCCCGGTCCAGGCGCCGGCGGCCAGCACCACCGCGTCGGCGGGAAAGCGACGGTCCCCGGAGCGGACCGCGGTGATGCGGTCCCCCGAGGTCTCGACCTTGTCGACCGGCGCGTCCTCCACGACCGTCACGCCCATCTCGGCGATGCGCTTGGCCAGGGCCCGGGTCAGTGCCCCGGGGTCGAGGTGGCGCTCGTGGGGGTAGTAGATGCCGCCGATCACCTCGTCGGAGAGCAGGGGCTCCTGCTCGCGGACCTCGTCGCCGCGCAGGACGCGGGGGTCGCGGCCGAACCGCCGGGCCAGGTCGAGGTTGTCCAGGTGGTGCTCGAGGTTCCCTTCCTCCTTGAAGGCCATGAGCAGCCCGCTGGTGTGCATCTCGAAGTCCATGCCGTCGCTGCGGTAGTCGTCGAAGACCTCGAGGGTCTCCTGCGCCAGGGCGAGGTGGCCCTCGAAGCCGGCCCGCTGGGCCTTGGCGTTGGAGTGGCGCCACATGCCGGTGAGGAACTTCAGGAACGCCGGCTCCAGGGAGGGCTTGATGTAGAGCGGGCTGTCCGGGCGGAGCATCCACTTCATGGACTTGAGGATCACCCCGGGACCGGGCACGGGCGCGGACTCGGCCGGGCAGACCCATCCGGCGTTGACCTCCGAGGTGCCCAGGCCGGTGCCCCGGGCGTCGACGAGGGTGACCTCGGCGCCTTCTCTAGCCAGGTGGTAGGCGGTGGTCAGACCGACCACGCCTCCTCCGACGACCACAACGTGCATGTTCTCGTTCCTTCCTGGTGGGCCGCCGACGAGGGGCGGCGCCCACGAGCCGTGCTGGATTCGCGTCGCCGCGCCCCGGACGCCTCGGGACGGAGGCGGCCACGGTGTCGGCCGGCGCGGACGGGGCACCCGGAGGTGACCGGAGGATGAGCCCGGCACCCCTGGCCAGCAGACTGTTTTATTGTCTGACAACCCGTTCTGTACCGAGAGTAGGCATGTGACCGGTGCCACGTCTACCCCGCGCGGTAAATTCCCTGTTTCGCCCGGGACTCCGCAGCAACCGGGGCGGCCGGTCCGGTCCCCGGTGGCACGGTCCGTGGACTCCGGTGCGGGGCGTGAGCGGACGGATCGGGGCGAGCGCTCCCAGGCGGTGACAGCCCGGGAGCGCTCGCCCCTTCTTCCGTGCTCGCAGGATCCACTGCTCGGCTCCTGCGAGCGCTCACCGGTGCCGCTGACCGGTGGGGTCAGGGCGTCCGGCGAGGCCTAGGCGCTCTGCGCGTGGCGGTCGGCCACCTCCAGGGCGGCGTCGAGGATCTCCAGCCCGCGGCGGGCGTCCTCCTCGCTGATGTTCAGCGGGGGCACCACGTGGATGCGGTTGAAGTTGGCGAACGGCAGCAGTCCGGCGGCCTTGAGTGCGGCGACGAGCTCGTTCATCGCGGGCGAGGAGCCGCCGTAGGGAGCCAGCGGCTCCTTGGTGGTGCGGTCCTTGACGAGCTCCACGGCCCAGAAGCACCCGGTGCCGCGGACGTCGCCCACGGACGGGTGGCGCTCGGCGATCTCGCGCAGCCCGGGGCCGAGGACGTTCTCGCCCAGCCACGCGGCGTGCTCGATCATGCCCTCGTCGCGCATGGCGTTGATCGCCGCCACCGCGGCGGCACACGCCAGCGGGTGGCCCGAGTAGGTCAGCCCGCCGGGGTAGGGGCGGTCCCGGAAGGTGTTGTGGACGGCCTCCGAGATCGCCACGCCGCCGAGGGGGACGTAGCCCGAGTTCACGCCCTTGGCGAAGGTGATCAGGTCCGGCTCCACGTTCCAGTGGTCGACGGCGAACCACTTGCCGGAGCGTCCGAAGCCGGCCATGACCTCGTCGGCGATGTAGACGATGCCGTACTTGCGGGTCAGCTCCCGGACGCCCTCCAGGTAGCCCGCCGGGGGGACGTAGATCCCGGCCGTGCCGGGGATCGACTCGAGGATCAGGGCGGCGATGTTCTGCGCGCCCTCGAGCACGATCATGTCCTCCAGGTGCCGCAGCGCCCGCTCGGTCTCCTCCGCCTCGGTGGTGGCGTCGAAGTAGGAGCGGTAGTGGTAGGCGGGCATGAAGTGGACCACGCCCGAGTCGGAGTAGTCGCTGGAGAACCGGCGGGGGTCCCCGGTGACGTTGACCGCCAGGTGGGTGCCGCCGTGGTAGCTGCGGTAGGCGGAGAGCACCTTGTGCCGGCCCGTGTGCAGGCGGGCCATGCGGATGGCGTGCTCCACGGCGTCGGCGCCGCCGTTGGTGAAGAACACGTGGTTCAGGTCGCCGGGGGTCAGCTCGGCGATGAGCCGGGCCGCCTCCGAGCGGGCCGGGTTCGCGTGCGGCGGGGCGATGGTGCACAGGGTCTGCGCCTGCTCCACGATGGCGGCGACCACCTTCGGGTGCTGGTGCCCGATGTTGGTGTTGACCAGCTGGGAGGAGAAGTCCAGCAGCCGGTTGCCCTCCCCGTCCCAGACGTAGGAGCCCTCCGCCCTGAGCACCGTCATGGGGTCCAGGGAGCCCTGCGCGGACCACGAGTGGAACACGTGGGCGCGGTCCAGCTCGTAGGCCCGGCGGCCGGCCTCGATCTCCTCGGCGGTGAGCGCGGGCGTCTCGGTGGTGGTGTCGGTCACGGTGTGCTCCTTAGGCGTTGGTCGGGAAGCCGAGGTTGAGGCCGCCGTGGCTGGGGTCCAGCCAGCGGCTGGTCACCACCTTGCCGCGGGTGAAGAAGTGGACGCCCTCGGCGCCGTGGGCGTGGGTGTCGCCGAACAGCGAGTTCTTCCACCCGCCGAAGGAGTAGTAGGCCATCGGGACGGGGATCGGCACGTTGATCCCGACCATGCCGACCTGGATCTCGTTCTCGAAGCGGCGGGCGGCGCCGCCGTCGTTGGTGAAGATCGCGGTGCCGTTGCCGTAGGGGTTGCTGTTGATCAGGGCCACGCCCTCGTCGTAGCCGGCCACGCGGACCGTCGAGAGGACGGGGCCGAAGATCTCGTCGGTGTAGATCGACATCTCGGGGGTGACGTGGTCGAACAGGGTCGGGTTGAGGAAGAAGCCCTCGCCCTCGGCGTCCGGGTCGACCTGGCGGCCGTCGAGCACCAGGGTCGCACCGGCCTGCTCGCCGGCGTCGATGTAGCTCGCCACCTTGTCGCGGTGGGCGGCGGTGACCAGCGGGCCCATGTCGCAGCCGCGGGTGCCGTCGCCGATGCGCAGCGTGCGGGTGCGCTCGGCGATCTTCGCGACCAGCTCGTCGGCGACGGACTCGACGGCCACGATCGCCGAGATCGCCATGCAGCGCTCGCCGGCCGCGCCGTAGCCGGCGTTGACGGCCGCGTCGGCGGCGAGGTCGAGGTCGGCGTCGGGCAGCACCAGCATGTGGTTCTTGGCGCCGCCGAGGGCCTGGACCCGCTTGCCGTGGGCGGTGCCCCGCTCGTAGACGTACTGGGCGATCGGGGTGGAGCCCACGAAGGACACGGAGGCGACGTCCGGGCTGTCGAGCAGCGCGTCGACGGCCTCCTTGTCGCCGTTCACCACGTTGAAGACGCCGTCGGGCAGACCGGCCTCCTTCCACAGCTCGGCCATCCAGAGCGCGGCCGTGGGGGTCTTCTCGCTGGGCTTGACCACCACGGTGTTGCCGGCGGCGATGGCGACCGGGAAGAACCACATCGGCACCATGGCGGGGAAGTTGAAGGGGGCGATGATGGCCGCGACGCCCAGCGGCTGGCGGATCGAGTGGACGTCCACCTTGGTGGAGGCGTTCTCGGTGAAGCCGCCCTTGAGCAGGGTGGGGATGCCGCAGGCGAACTCGACGACGTCCTGGCCGCGGGCGACCTCGCCGAGGGCGTCGTCCAGGACCTTGCCGTGCTCGGCGGTGATGATCTCGGCGAGCTCGCCCTTGCGGGCGTTGAGCAGCTCGCGGAAGGCGAAGATGACCTGGGTCCGGCGGGCGACGGAGGTGTCGCGCCATCCCGGGAACGCCGTGGCGGCCGCGGCCACGGCCTCGTCGACGGTGGCGGTCGGGGCCAGGGCCACGCGGGAGGTGACCCGGCCGGTGGCGGGGTTGGTGACGTCGGCGAAGCGGGAGTCCGGGCCCGGGGCGGCGTTCTCGCCGTTGATCCAGTGGGAGACGGTGCGGGTGGTGGTCTGCGTGGCGGTCTGCATGCGCTGCCCTCTCGTAGGGGGATGGCGCGGAGGGGTTTCCTCCGCGGATGTGGTGTCGAGTCCATCCTGACGGGCCGCCCCCTCGTCCTCCAGGGACATCCTGTATGGAAATCGTCAGCTCTCGATACACTGTGTCAATGCAGAGTGCGGGACGTGACCGTGAGAGAGCCGCGGGGAGCGGGGCCGGAGCTGCGGAGACCGTCCCTCCGGCGGGGCAGGGCGTGCCGGGAGGCGCGCACGCCGGAGCCACCGTTCCCGTCACCCTGCGGGCCGTCCTGGAGCAGCCCGAGATCCGCGCGGGCGCCCCGGACGTGCTGTGCGGCGCCGACGCGCTGGACTCCCCGGTGCGGTGGGTGCACATCGCCGACACCGAGCACGTGGGCCCCCTGCTCGAGGGCGGCGAACTGGTGCTGAGCACCGGGCAGTCCTTCCGCGGCTCGCCCGGGGCGACCCGGCGCTTCCTGGACGACCTGGAGGCCGCAGGAGCCGCCGGTGCCGTGGTCGAGCTCGTCGACGCCGGCGGGCGGCCGGCGACGGCGGCGATCGACGCCCTCCGCGACGCCGCGCGGGGCCGTTCCCTGCCCGTGGTGCTCCTGACCCGGTCCATCCGGTTCGTCCGCGTGACCCAGGTGGCGCACCGGATGCTGGTCGGCGAGCAGCTCGCCCGGGTGGAGCGGGCCCGCCGGGTCCACGAGGTCTTCACCCAGCTCAGCCTCGAGAGCGCCAGCGAGCAGCGGATCGTCGACCGCACGGCCGAGCTGCTCGGCGCCTCCGTCGTGCTCGAGGACGTCGCCCACCGGGTCCTGGCGTTCCAGGCCGCGTCCGCGGATCCCGCCGCCCTGCTGCTCGACTGGGTCGAGCGCGCGCGCCGGATCGGCTACCGGGAGGAGACCGGACGGCGGGCGGACGCGGAGGACTGGCTGCAGACCCCGGTGGGCGTCCGCGGCCGGCGATGGGGCCGGCTGGTCGTGCCCACGGCGCTGCCCGACGACGTCGACGCCGCCCAGGTCCTGGAGCGCGCCGGGCAGGCGCTGACCCTCGCGCGCATGGCGGGTCGCGACGAGCGGGAGCTGCTGCACCAGGCCCAGTCCGGTCTCCTGCACGAGCTGCGCCAGCCCCACGCCCTCACCGAGCAGGAGGCGCGCACCCGGGCCGCCGCCCTGGGCATGGGACGAGCCGCGTTCTATCTGCCGGTGGTCGTGCGGCTGGACCGCCTGCCCGATGAGGACCCCACCGGGCTGCAGCTGCGGGAGCGGGCGCTGCTGGAGGGGCTCGCCGACGTCGTCCGGCGCGTCCGCCGGTCGATGCTCGCGGCGAGCATGCACTCCGGCTCGCTGGGCGTGCTGCTCGCCGTGCCGGCCCGCCAGCTCGAGGACCCGACCCTGGAGCGCATCTGCGACGAGCTGGCCGGCTCGCGGGAGGGCGGCACGGCGTGGTCCGTGGGCGTGGGCCGCAGCCGGGAGTCGCTGCTGGAGGCCGCCGCCGGCCTCGACGAGGCGGCGCAGGTCGCCGACATCGCCGGCAGCCTGGAGATCCGCCGGCGGCCCTACTACCGCTTCGCCGACGTCCGGCTGCGCGGGCTGCTCGCCCTGCTGCAGGCGGATCCCCGGGTGCAGGCCTTCGCCGAGGCGGAGCTCGCCCCGCTGCTGGACGGGCAGGACCCCGCGGCGCTGGAGCTGCTCGAGCTCTACCTCCACCACGGCGGGAACAAGTCCGCCCTCGCCCGCACCGGCTACCTCAGCCGTCCGGCCCTCTACGCCCGGCTGGCCCGGCTGCAGGAGCTGCTGGGCGTGTCCCTGGACGACGCGGAGTCCCGCACGGCGCTGCACGTGGCCCTGCTCTGGCACCGGCTGCGGGACACGGGTCCGGGTCCCTCGTGACGAACGGCCGGGCGGCTCACGCCCAGGTGCCGTCCAGAGCGTTCTCCTAGACTGCGGGGCCGAGGACCGGAGGGCGGTGTGCCGCGTGCCGGTGAGCCTATCGAGACGCCCCAGGAGCCGCATGCCCGCCCCTTCCCGTTCCCTGCCGTCGTTCCGGGCGCTGCCGCGGTGGTGCCGGCTGACCGTGACGCTCGGCGTCGTGCTCGCCCTGCTCGTGGTGGCCACG
>JAPSHS010000260.1 GCA_031179495.1 Kocuria sp. | reverse complement strand
TCCAGCCTGACCACCACGAGCGCCAAGCAACTCTTCGAGGCGGTGTTGAACAAGTGAGACCATCGTCGAGCACCGTCCTGGGCGGGCGCTACGGACTGACCGATCGGATCGCGATCGGCGGCATGGGGGAGGTGTGGAAGGCCAAGGACGGGGTCCTGGGCCGCATCGTCGCCGTGAAGATCCTCAAGGAGGAGTACACCGGGGACCCGAACTTCCTGCAGCGCTTCCGCGCCGAGGCGCGGCACACCGCCCTGCTGAACCACCCCGGTGTCGCGAACGTCTTCGACTACGGCGAGGAGGAGGGCTCGGCCTTCCTCGTCATGGAGCTCGTGCCGGGCGAGCCGCTGTCCAACATCATCGAGCGGCGGAAGACGCTGGACCCGGACACGGTGCTCAACTACATCGGGCAGACGGCCCGGGCCCTCGCGGCCGCGCACGCGCAGGGCCTGGTGCACCGCGACGTGAAGCCCGGCAACCTGATCATCACCCCGGACAACCGGGTGAAGGTCACCGACTTCGGGATCGCCCGCCTCGCGGACCAGGTCCCCCTCACGGCGACCGGTCAGGTGATGGGCACCGCGCAGTACCTCGCGCCCGAGCAGGCCACGGGACAGACCGCCACGGGCTCCTCGGACATCTACTCGCTGGGGATCATCGGCTACGAGTGCCTGGCCGGGCGCCGGCCGTTCACCGGCGAGTCGCAGATCGCGATCGCCCTCGCCCAGGTCAACGACCCGCCGCCGTCCCTGCCCGAGGGCGTGCCGGACCCGGTGCAGGCCCTCGTGATGTCGATGCTCGCCAAGGACCCCAAGGACCGCCCGGCCACCGCCGGCGCCCTCGCCACCGCCGTGGACGCGATCCGCCGGGGGGACGAGGCCGCCGCGGTCTCCGCCGTGCCCGGGATGCGGTCCTTCCTCGACCTGCCCGACGACGACGCCACCCAGGCCTTCGAGCCGGTGCGCGACGAGCCGACCCGGCTGCTGGAGCGCGGTGGCACCGCCCGGACCGCGGCGGCCGGTGCGGCGGCGGCCGGCACCGCCGGTGCGGCAGCCGGTGCCGCACGTCCCATCACGGCCGAGATGGACGCCGTGGAGGCCCCCCGCGGCCCCGAGGGCGACGGCACGCGCTACGACACGGACCCGGTGCCGCCGGAGGGACGGCGCCCCGAGCGGCGCTCGGTGTGGGCCTGGCTGGTGCCGGTGCTGCTGACGCTGCTCGTGCTCGCCGGGCTCCTGTGGTTCCTCCTCCTCCGCGAGCCCGCCCCCGTGAGCCGGGAGCCCTCCCCCACGGGCACCGTCTCCACGTCCGTCGTGCCCGGTGAGCCGACGCCCCCGGCGGCGGACGGGGCGGGAACCGTGGAGCTCCTCGCGGCCCGGTACGAGGGCCGCCCCGTCGACGAGGTCGAGCAGGAGCTCACCGACCTCGGCTTCCTGGTGGCGCGGCAGGGCCAGATCTCCGACGAGGAGGAGAGCACGGTGCTGTCCCTGACCCCCGTGGGACAGGTGCAGCGGGGGTCCACCATCACGGTGTCCTTCTCGACCGGCCCGGACACCGTGGAGCTGCCCTCCGGGATGGTCGGGCAGCAGGCGGATCCCCTGATCGACCAGATCCGGCTGCTCGGCGTCAACATCATCCGGTACGACGAGCCCAACGAGGACGCGGAGCCGGGGACGGTGCTGCGCACGGAACCGCTGGGCGGCTCGACCGTCCGCCCCGGTGACACCATCGAGATGTGGGTGGCCGTGGCGCCGGAGAGCGTCCCGGCCACCGAGCCGTCGGGGACGCCCGCGGCGACGCCCACCGGGACGCCCGCGGCGACGCCCGCCGAGACGCCGACCGGAACCGGCGAGGAGCGCTGAGCCGTGCCGGGCCGGAACGTGGTCCCCCGTCTGATCAACGACCGCTACGAGGTGGGCGAGGCCATCGGGCGGGGCGGGATGGCCACGGTCCACGTCGGGCGGGACCTGCGGCTCGGGCGGCGGGTGGCCATCAAGGTGCTCCGGCCCGAGCTGGCCCGGGACGCGACCTTCCACGAGCGCTTCAAGCGCGAGGCGCAGTCCGTGGCGGCCCTCAACCACCACTCGATCGTCTCCGTCTACGACACGGGCGAGATCCTGGCCCGGACCGACGAGGGCGTGGACCGCCCGTTCATCGTGATGGAGTACGTGCCCGGCCGGACCCTCCGCGAGCTGATCCACGAGGACGCCGTCACGCCCCGGGACGCCGTGGACATCACCCTGGGTGTCCTCGACGCCCTCGAGTACAGCCACCGGGCCGGCATCGTCCACCGGGACATCAAGCCGGCCAACGTGATCATGACCCCGGAGCGGCAGGTCAAGGTCATGGACTTCGGCATCGCCCGCGCCGTGGAGGACACCTCGCCCGCGCTCACCCAGGCCCAGACCGTCCTGGGCACCGCCCAGTACCTGTCCCCCGAGCAGGCGCGGGGGGAGTTCGTGGACGCCCGTTCCGACCTCTACTCCACCGCGTGCGTGCTCTTCGAGATGCTCACCGGGCGCGCGCCGTTCGTCGGCGAGTCCTCCGTGGACATCGCCGCCCAGCACGTGCGGGACCGCCCGCCCGCCCCCTCCGAACTGGACCCCCGGATCGGGCACCGGGTGGACGAGTTCATGGCCAGGGCCCT
>JAPSHS010000259.1 GCA_031179495.1 Kocuria sp. | reverse complement strand
AGCGCCGCGGGCATCCTCGACGAGACGCCGCTGCTGGAGATGAGCGAGGCGACGTTCGACAAGGTCCTCGCCGTGGACCTCAAGGGGGTGTTCCTGGCCGCGCGCTGGGCCGCTCCGCACATGGTGGAGCGCGGCGGCGGGCGGATCATCAACATCGCCTCCCAGCTGGGCATCAAGGGCGGCACCGGCCTGACGCACTACGTCGCGGCCAAGGCCGGGGTGATCGGGATGACGAAGGCCATGGCGCTGGAGCTCGCCGAGCACCACGTCCTCGTCAACGCGATCGCCCCGGGTCCGATCGTCACGCCGCTGATCGAGGGGCTGTCCGAGGACTGGAAGGCCGCCAAGCAGGCGGAGCTGCCCATCGGCCGCTTCGGCCAGGCCCACGAGGTGGCGCCCACCGCGCTGCTGCTGGCCTCCTCGCCCGGCGGCGACCTCTACACCGGCCAGACGCTGGGGCCCAACAGCGGCGACGTGATGCCGTAGCCCCCGGAAGGAGACGCTGACGATGTGTGCAGGATGCCCCGGAGGGCGTGCGGTCTCGACGCTGACGGCCTACATCAACCTCAACAGGATGAAACCGGCCGTCCTCGCGGAGCTGCGGCGGAGCGTGGGGCGCCGCGCGAGGATCACCGTCCTGGGCGACCAGTGGGTGCTGGGCACCCGGACGGGTGCCCAGCAGGTCTTCCCCGACGTCGAGACGCTGGCCGGCGCCCTGGTCGAGAAGCACCTCGTCGACCGGCGTGCCCTGCCGGACGACGGCGGCGCGGCGCTCGAGCGGATCCTCGAGGACGGATCCCACCGCGGCCGCCCGCCCCTGGACGCGGGGCGGCTCGTGTCGGCGCTGCTCCTCGGCGCCGACACCGCCTGAGCGCACCCCGTGTCCTCCCGTCGACCCGGTGGATGCACGATGCCGCCGGGACGGATCCCGTCCGGAAGCCGTCCCGGCGGTGCCCACAGGATGTCCCCGACCCGAACCCCTTTCCGACCCCGATCCCGCCCCTGACGAAGGAGAGGCCCGTGCCCGATCTCACCCCGCTCTGGAAGCCCCTGCAGATGGGTCCCACCCCGCTGGAGAACCGCGTGGCGCTGGCTCCCATGACCCGGATCAGCGCCACGGAGGAGGGCCGTGCCACCGACCGCATGATCTCCTACTACGAGACCTTCGCCCGCGGCGGCTTCGGACTGCTGATCACCGAGGGCATCTACCCCGACACCTCCCACAGCCAGGGCTATCTGCACCAGCCGGGCATCGCCACTGCGGAGCAGGCCCGGGCCTGGTCCGGGGTGGTCGACGCCGTGCACGCGGCCGGCGCGCGGATCTTCGCCCAGCTCATGCACGCCGGCGCCCAGGCCCAGGGCAACCGGTTCGTGGACGCCACGGTGGGCCCGTCCGCGGTGGCGCCCAAGGGGGAGCAGCTCGGCATCTACCGCGGCGAGGGCCCGTTCCCGGTGCCCGAGGAGATCTCACCGCAGCAGATGCAGGAGGTCCGCGAGGGCTTCGTGGCCGCGGCCCTGCGCGCTCGGGACGCCGGGTTCGACGGCGTGGAGATCCACGGCGCCAACGGATACCTGCTGGACCAGTTCCTCACCGACTACCTCAACCGGCGGACCGACGAGTACGGCGGATCCCCGGAGAACCGGGTGCGCTTCGCCGCTGAGATCTGCCGCGCCGTGCGCGAGGCCGTGGGCCCGGCAACGGCGGTCGGGATCCGCATCTCCCAGGCGAAGGTCAGCGACCACGACCACCGCTGGGCCGGCGGCGCCGAGGAGGCCGAGGTCATCTTCTCCACCCTGGCCGCCACGGGGATCGACTTCCTGCACACCACCGAGTACCGGGCCCACGCGCCCGCGTTCGGCGACGACGGGCCGTCGCTGGCGGCGCTGGCCAAGCTGCACTCGGGACTGCCGGTGATCGCCAACGGCCACCTGGACGACCCGGAGACGGCCGTGTCCATGCTCGCCGACGGCGCGGCCGACGTCGTCGCCCTGGGCAAGGCGGCCCTGGCCGACCGGGACTGGCCGCAGCGCGTGCGCAACGGCCTGCCCCTCGGCGAGCTCGACGGGAGCCTGTTCGCGCCCGTGGCCGACGTCAAGGACTGGGAGCTGGAGCTGTCCTAGGGAACGGTCCCGGAGACGGGGACCGGGCGGGAACGCCCGATCCCCGTTCGTCCGGGAGCGGCGCCGCCGTGGCACCGTCCCCGGACGGACGGGGATCGGAGGACGGTCGCATCACAGCCCCCAGATCTGCTCGAGCCGCTCCGCCCGCTCCCGCCGCGCCCCCAGCGCCTCCTCCAGGCTCACCGCCCGGAACCGGGTCGCCGCCCCCGGGGTGGCCCGGGCCAGCAGGTCCATGTCCGCGGAGATCACGGTGCCCACCATGGCGTAGCCGCCGCCGGAGACCGCGTCCCGGTGCAGCACGATCGGCTGGGTGCCGCCGGGGACCTGGATCGAGCCCACGGCGTAGCCGGCGTCCACGATGTTGGAGGGGTCCGAGCCGGCCCCGAAGGGCTGCTCCCGCTCGACCCACTCCACCCCGGGACCCTCGAAGCGCAGGCCCATCCGGTCGGCCACGGGGGTGAGCCTCCACTCCTCCTCGACCAGCCGGCGCCGGCCCTCGTCGGTGAGCAGGTGGTCGTAGAGCCCCCACACG
>JAPSHS010000258.1 GCA_031179495.1 Kocuria sp. | reverse complement strand
CCGCACCCGCAGATCCTCGCCCACCTCGAGGACGCCGGGGTTCCTCTCGTGCGCACGGACGAGCACGGCAGCGTCCACCTGCTGCGGGAGGGCGCACGGCTGCGGGCGGTGCCGGCCGGGCGCTAGCGTCCGTCCCGCGGTGCCCCGCCCGCGGGCGTCCCGCCGGCCCGGAGCCGGGCCGGCGGGAGCCGGGACGCTCAGCTGCCGCGGATCACCTTGTGCGGGGCGGCCTGCGCCACCGGCTTGATCGTCACGGTGTCCAGGTCCACGTGGTGGGGCAGCTCCACCGCGAAGGCGCACACCTGGGCGACGTCCTCGGCCGTCAGCGGCTTCTCGACCCCCGCGTAGACCGCCTCGGCGGCCTCCTGGTCCCCGCTCAGCCGGTTGAGGGAGAACTCCTCCGTGTGCACGAGCCCCGGGGCGATCTCCACCACCCGCACGTTGTGCTCGGCCTCCTCCAGCCGCAGCGCCTCCGTCATCGCCCGCTCGGCGAACTTCGCCGCGTTGTAGCCGCTCCCGCCCTCGTAGGCCCGGTGCGCGGCCAGGGACGTCAGGTTCAGCACGGTGCCCTCGCCGTTCTCGCGCAGCGCCGGCAGGAACGCCCGGGTGATCCGCATCGTGCCCAGCACGTTGACCTCGTACATCCACGCCCAGTCCTCCGTCCTGGCATCGGCCAGCCGGTCGGTGCCGCGGGCCCCGCCGGAGATGTTCAGCAGCGCGTCCACCCGGCCCTGCTCGGAGAGCACCTGCTCCCGCAGGGCCTCCACCTCGGCGTCGACGGTGATGTCGCACGGCGCCGGGACCGCCCCGGTCTCGCGGGCCAGGGTCTCCAGCCGCTCGGCCCGCCGGGCCACGGCGTAGACGGTCCAGCCGGTGGCGCGCAGCCGCCGGGCCGTCGCCTCCCCGATCCCGGTCGAGGCCCCGGTGACGACCGCGACCCTCCCCGTGTGCGTGCCGGTGCTGTGCTCTTCGGTGCTCGTGTTCTGCGTCATGGGCACCACGGTAGCGAGCCTCCGGGGTGAACGGGGAGCACCTCTCCGTCCAGCCGCGGCCCCTGGGCCCACCGCGGGGCCCGCCGGCGGACCGCGGTGGCGCCGTGGCCCGGCGTCCCCGCCCCGCCACGACCGTGCGGACCGGCGTCGTCCCGGTCCGGGGGTCCGCGCCACCGGTGTCCCGGCACCGTGAGAAACTGGGGGCGACCCCACCCCGCGGCCCGCCCGGCCGCCAGCACAGGAGGACGCGGCCATGACCCCAGCACGGCGCCCCGCACCCGCCGCCGGTCCCACCTGGCGCGACGTCGAGCCGGCCCCGCTCGTCCTGCTCACCGGCCCGGAGGACTACCTCGCCGCCCGCGCCCGCGACCGGGTGCGCTCGGCCCTCCGGGACCAGCGCGGCCCCGTGGAGCTGTCCACCGTCGACGCCGCGGCCTACGCCCCGGGACAGCTCGCGGCCCTGGCCAGCCCCTCCCTGTTCGACGACGCCAAGCTCATCCACGTGAGCAATCTCGCCGCCATGAACGACGACTGCCTGGCCGACGGCCTCGCCTACGTCCGGGCACCGGACCCGGACGTCGTCGTGCTCTGGGAGCACGGCGGCGGCAGCCGGGGGAAGAAGCTGCTCGACGCGCTCAAGGCCGCCGGTGCCGTCGTCGTGGAGTGCAAGCCCCTGAAGAACGACCGCGACAAGACCGACTTCATCGTCACGGAGTTCCGCACCCACCGCCGCCGGATCGATCCCGACGCCGCCCGTGCCCTGGCCGCGGCCGTCGGCAGCAGCACGGCCGAGCTGGCCGCCGCGTGCGCGCAGCTGCTCTCGGACGGACCGGAGACCATCACGTTCGACGACGTCGAGAAGTACTACGGGGGGCGCGTGGAGGCCACGGCCTTCAAGGTGGCCGACGCCGCCCTGGCCGGCCGCGCGGAGAGCGCGCTCAAGCTCTGGCGCCAGGCCTTGGACACCGGGGTGGACCCCGTCCCGATGGTGGGGGCGCTGGCCGCCAAGCTGCGCACCATCGCGCAGGTCCACGGCACCCGCGGCGGCTCGGGTCAGCTCGCCCAGCGGATCGGCGCCGCCCCGTGGCAGGTCGAACGGGCGCAGGACGAGTCGCGCCGCTTCTCCGAGGAGGACCTGGTGCGCGCGCTGCGGGCGCTGGCCGAGGCCGACGCCCAGGTGAAGGGGGAGGGCCGGGACCCGGCCTACGCCGTGGAGCGGGCGATCACCACGATCGCCCTGTCCGGGCGCCGCTGAGGCCCGCGGCCCGGGGAGCCCGCCGGGCCCGGGCACGACGGAGGCCCCGTCCCTCAGCGGGACGGGGCCTCCGGGCGGACCGCCGGGTGCGGCGGTCACCGTTCGCGGGGAACGGAAGGTCAGATCTTGGCGACCAGCTTGGCCAGACCGGACTTCTTGTTGGCCGCGTTGTTCTTGTGCAGCACACCCTTGCTGACGGCCTTGTCGAGCTTGCGGGAGACGACGCGCAGGGCGTCCTGGGCAGTCTCCTTGTCGGCGGCGCTCACGGCGTCGTCGACGCGGCGGACGAGCGTCTTCAGCTCGGACTTGTACGCGTTGTTGCGCAGGCGCGACTTCTCGTTGGTGAGGTTGCGCTTCTTCTGGGACTTGATGTTGGCCACGTGAAACTCCTTGGCGGTGGGTGCGGAAT
>JAPSHS010000257.1 GCA_031179495.1 Kocuria sp. | reverse complement strand
CCCGGGGCATGGAGCGCGCCGACCTGCTCGAGGCCAACGCCGGGATCTTCTCGGTGCAGGGGCGGGCCGTCAACCGGGGCGCGGCGGAGGACTTCCGGGCGGTCGTGGTCGGCAACCCCGCGAACACCAACGCCTACGTCGCCGCCTCCCACGCCCCGGACGTCCCGCGCGAGCGCTTCACCGCCCTCACCCGCCTCGACCACCACCGGGCGGTCGCGCAGCTGGCCGCGGCCACGGGAGCGCGCGTGGCCGAGATCGAGGGCGTGGCGATCTGGGGCAACCACTCCGCGAGCCAGTACCCCGACCTGACCCACGCCACGGTCGGCGGCCGCCCGGCCCTCGAGGTGCTGGCCGGGAGGGGCCTCGACCTGGACTGGGTGGACCACACCCTCATCCCGCGCGTCGCCGGGCGCGGCGCGGAGATCATCGACGTGCGCGGCGGGTCCTCCGTGGCCTCGGCGGCCCACGCCGCCCTGTGCCACGTGCACGACTGGGTCCTGGGCACCCCGGCGGGCACGTGGACGTCCATGGCGGTGCCCTCCGACGGCTCCTACGGCGTGCCGGAGGGCCTCGTCAGCTCCTTCCCCGTCGCCTGCCGGGACGGGCGCGCGGAGATCGTCCCGGACCTGGAGCTCGACGAGTTCTCGCGGGCCCGGCTCGAGCGCTCCGTGCGGGAGCTCGAGGAGGAGCGGGAGGCCGTGCAGCAGCTCGGGCTGGCCGGCCCCCGGCGCTGAGGCCCCGCGGCCTCAGGAGTAGGCCGGGCCCACCGCGTCGATCGCCTGGTCGGTGGGCACCCCGGAGCCGTCACGGCCGCCGTGCTCCGTGGGCAGGGCCCGGGCCACGCCCGTGGCGGAGACGGCCTTGGCGGGACCGTGCCCCGCCCAGGCGAGGGTCAGCCCGGTCTCGCCCTTCAGGAACCGGTGGGCGCGCACCCCGCCGGTGGCCCGGCCCTTGGGCGGGTACTCGGCGAAGGGCGTGACCTTCACCGAGTACCGGGACATCCCGGGCAGCACCTCGTCCGCCCGCGCCACCGTCACGACCACCGGCGTCTCGTCGCCGGCGCCCACGGTCCCGAAGAACAGCACGGCGTCGCCCGGGGTGAGCTTGATCCCCGCGACGCCACCGGCGGTGCGGCCCTGGGGGCGCACCGCCGCCGCCTCGAAGTGCAGCAGCTTCCCCCCGCGGGTCACGAACACCAGCTCGTCGTCCTCGGCCGAGGACTCGGCGAGGCCGACGACCTCGTCGCCGTCCTTGAGCGTGATGACCTCCCACTCCTCGCGGTTGAGGGGGTACTCCGGGTTGACGCGCTTGACCACGCCGTTGCGGGTGCCCAGGGCGAGCACCGTCCCGAGCGGTGCCAGGCCCACGAGCCGTTCGCCCCGACCCAGTGTGAGGAACTCCTTGACCGGCACGCCGTCGCCGAGCTTGGGGGTGCCCTCGAACGCGGTCAGCACGGGCACGTCCATCACCTGGACGCGCACCATCCGACCGGAGGAGGTGACGGCCCCGATCTCCGAGCGCGCGGTGGCGCGCACCACGGAGGCCAGGGCGTCGTGCTTGATCCGCCGCGGGGGATCGACCAGCGGGACCCGGGAGGAGGTGCGGGCGAGCTGGCCGGAGGTGGAGAGGAAGACCCAGCACGGGTCGTCGGCGATCTCCAGGGCGAGCCCGCCGCTGCCGCTGCGACCCGGGGCGGGCGCCGCGGCGGCCGCGGCCGGACCGGGCAGCGCCTCGGACTCGAGCAGCGCGGTGCGCCGGTCGTCGCCGTGCACCGCGGCGACCTCGGCGAGCTCCGCGGAGACGAGCGCCCGCAGCCGGGAGTCCGAGGCGAGGACCTCCTCCAGCTCGGCGATCTCCCCGCGCAGCTCCTCCTGCTCCTTCTCCAGCTCGATCCGGGAGTACTTGGTGAGCTGGCGCAGGCGCAGCTCCAGGATGTGGTCGGCCTGGACCCGGGTGAGGTCGTACGCGCCCATGAGCCGTTCCCGGGCCGCGGCGGTCTCGTCGGACGAGCGGATGATCCGGATGACCTCGTCGATGTCGACGATCGCCACGAGCAGGCCCTCCACCAGGTGCAGGCGGTCGCGACGCCTGGCCAGCCGGTGGCCCGTGCGCCGCCGGACCACGGAGAGCCGGTGCTCCACGTAGACCCGCAGCAGCTCGAGCAGGCCCATGGTCCGGGGCTGCCCGTCCACGAGCGCCACGTTGTTGATCCCGAAGGAGTCCTCCATCGGCGTGTACTTGTACAGCTGCTGGAGCACCGCCTGGGGATTGAAGCCGTTCTTGACCTCGATGACCAGGCGCAGGCCGTTCTTGCGGTCGGTGAGGTCCACGACGTCGGAGACGCCCTGGAGCTTCTTCGCCTGCGCGGCCTCCTTGATCTTCTCCGTGACCTTCTCCGGGCCCACCATGTAGGGCAGCTCGGTGACGACGATGCCCTGCTTGCGCGGGGTGACCTGCTCGATCGAGACCTTCGCCCGGGTCCTGAAGGACCCCCGCCCGGTGCGGTAGGCGTCCCGGATCCCGTCGAGGCCCACGATCTGCCCGCCGGAGGGCAGGTCCGGGCCGGGGACGAAGCGCATGAGCTCCTCGAGGGTCGCCTCGGGGTGCTCCACGAGGTGGCGGGCCCCGGCCACGACCTCGCGCAGGTTGTGCGGGGCCATGTTCGT
>JAPSHS010000256.1 GCA_031179495.1 Kocuria sp. | reverse complement strand
GCTCGACGTCGGGGGTGAGCGTCGCCCCGTAGCTGGAGGTGACGTGGTCGAGGTCCCGGTAGACGACGACGTTGCCGATCACGGCGGGGCAGACGTCCTCGGTGCACAGCCGGTCGGTGAGGTCCACCGCGTGCAGGCCCTCGTGCCGGGCGGCCACCTCCAGCAGCGGGTTGACCTCCCGGAGGGCCTCGGAGCGGGCCACGTTGCAGTGCGGGTGGTCGGCGCCGTAGGTCTCGACGCACTCGAACATGTCGTAGTCGAAGCGGGGGTTGTCCCGGAACGCGACCACCGGCAGACCCGCCTCCAGCAGAGGGGCGACGCCCTCCTCGTAGCGGTCGACGAGCTCCTCGTGCGGGGCCCCGGCCAGGCTGCGGGTGCCGATGGTCAGCACGGCGTCCGGGCCCTGCGCCAGGGCGGCGTCCCGGGCGGCGGCGTTGAAGGCATTGCACTCGTCGTCGAGCTCGGGGGAAGGGCCCGCGTACCGGCAGGCCATCCGGAGATAGCTGATCACCTTCCACCCGTGCTGCTCGGCGGCCCGGGTGATCGGGGTCAGCAGCTGCATCGCGTGGGAGTCCCCGATCACCACGAGGGTCCGCGTCGGGGCGGAGCCGTCCGTGGGGCCCACGGCCCAGCAGTCGCCGAGCTCGCCGATGCGGTCCCGGCCGTCCTCGACCGCGCACTCCAGACCCGTCTCGCCCCACTCGCTCCCGCGCTCGGCGTCGGTGGGGACCGGCGGTACCCCCTCCGGGGCCGAGGCCTCCCCGCGCAGCACCGCCGCGCCCGGGTAGTTCGCCCCGGTCCGCTCGATGCCCTGCTGGTGCGCGGCCCGCACGAGGGTCCCGCTGTGGGCGGCGCCCACGGGCACGGCCACGAGCACCAGGGTGGCGACCAGCCGGGCGGGATCGCCCACCCCCCGCAGCGGGCGCCGGGCGGAGGCCCGGACGGTGCGCACGAGCAGGACGAGCAGGACGGGCAGGCGGGTCAGCGGCGCGGTCAGCCGCGTCAGCAGCAGGGAGCCCGCGAGGATGCCGAGCCCGTGCAGCACCGGGACGTCCTCGCGGATGGCGACCAGCGCGTAGGTGATGAGCAGCGGCCAGTGCCACAGGTAGATGCCGTAGGCGCGGTCCCCGAACCAGACGAGCGGCCGGGCCGCGAGCACCCGGTCGACTCCGCCCCGGGTCCCCGTGGCCAGCGACCCGGCCAGCAGCACGGCCGTGGCGCCCAGGGTGGGCGCCAGGGCCACGGAGCCGGGGAAGCGGGTCTGCGCGTCGACCAGGAAGGGGGTCGCCACGACGGCCGCCAGCCCCGCCCACCCGAGGCCGACGGCGAGTGCGCGCCGCGCCGCCCGGGCCGGGACCCCGGCCCGGGGCAGGGCCCCGGCGGCGAGCGCGGCCAGCGAGCCGAGGGCGAACTCCCAGACGCGGGTCAGGGAGCTGAAGTAGGCGCCGTCCGGCGTCGCGGCCGTGGCGTGCACCGACCAGGCCAGGGACGCCGCGAGGAGCGCGGCGAACAGGCCGCCGGCCAGGACCCGGAAGCGCAGCCCGCACCGGTGCGCCACCCAGGCGGTGCCGGCCAGCAGCAGCGGCCAGACCAGGAAGACCTGCCCCTGCAGGGACAGCGACCACGTGTGCTGCAACGGGGTGGAGGAGGCGCCCCCGCCGGCGTAGTAGTCGACCGCCTCGGCGGCCAGCACCCAGTTCTGCACGTGGAGGAGCGAGCCCCAGGCGTGTCCCACGAAGGTGTCCCAGCGGCTGGGCGGGAACAGCAGCAGCACCGTCACCAGGACGGCGAGCAGCATCACCGACAGCGGTCCGAGGAGACGGCTGAAGGTGCGCAGCCAGTACGAGGCCACGGCCAGCGGCCGGCCCTCGTCCACCCGGCGCACGAACGATCCGGTGAGCAGGAAGGCGGAGAGGACGAAGAAGACGTCGACGCCCCCGGAGACGCGGTCGGTCCAGACGTGGAAGGCGACGACGAGCAGCACGGCGACCCCGCGCAGGCCCTGGATCCCGGGGCGCATGGCCGGGCGTGCGGCGCGCTCCGGTCGGGGCGCCGACGTGCGCTCAGCGGTCAGCAGGGTCAAGAGGGGGGCTCCCACCAGGTTCGGGGTCCGCCCCGGTGCGGCGTGCGGATCGGGTTCCCGGCGCTGCCCGCCGGCGCCGGGCACGCGGGGACTGCGGCTCAGGGGAGGACGGGCAGGGCGGTCGCCGAGCCCGTCCGAGGCTAGCGCAGGGACCGCGCCGGGGACAATGACGGCGATCACGGCCCGGAGCGCGAGGAGCACCACGTCGGCGCGGGAACGCGGCGCTCCGGCGCCCTGCCGCGGCGGCGACGGACTACCCTCGGAAGCAGCGGGGTCGGGTCCCGGCCTGCCCGTGCGGGGCGGCGGACGGACGGGAGGTCACATGGCACAGCACCAGGAGGAGATCGAGCCGGTGGAGTCGCCGTACTACCACCGTGTGGTCACGGTGCCCAACGTGGTCTCCGTGGTGCGCCTCGCCCTCATCGTCCCGGCCGTGCTGGCCGTGCTGGACATCGGCGAGCACCCGGTCCGCGCGCTGGTCCTCGTCGCCGTCTTCTGCCTGACCGACTGGGTCGACGGCACCCTCGCCCGGGCCCTGCGGCAGGGCAGCCGGGTCGGCGAGGTCCTGGACCCCGTCGCGGAC
>JAPSHS010000255.1 GCA_031179495.1 Kocuria sp. | reverse complement strand
GCCGCGCTCCTCCCGGAGCCTGCGATGACGACTCGCCACCCCTGCCTTCGAAGCATTTTCACGTGCACACACTTCAAACGAGTCTTGGAGGGGTAGCCGGAAGCACTTCGTATCAGATACGATCCTGCAAACGAGATCCGGACCACACCACTGGATGTGTGCGACGCGGGTCACCTCCGAAGACCACGAAGGCAGGACGGCATGGCAGAGACGACACCGGCTCCTCCCGGGACGACCGGGCCCATCGACTTCACCGATCGGGCGCACCGTCCCGGAAAGGTCATCGCCCTGCACCTGAACTACCCCTCCCGCATCGCCCAGCGGGGCCGCTCCCCGAAGTTCCCCGGCTACTTCCTCAAGGCCGGGACCTCCATCGCCCGGACGGGTGACACGATCGAGCGCCCGGCCGGCACCGAGCTGCTGGCCTACGAGGGCGAGATCGCTCTGGTCATCGGGCAGACGTGCCGCCGTGTGCGCCCGGAGGAGGGCTGGTCCAAGGTCTCCGGCATCACCGCCGCCAACGACTGGGGCCTGTACGACCTGCGCCACGCCGACAAGGGCTCCAACGTCAAGAACAAGTCCGGGGACGGCTACACCCCGCTCGGCCCGAGCGTCATCCCGGCCGCCGGGCTCGATCCGGCCGCGCTGCGCGTCCGGACCTGGGTCAACGGGGATCTCGTCCAGGACGACACCACCGAGGCGCTGGTCTTCCCCTTCGGCCAGCTCGTGGCGGACCTGTCCCAGCTCATGACGCTGGAGGAGGGGGACGTCATCCTGACGGGCACCCCGGCCGGCTCCTCCGTGGCCCAGCCCGGCGACGTCGTCGAGGTCGAGGTGGACGCGCCCGGGGCGCCCGGCGCTCCCTCCAGCGGGCGGCTGGTCACCCGCGTGGTGGCCGGCGAGGAGCCGATGGCCCCCTACGGGCACGGCCCGCAGGTGGACGACACCCAGCGGGAGGAGGCCTGGGGCTCGCGCGAGGCCGCCGGACTGCCGCCGGCCGCAGCGGAGACCGAGCCGTACCACTACGTGCCCGCCACCCCGGTCCCCGACCGCAGCCTGCTCACCGACGAGCTCACGACGAAGATCAACGAGACGGCCGTGGCCACCATCACCGCGCAGCTGCGCAAGCGGGGGATCGACAACGCCACGATCGACGGCGTGCGGCCCACCCACCCCGGCCGCCGCATCCTCGGCTACGCCAAGACGCTGCGCTACGTGCCCAACCGGGAGGACCTGTTCAAGGCCTTCGGCGGCGGGTTCAACGCCCAGAAGCGCGCCATGGACACGGTCCAGCCGGACGACGTGGTGGTCATGGAGGCCCGCGGCGAGAAGGGAACCGGCACCCTCGGTGACGTGCTGGCCCTGCGCGCCCAGGTGCGCGGCGCCAACGCGGTGATCACCGACGGCGGCGTGCGGGACAGCGCCGCCGTCGCCGAGGTCGGCATCCAGGTCTACTCCAGCGGCGTCCACCCGGCCGTGCTGGGCCGCCGCCACATCCCCTGGGAGGTCGGCGGCACGGTGGCCTGCGGCGGAACCACCGTCCAGCCGGGCGACATCGTCATCGGCGACGACGACGGCGTCGTGGTCGTCCCCCCGCAGCTGCTGACCGAGGTGATCGACGACGCCTGGGAGCAGGAACAGCAGGACGCCTGGGTGTACGACCAGGTGGCCGCAGGCCACCCGGTGGACGGACTGTTCCCGCCCAACGCCGAGTGGAGGCGCAAGTACCAGGAGCACCGGCAGTCGCGCGCCGGGCAGGACACCCCGTGAGCACCGAGGTCCTCCTGTCCAAGTCGGAGACGGCCTACCAGGCCATCCTCGAGGGGATCCAGCAGAGCCGCTACGCCCCGGGCAGCCGGCTGGTCCTGGCCCAGCTGGCCGCCGAGCTGAACATGTCCGTGGTGCCGGTGCGCGAGGCCGTGCGGAGGCTCCAGCAGGACGGGCTGGTCGCCTACGAGCGCAATGTCGGCGCCACCGTGGTGGGCATCGACCCCGTGGAGTACCGGAACACCATGGAGACCCTGGCCCTGGTCGAGGGATTCTCCACCGCCCAGTGCGCGCCGCTGGTCACCGGAGCCGAACTGCAACGGGCGCGTGGGATCAACGAGCAGATGCGCCGGGTGCTGGAGGAGTTCGACCCGGTGCAGTTCACCACGCTGAACAAGCAGTTCCACTCCACGCTCTACGAGCACCACCAGAACGCACACATCCTCGACCTGGTGCACCGCGGCTGGAACCGGCTGGCCGCCTTGCGCTCCTCCACCTTCGCCTACGTCCCCGGCCGGGCCCGTGCCTCCGTGGACGAGCACGACCACCTGCTGGACCTCATCGCCCAGGGCGCCTCCTTCGAAGCCGTCGAGGCCGCCGCGAGACAGCACCGCCTCAACACGCTCGACGCCTACCTGGCATCACGAACCACGCCTCAAGACGCTGCACGCCGAAAGGACACACCATGAGCACCGAGACCAAAACCCACAACGCACACCGCTGGGTTCCGGCCAACCTGCCGGGAAGGATCCAGCACTACATCAACGGTGAGCACGTCGACTCGATCGACGGCGACACCTTCGACGTGCTGGACCCGGTCACCAACCAGACCTACATCCAGGCGGCCTCCGGCAAGGTCGCCGACATCGACGCCGCCGTCGCCGCCGCCAAGGACGCCTTCGA
>JAPSHS010000254.1 GCA_031179495.1 Kocuria sp. | reverse complement strand
CCCGGCTGACATACTGGGCGGATGCAGACCTTCACCTCGGACCGTGCCGTGGACCTCGCGGTGATCGAGCGCAGCGGCTTCCTCGAGTCCCGCCACCGCGGCTCCGCCGTGGTCCTGGACCCGGACGGGAACGTGGCGGTGGAGCTGGGCGACATCGGCGCCCCGATCTTCCCCCGCTCCACCCTCAAGCCGTTCCAGACGATCGCCGCCATGAAGGCCGGGGTCCCGCTGCGCGGGGCCCAGGTGGCCATCGCCTCCGCGTCCCACATCGGCTCCTTCGAGCAGCTCGGCGCCGTCAGCTCCATCCTCGAGGCCGCCGGGCTCACCGAGGACGCGCTGCAGTGCCCGCCGGACTGGCCCGAGGACGAGGAGGTCCGGACCGAGCTCGTGCGGGCCGGGCGCGGGAAGACGCCGATCTGCATGAACTGCTCCGGCAAGCACGCGGCGTTCCTGTGGGCCTGCACCGAGAACGACTGGCCCACGGACAGCTACCTGGACCCGGAGCACCCGCTGCAGCGCACCGTGCTGGAGACCGTCGAGGAGTTCTCCGGCGAGCGCGTGGCCCACGTGGGCGTGGACGGCTGCGGCGCCCCGCTGGCCGCGATCTCCCTCACCGGTCTCGCCCGCGCGTACTCGACCCTGGGCCGGGCCGCGGGCAACCTCGACGCCGACGCCCGGGCCGCCACGGTGGCCCAGTGCATGCTCGACTACCCCGAGTTCGTGCACGGCCGCGGCAGGTACAACACCGTGGTCATGGAGGAGCTCGACGTCGTGGCGAAGCTCGGCGCCGAGGGCGTGCTCGCGCTGGGCACCCGGGACGGCTGGTCGGTGGCCCTGAAGGTGCTCGACGGCGGCTCCCGCGCCAACGCGCTCGTCGGCCTGGCCCTGCTGGCCCACGCCGGGGCCGTGCCCGCGCCGGCCGCGGCCGCGGTGATCGGCCGGGTGGTGCGTCCCGTCATGGGCGCGTCCCGCCCCGTGGGCCGGATCCGCCTGGCCGACCCGCTCGTGGAGCTCCTGGGCCCGGAGCTGGTCCGGGCGCTCGGGCAGGACTAGGCCCCGTGGCCCGCCGCCGCATCGACCCCGCCGACGGAACGCTGGCCCTGGACGCCTGGCGGAAGGACCCGGACACCGCCCCGCGCCCCACCGTGGCCACCGCTGTGCGGTACTGCCTCGAGGAGCTCGCCGAGCGCCGGCCGGGCAACAGCGTGGAGGTGCGCGTCCCGCCCTTCGGCGTGACCCAGTGCGTGGCCGGCCCCCGGCACACCCGGGGCACCCCGCCCAACGTCGTCGAGACCGACGCCCGCACCTGGCTGGGCCTGGTCACGGGCGCCCTGACGTGGTCCGAGGCCGTCGCCTCGGGGGCGGTTGTGGCCTCGGGCACACGGACCGACCTGGCGGACGCCCTGCCCCTCTTCGCCCGGTAACCTGGAGGACATGACCTCCGCACCCTCGCCCTCCTCTCCGCGCCCGCCGGCGCGGAGGTCGCCGCGCCGGCGCCGCCGCGGGCGGACGGCCGTGCCGCTCGCCGCGACCGGGCAGCAGCAGATGACCCTGCGCCGCGCCCCCAACATCTGGGCGTTCGTGGTGCTCGGCGGGGTCGTGGGCATCGTCGTGGGCGTGCTGGTCGGCCTGGCCGGCGGGGGCAGCGCCCAGTTCACCCAGGAGGCCGTGGTCCTGTTCATGGTCTCGGTCTTCGCCGTCCTGGGCCTGGCCGCCGGAGCCGTCGTGGCCCTGGTGCTGGACCGCATCTCCGTGGCCCGCGCGCGGGCCGTCACCACCGAGGTCGTGGACGAGGACGTCGTCCCGGGCCCGCGGGCCGAGGACCCGCTGCCCGACGACCCCCGAAGCTCGAGAGAGGGCTGATCGACGTGGTTCACCCTGATGGACAACTCAGCCACGACCTGCTCCCCGGAGAGAAGGGCCCCCAGGACGCGTGCGGCGTGTTCGGCGTGTGGGCCCCCGGGGAGGAGGTCGCGAAGCTGGCCTACTACGGCCTCTACGCGCTGCAGCACCGCGGCCAGGAGTCCGCGGGCATCGCCGCCAGCGACGGCGAGCGCATCTCCGTGTACAAGGACATGGGCCTCGTCTCGCAGGTCTTCGACGAGACGACCCTCAACACCCTGACCGGGCACCTGGCCGTGGGCCACTGCCGGTACTCCACCACGGGCGGGTCCCACTGGGCCAACGCGCAGCCCACCCTGGGCGCCACCCCGCACGGGACCGTGGCGCTCGCGCACAACGGCAACCTCACCAACTCGGCCGAGCTCTACGACAACCTCATCGACAAGTCGGGCTTCCCCTCCCGGGGCGAGATGGCGCAGGGCAACACCACGGACACCGCCCTGGTCACCGCGCTGCTGGCGGAGCACCCGCACGGCTCCCTCGAGGACGCCGCGATGCACCTGCTCCCCCAGCTCGTGGGCTCCTTCTGCCTCACGTTCATGGACGAGCACACCCTCTACGCCGCCCGCGACCCGCAGGGCATCCGCCCGCTGGTGCTCGGCCGGCTCGACCGGGGCTGGGTCGTGGCCTCGGAGACCGCCGCGCTGGACATCGTGGGCGCGTCCCTGGTCCGGGAGATCGAGCCCGGCGAGTTCGTGGCCATCGACGAGCACGGGCTGCGCTCGCAGCGCTTCGCCGAGACCCGCCGCGCCGCGTGCGTGTTCGAGTACGT
>JAPSHS010000253.1 GCA_031179495.1 Kocuria sp. | reverse complement strand
GAGGAGGCCCTGGAGCCGGTGGTCTACTACGAGTCCGACTTCGGCTCCGAGGAGTGGACCCGCGGCGCCTACGCCGCCAGCTACGACCTCGGCGGCCTGCACCGCTACGGCGCGCACCAGTCCACCCCGGTGGGCCCGATCCGCTGGGCCTGCTCCGACCTCGCCGCCGAGGGCTACCAGCACGTCGACGGCGCCCTGCGCCAGGGGCGGCTCGCGGCCGCCGGGATCCTCCGCGCCGGCTCGCTCACGGGTGCGGCCCGATGAGCACCGCCGGGGTGCCCCGCTACGTCGTCGGCTGCAGCGGGGACCGGCGCAGCCGGGACGCCGTGCGGCTGGGCGTCGCGCTCGCCCGGGACGTGGGCGCCGAGCTCGAGATCGTCCTCGTGCTGCGCGCGGACGACCCGTACCGGCAGGCCTACCCGCCGGTGGGGGACATCTCGCCGGTGCTCCGCCGGCAGGCCCACCAGTGGCTGCGCGAGGCCGCGGCCCTGGTGCCCGAGGACGTCACGGCCCGCACCCACGTGCGGGAGGCACAGTCCGTCCCGGCCGGCCTCGTCGCGGCGGCCGCCGAGCTCGGTGCCGCGATGATCGCGGTCGGCGCCGGCACGGGCGGGGGGCGCTTCACCATGGGCTCCGTGGTCAACGCGCTGCTGCACAGCTCGCCGGTGCCCGTCGGCCTCGCCCCGCGCCGGTATCCCGGGGACGTGCCGCTCACCCGGCTGTACGCCGCCGTGGGCACCCGTCCCGGGGCCCACCAGGTGATCCGCGAGGGGGTGGAGGCCGTCGAGCGCTCCGGGCTCGACCTGGAGCTGATCTCCTTCCTCGAGGGCGAGGCCGCGGACCCGGACGCGACCGGGCAGGCCCGCCGGCGCGTGGAGGAGCACCTCGGGGCCGTCGTGGAGGAGGCCCGCCGGACGCGTCCCGCGACCGTGCGGATCGCCTCCGGGCGGACGCTGAAGAAGGCCGCGCAGGACGTCGACTGGGCTCCCGGAGGCATCCTGCTCATCGGCTCGTCCCGCCTGGCCCGGGGGCGGCAGACCTTCCTGGGCACCACCGCGGCGCGGCTGCTCAAGCACATCCCGGTGCCGATGGTCGTCGTGCCCCGGCCCGCCCCGGACGCCGACCGGGCCCCGACCGAGAAGGAGGCCGCGTCATGAGCGCCGGCACCGCACCCCGCACCGACCACCAGGGCACGCGCCACGAGAAGGGGCTCAGCAAGGGCTCGGTGGGCCTGCTCGGCTCCGTGGTCATCGGCGTGTCCACCATCGCGCCCGCCTACACCCTCTCCGGAGCCCTCGGCCCGACCGCCGCCGCCGTGGGCACCCACCTGCCGGCGATCCTGCTCGTGGGCTTCGTCCCCATGCTGCTCGTGGCCGTCGGCTACCGGCAGCTCAACCGGGCCATGCCGGACTCCGGCACCACCTTCACCTGGGTGTCCAAGGCCTTCGGCCCGTGGATCGGGTGGATGGGCAGCTGGGGGCTCCTCGCCGCCACCATCCTGGTGCTGTCCAACCTGGCCGGCATCGCCGTGGACTTCTTCTACCTGGCCCTCGCCCAGCTCACCGGCAACGACGCCATCGCCGAGCTGACCCGCAACGTGCCCGTCAACGTGGCCACCTGCCTCGCGTTCGTGGCGCTCGCGGCGTGGATCTCCTACCGCGGCATGGAGGCCACCAAGGTGGTGCAGTACGTCCTCGTCGTCTTCCAGCTGCTCGTCCTGCTCTGGTTCGCGGCCGCGGCCTCCGGCCACGTGGCCGGAGGCACCGCCTTCGACGGCCTCGCCGTCCGCTCGGAGTGGTTCAACCCGTTCGGCGTGGAGTCCTTCTCCGCGTTCGCCGCGGGGGTGTCCCTGTCCGTGTTCATCTACTGGGGCTGGGACGTGGTGCTCACCCTCAACGAGGAGAGCAGGGACTCCGCCAACGGGCCCGGCCGCTCGGCCATCGCGACCATCCTCGTGATCGTCGCCCTCTACCTGGCCGTCTCGCTCGCCGTGCTGTCCTACTCCGGCGTGGGCGGCGCCGAGCTGGGCCTGGGCAACGCGGAGATCCAGGAGAACGTCTTCGCGGCGCTCGCCGGCCCGGTGATGGGGCCGTTCGCGATCCTGATGTCCCTCGCGGTGCTGTCCTCCTCCGCGGCGTCGCTGCAGTCCACGATGATCTCCCCGGCGCGCACCATGCTGGCCATGGGCCACTACGGCGCGCTGCCGGCGAAGTACGCCCGGATCACCCCGCGCTTCCAGTCCCCGGGCTACGCCACGATCGCGGCGGCCGTCATCGCCTCGGTGTTCTACGCCGTGATGCGCGTGATCTCCGAGAACGTCCTGTGGGACACCATCACCACCCTGGGGATGATGGTCTGCTTCTACTACGGCGTGACCGCCCTGGCCTGCGTCTGGTACTTCCGCCGCGAGGCCCTCCGCACCGTCCGGGGGTTCCTGACGAAGTTCCTGGCGCCGCTGCTCGGCGGGATCCTGCTGCTGGTCTTCTTCGTCCAGACCTCCTACGACTCCATGGACCCGGAGTACGGCTCCGGGTCGGCGATCGGCGGGATCGGCCTCGTGTTCGTCCTCGGCGTGGGCATGCTCCTGCTCGGGGTCGTCGTCATGCTCGTCCAGTACCGGCGCAACCCCTCCTTCTTCCGGGAGCGCTTCGAGACCACCGAGCTGCCGGTCCTCGACTGAACCCCCC
>JAPSHS010000252.1 GCA_031179495.1 Kocuria sp. | reverse complement strand
CCCGCCCCCGCCGACAGCGCCACCTGGTAGGCCGCCAGCTGGGGGTGCTCCGCGATCCTCGCCCCGGCCGGCTGGTTCCGGCCCGTCTTGAGGTCGACGACGACGTAGCGGCCCTGCTCGTCGAGCTCCAGGCGGTCCACGCGGCCCCGGAGGAGTGCGTCCCGGGCCCGTCCCTGGACGAGGACGCTGAAGGAGCCCTCCACCGCGGCCAGCCGCCGGCCGTGCCGGCTGCGGGCGTCCACGACGTACCGGGCGAACTTGCCCAGCATCTGCCGGGCACGCTCGAGCTGCACCGCGGACTCCCACGTCTCCGGCAGTCCCAGGCTCGGCCAGCGGCGTTCGAGCTCCGCCACGAGCTCGGAGCCGGGGGCCTCCGGGAGCTCCTCGGCGATGGCGTGCACCAGGGAGCCGAGGCTGCGGCTGAGGTCGGTGGCGGCCTCGGCGCGGGAGGCCGAGACGAACCAGTCGAGCGGGGAGCGGTGGATGGTCTCGATCCGGGACGGGGAGACGGGCACCGGCTCCCCGTCGTCGAAGACCGGGGCCGTGCTGGAGAGCTCGGCCGTCCCCCACCAGGTGTCCGGGTGGGCGCCGGGCACCGGGCGCGGGGAGGAGGCGATGCGATGGAGCAGCCGTGCGGCCGCCTCGGAGCGCACCGGGTCCTCCTCGTGCAGCTGCACCCACTGACGCAGCTCCGCCACGAGGGCGCGCAGCGTCATGGGCCGCGGGGCGTCGACCACGGCCCGCACGCCGGCCTCCGGCCCGGCGCCGGGCGGGTCGACGAGGTCGAGGAACTCGGAGGGCTGCTCGTCCTCGTCGGAGGCGGCCGTCACCACGAGCGTCCCCCGGCTGCGGGAGACCGCGGCGGCGAAGGAGCGCAGCTCGTCGTGGCGGACCTCCCGCATCCGGGTCACCGGCGTGACCCGCGCGGCCTGGTCCACGCCGAGGTCGAGGGCGTCGGTGAGCAGGTCCGCGCCCAGCAGCTGCCCGCGCAGGCGGGTGTTCGGCCACACGCCCTCCTGGACCCCGGCGACGAAGACGACCGGCCACTGCCGGCCCGCCGAGGTGGCCGGTGTCATGATCTCGACGGTCTCGTCGGTCGGGGCGCGGGCGGCCAGGGTGTCCATGGGCAGCTCCTGGCTCTCGATGTAGTCCAGGAACTGGGCGGGGCCCGCACCGGGCAGGTGGTCGACGTAGCGCTCGGCCGCCTCGAACAGGCTCACGACCGCGTCGAGGTCGCGGTCGGCCCGCCGGCCCGCCGAACCGCCCTCGAGGGCGCGGCGGCGCCAGGACTCGGCGACCCCGGCCGCCTCCCACAGCGCCCACAGCACGGTCTCGGCGGTGGCGCCCTCCTCGCGCAGCGCGCGGCGGCCGGCCGTGAGCATCCGGGCGATCCTGCGGGCGGGCACGGAGCGCACTCCGGCGGCGTCGAGCGCCCCGGGCGCCACGAGGGCCTCCACGAGCAGGTCGTCGCTCGTGCGGCCCCCGCCGGCGGCGAGCTCCTCGGCCCGGAGCCGCTGGCGCAGCCGCCGGAGGTCCATCGGCGAGGCGCCGCCGATGCGGGAGGACAGCAGCTCCACGGCCGCCTGCACCGTGAGGGCACCGAAGTGCCCGTCGTCCCTGCGCTCCGCGGCCGCGGCCTCGGTGACGATCCGCAGCGCGCCGAGCATCGGGCGCACGGCCGGTTCGTCCCGCACCGGGGTCTCCGCGGCGGACGTGCTGACGGGCACGCCCAGGGCCGAGAGCTGGCGTTCCAGGCTCTCCAGGTAGCGGCCGTTGCGCACGACCACGGCCATGTCCGCCAGGGGGACGCCCTGCACGAGGTGTCGCTCCAGGACCTGGTGGGCGATCCAGCGGGCCTCGTGCAGCGGGGAGGAGAGCACCACCGTGCTGACCTCCCCCGGCTCCGCCGCGCCGTCGGAGTGCTCCAGCCGGCGCGGGTGCCGCGCCCCGGCCACCGCGGGAACGCGCTCCGCGACCCGCTCCCAGACGTCGGCGACGGCCGGCGGCATCCGCCGGCTCTCCTCCAGCAGGTGCCGGTGGAGCGGGCGGCCGGGTTCGCCCAGGCGGTCCTCGAGGGTGCGCAGGAGGTCGGGCCGGGCCCCCCGGAAGCCCTGCACCACGGTGTCCGTGCAGGCGGTCAGCACGGTGTCCCTCCCCCGGCACAGCACGGCGAGCAGCCGGTGGATCGAGGGCGTCGCCTCCTGGAGGTCGTCCACGAGCACGAGGTCCAGCCGCTCCTGCTCGGCCCGCAGGAACTCCGGCTGCTCCTCGAGGACCCGGGCGGCCTCGGTCACCAGGGCGGCGGGGTCGTAGGACTCGGGCATCCGGAGCCGGCGTACGGCCTGGTACTCGGCGCGCACCCCGGCCGCGGCGGACCACTCCGGCCGTTCCAGCCGGCGGCCGAGGGCCCGGAGGTCGGCGGGCGCGAGGTCGTACTCCGACATCCGGTCGAACAGCTCGCGCACCTCCTGCCGGAAGCCCCGGGTGCCCAGCGCCTCCTGGAGGTCCGCCGGCCACACCACGGCGGCGCCCTCTCCCGCGGCGTGCCCGGCCATGAGCTCGCCGATGAGGACGTCCTGCTCGGGGCCGGACAGGAGCTTGGGGCCGCGGGTCACGCCGGCGAGCAGCCCCTCGTTCTGGGCCCGCCGGAGCAGGTCGAAGGCGTAGGACTGCCAGGCCCGCACGGGCGG
>JAPSHS010000251.1 GCA_031179495.1 Kocuria sp. | reverse complement strand
CGGTCTACACCTACATCTCCCCCACCCTCACCGAGCTCTCCGGGCTGGACATCGCCACCGTGCCGTGGGTGCTCGCCGTGTTCGGCGTGGGCATGACCGTGGGCTCGCTGCTGGCCGGCCCGCTCGTCGACCGCTCGATCGAGAGGACCGCCCTGGGCGCCGGCGCCGTCTCGGGGCTGGCCCTGACCTTCTTCGCGCTGTTCGTCCACCTCCCGGCGGCGGCGGTGATCGGCGTGCTGTGGATCGGGATCATGGGCTCGATCTTCACGACCTCCCTGCAGGTCCGCCTGCTGCGCGAGGCCAAGGACGCCCCCTCCCTGACCGCCGCCATGAACCACGCGGCGTTCAACCTGGCCAACGCCATGGGCGCCTTTCTCGGCGGGGCCGTGATCTCCGCCGGCTGGGGCTACCGCTCCCCCGCCTGGGTGGGCGTCGGCCTGGCGCTGGCCGGCCTGCTCATCCTGGGCCACGCGGTCCGGCGGCGCCGGCAGGAGTCGCTCACCGCGGGCTGAGCCCGCGCCCCGTGTTCCCGCTGTGGGACTGCGCCGCCGGCGACCGCAGCACGACACAGCCTGCGCACAGCTTGCACAGGAGCTGCGCCTACCCTGGTGCTGCACAGTGGTGCTGTCACCGCCGTCCGCCCGGAACCGGGAGCCCACCATGTCCAACGCCTCCAGCTTCTCCGCTCTCACCGAGGTCCTGCCCCGTCTGACCCACCCGGACGGCTCCCCGATCCGGGTGCTGGTCGTGGACGACGAACCGGCCCTGGCCGATCTGGTGGCCATGGGCGTGGGCATGTGCGGGTGGGACGCCCGGATCTCCCACGAGGGCTTCGACGCCGTGGCCCAGGCCCGCGACTTCGCCCCGGACGTGCTGGTGCTGGACCGGATGCTGCCGGGCCTGGACGGCCTGGAGGTCCTGGCCCGGATCCGGCGGTCCTATCCCGAGGTGCCGGTGCTGTTCCTCACCGCCAAGGACACCGTCGCGGACCGGATCGAGGGCCTGGCCTCGGGCGGGGACGACTACGTGACCAAGCCCTTCTCGATCGAGGAGGTGCTCATCCGGCTGCACCGGCTGGTCCAGCGCTCCGGGGCCGCCGCCCAGGACAGCAACACGCTGGTGGTGGGCGACCTCGTGCTCAACATCGACAGCCGCGAGGTCACCCGGGCCGGGGAGGCGGTCGAGCTGACCACCACCCAGTTCGAGCTGCTGCGCTACCTCATGGAGAACCCGCGCCGGGTGCTGTCCAAGGCCCAGATCCTCGACGCGGTGTGGCACTACGACTTCTCGGGGCAGGCCAACATCGTGGAGCTCTACATCTCCTACCTGCGCAAGCGGATCGACGCCGGCCGGGCCCCCATGATCCACACCGTGCGCGGGGCCGGCTACGTCATCAAGCCCGCCCCCTGATGACGCCCGGCCACCCGGCCGCACCGCGGCCCCGCCGCCGCCTGGCCACCCGGCTGATCGCCGGCGTCCTCACGATCCTGGCCGTGGTGCTCCTGGTGCTCGGCGCGACCATCGTCGAGCTGACCCGGCAGGACCTCGCCGAGCGCCTCGACGGGTCCCTGCGCCAGGCCACCGGGCGCGCCATCACCTTCACCCGGCCCGACGCACCCCGGGACCGGGACCCCCTCGATGCGCCGGGGCAGCCGGTGGGCATCCTGGTGGTGGCGGTTCAGGAGGGGGAGGTGACCTCGGCGGCCTACCGCGCCGAGTCCGGGGAGGCCCGGCCGCTGCCCGACGAGGACGTCGAGGCCCTGCGCGCGGCGGGCGCCTTCGAGGCCGAGACCCCGGACGAGCGCGGTTTCGGGGACCGGCGCCGCTCCGTGGGCACGGAACAGGGGCGGCTGAGCACCGTGGAGCTGTCGGTGGGCGAGTACCGGGTGGAGTCGGTCGCCCTGCCCCGGGAGGCCGAGCTGGTGCTCGTGGTCGGGCTGCCCACCGCGTCCGTGGACGAGACCGTCGGGGAGCTCGTGGCCACCATGTCCGCGGGCAGCGTCCTGGCGCTGCTGACCACGGCGGTCGCCGGCACCGTGGTGGTGCGCCGGTCGCTGCGGCCGCTGGAGGAGGTCTCGGCCGCGGCCGCCGGGGTCGCCGCCCTGCCCCTGGGCTCCGGGGAGGTCTCCCTGGCCGATCAGCACCTGCCCGCCGAGCTCGCCGAGCCGGGCACCGAGGTCGGGGAGGTCGGCCACGCCCTGAACCTGCTGCTGGACAACGTCGACTCCGCCCTCGCCGCCCGCCAGCACTCCGAGACCCGGCTGCGCCAGTTCGTCGCCGACGCCTCCCACGAGCTGCGCACCCCCCTGGCCGCCGTGCGCGGCTACACCGACATGCTCCAGCTCACCGAACCGCTCACCGGCCACGGCCGGGCCTCCCTGGAACGGGTCGAGCAGCAGGCCCTGCGGATGAGCGCCCTGGTGGAGGACCTGCTGCTGCTGGCCCGCCTGGACGAGGGCCGGGCCCCCGACATGCGCGAGGCCGACCTGGCCGAGCTGATGCTCGAGGCCCTCACCGACGCCTCCGCCGCCGGGCCCGGCCACCGCTGGTCCCTGGACGTGCCCGCCGACCCGGTGCTCGTGCGGGCCGATCCCGCCCAGCTGGGCCAGGTGCTGGCCAACCTGCTCTCCAACGCCCGCAAGCACACCCCGGACGGCACCGCGGTCACCGCCACGGTCAGCGCCGCCGACGGGTGGGCCCGGGCCAGTGTGG
>JAPSHS010000250.1 GCA_031179495.1 Kocuria sp. | reverse complement strand
ACCACCGGGGTGTAGAGCAGCAGGGAGCCGACGTCGCGCTTGACCGCCTCGGCCTGGCCGGTGGCCATGCCGAGCAGCATCTCGAAGTCGATCGCCTCGGCCACGCCGCGCTCGGTCGCGAGCAGCCAGGCGAAGGCGATGTCGAAGAGGTTGTGCCCGGCCACGCCGATGCGGACCGCGTCGGTGTGCTCCGGCTGCAGCGCGTAGTTGAGCACGCGCTTGTAGTGGGTGTCCGAGTCCTGCTTGGTCCCCCAGGTGGCCAGCGGCCAGTCGTGCAGGGAGGCCTCGACCTGCTCCATGGGCAGGTTCGCCCCCTTGACCACGCGGACCTTGACCCGTGCCCCGCCCGCCGCCCGGCGGGCCCGGGCCCACTCCTGGAGGCGGATCATCGCCTGCAGGGCGTCGGGCAGGTAGGTCTGCAGCACGATGCCGGCCTCGAGGTCCTTGAACTGGGGCTGGTCGAGGATCCGGGTGAAGACCGCGAGGGTCATGTCCAGGTCCTTGTACTCCTCCATGTCCAGGTTGATGAACTTCGGGGTGGAGAACGAGGCGGCCCGCGCGTAGAGCGGGGTCAGCTTCTCGACGACCTCGGCCACGGCCTCGTCGAAGGCCCACGGGGAGTGCGGGGCGACGGTGGAGGAGACCTTGATGGAGACGTAGTCCACGTCCGGCCGGGCCAGCAGCTCGTGGGTGCCCTGCAGCCGGCGGTCGGCCTCGCGCTCGCCGAGCACGGCCTCGCCGAGCAGGTTGATGTTGAGACGGACGTCGTCCTTGCGGATCTTGGCGATCGACCTGCCGAGCTTGGCCTCGCTGGCGTCCACGATGAGGTGCCCGACCATCTCGCGCAGCGCCTTGCGCGCCGCCGGGATCACGACCTGCGGGGCGGCGGGGGCCAGGGCCCCGCCGGTGCGGACCGCGGTGCGCAGGTACCAGGGCAGGAAGCCGGGGACCTTCGGCGCCAGCCGCGCGAGGTTGCGGGCGGCCACCTTGATGTCCTCGGGGCGGATCACGCCGTCGACGAAGCCGACGGTGAAGTCCAGCCCACTGGGATCCTTGAGCACCCCTGCCAGCTGCTCGCCCGAGGAGTCCTTCGGGAACCGCTCCGCCTCGGTGAGCCAGCGGCGCACCGTGGCCACGGCCTGCTCGGGCAGCGACGCCGGGATGGCGGCGTGGGGAAGGGTGTGTCCGGTCGACGGTTCCGCGGGGGTGTTCGCGGTCGCGGGGACGGGGATCGTCGTCATAGGTGGTACTCCCTGGTCTGCGTGATCAGCACTGGTGCGTCACTCACTATGCGCCTCCTCTCTCTTCGAATAAAGTGATGTTTTCCGTAGATGATTCATCAATGGAACTGACGATTAGGAGATGGGGCCGTGCTGGACGTGCGCAAGCTGCGGCTGCTGCGGGAACTCGCGCTGCGCGGCACCCTGGCGGAGGTCGCCGCGGCCCTGAACTACAGCCCCTCGGCGGTCTCCCAGCAGCTCTCGGCGCTGGAGAAGGAGGCCGGCGTGGAGCTGCTCTCCAAGGCCGGCCGGCGGGTCCAGCTCACCCCGCAGGCGGAGATCCTGGTGGCGCGCACCGCGGAGCTGCTGGACGTCCTCGAGCGTGCCGAGTCGGACCTCGCGGCGTCGCTGAGCACGGTCACCGGCACGGTGCGGGTCGCCGTGTTCCAGTCCGCCGCCCTGGCCCTGCTCCCGGTCGTGCTGGGCACGATGCGCCGCGAGCACCCGGAGGTGCGGGTGGAGATGGTGCAGGCCGAGCCGGAGCAGGCCCTCTACGAGACGTGGACGCGCGAGTTCGACGTCGTGGTGGCGGAGCAGTACCCGGACCACGCCGCCGCCCACCACCCGGACATGGACCGGCGGCGGCTCATCTCGGACGCCATCCGCCTGGCCGTCCCCCCCGGTCCGGAGCACGCGTCCGTCACGTCGCTGCAGGACGCCCGCGGGCTGCCGTGGGTCATGGAGCCCCGGGGCGCGGCCTCGAGGCACTGGGGCGAGCAGCTGTGCCGGCGGGCGGGATTCGAGCCCGACGTGCGCTTCTCGACGGCGGACCTGCAGGCCCAGACACGCCTCGTGGAGTCCGGCAACGCCGTGGCGCTCATGCCGGACCTGATGTGGGCGGGCGGCGGATCGCCCTGCCGGCTGGTCGACCTGCCCTCCGCACCCCGGCGGACGGTGTTCACCTCGATCCGCGGCTCGAGCGTGCAGCGCCCGGCCATCCTCGCCCTCCGCGGGGCCCTCGAGACGGTGGCCGCCGAGCTGGCCGCGCGGATGGACTGGGCGCAGGAACGACCGGCCCCGTAGCCGGACCGCATCGCCGGACGGCGCAGTCGGACCGGGCCGTCGGACGGGTCGCGGACGCAGCCCCCGGGGTCCGCGGCCGTCCGGGTCCGGCGCTACGGGCGGGCCGGGGCCTGCCCGGTGAGCGCACGGCGCAGCCGGTCCTCGGCGACCTGTTCCAGCAGCCACGGGCTGAGCAGGAAGGGTGCGGTCCGCGCCGTGGCGAACAGCTCCTCCGGCGCGATCCAGGCGAACTCCGCGACCTCGGAGGGCAGCGGCTGCGGCTGTCCGGCGGCGCGGGCCACGTAGACGGGGCAGAACTCGTTCTCCACGACCCCGGAGGCGTCCACGGCCCGGTAGCGGAACTCGGGCAGCACCTCGGTCACCCCGGTCACCTCGAAGCCCAGCTCCTGACCCGCCCGCCGGGCGATGGC
>JAPSHS010000249.1 GCA_031179495.1 Kocuria sp. | reverse complement strand
CCGTGGTGGCCGACGGCATGGGCGGACACGTGGGCGGGGACGTCGCGTCGGCGTCCGCGGTCATGGACCTCACCGTCCTGGACCGGCCCGGCCACCACGGGGACGGCGCCACCGTGCTCGCGGACGAGATCCAGAACGCCAACCAGAACCTGGCCCGGCTGGTCGTGGGCAACCCCCGTCTGGGCGGCATGGGCACCACGGTCACGGCCCTGCTGGCCGACGAGGACGAGATCGTCGTCGCCCACATCGGCGACTCCCGGGCCTACCGCCTGCGGGGGGACGAGTTCCACCAGGTCACCCGGGACCACACGTTCGTGCAGCGGCTCATCGACGAAGGACGGCTGCGCCCGGACGAGGCGGAGTCCCACCCGCACAAGAACGTGCTGATGCGCGTGCTCGGGGACGTCGACGCCTCCCCCGAGATCGAGGTGGAGACCGTCCGTCCCGAGATCGGCGAGCGGTGGCTGCTGTGCTCGGACGGGCTCAACGCCGTGGTCCGGCCCGAGACCATCGAGTCGGTGCTGGGCTCCGGGGACGACCTCAACGAGATCGTCGACACCCTCGTGGAGCTCACCCTGGACCGCGGCGCTCCGGACAACGTCACCGTGGTCGTCGTGCAGGTCTTCGAGACCGGCGAGGGCTCCCCGGCCGCCGTTGCGGCCGGGGAGGAGCACGGCGAGGTCCCGGACCCCGGCTTCGCCCGGACCTCCGACGAGATCACGGGCGATGCCTCCCCGGAGGCCGCCGCGACCGGCCCGGAGCCGTCGGAGTCCTCGGCCGCGGCCCTGCGCCGCGACCTCGCGGCCCGCCCGCACCTGCTCGTGGGTGCCGCCGCCAACGCCACCCAGACCGGACGCATCCCCACCGTCAGCGACAGCATCCTGCAGCGCCGGGCGACCCTGCTGCAGACCTCCGCGCCGGACACCCTGGCCGACCCCCAGGAGGTCGAGTCGGCCCTGCACCGGGCGGATGCCGCCGCCCCCTCCCCGCACCGGCGCCGCCGTAAGCGCGCGCTCGCCGTGCTCGCGCTCGCCACGGTCGGCCTCCTCCTGGTGGCCGGAGGATGGCTGACCAGCAACTGGATCGGCTCGCAGTACTACGTGGGCGAGCAGCAGGGCACCGTGGCGATCTACAACGGCGTCTCCCAGTCGCTCGGTCCGATCAGCCTCAGCGACCTCGAGCAGACCACCGACCTGCGGGTCGAGGACCTGCCCGGTTTCGCCCAGGCGCGGGTGCGCAGCGCCATTCCGGCAGGAAGCCTGGAGGAGGCGGAGCGCATCGTGCGCGAGCTGCGCGAGTCCGTCCCGGGGGCCGGGCCCGAGCCGGAGCCCCGTCCCACCGGAACCGTCCGGCGGGCGACCTCGTCGCCCACCGCGTCTCCTGCCGCCTCTCCCACCGCGAGCCCCGGAGGTGACGGATGAGCTCCACCACCGGAACCCCGGCTCCCGAGGAGATCGCGGAGCCCCGTCAGAAGCCGCGCCGGCTCACCGAGCTGCTGCTCCTGGTGCTCGCCGTGGGCATCGGCGTGGGCGCCAACATCCTCGTGGACCCGGACCAGCTCGGCTCCGGGGACCCGCACATCCTGGTCTCCGGGCTGGTCCTGGGCATCGGCGCCCTGCTCCTGCACCTGGTGGTCCACCTGCGGGCCAAGTACGCGGACCCCTACGTCCTGCCCATCGTGGTGGCCCTCAACGGCCTCGGCATCGCCATGATCCACCGCATCGACCTGACCACGGACCAGAGCGCCGCGAACTCCCAGGTGCTGTGGACGGCGGTCGCGATGACCGCCGCCGGCCTCGTGCTCTGGTTCCTCAAGGACCACCGGGTGCTGCGGCGGATCACCTACATCTGCCTGCTGCTCAGCGGCCTGCTCCTGCTCCTGCCGCTCCTGCCGGGGCTGGGCCTGGAGCTCAACGGCGCACGGATCTGGATCTCCGTGGGCGGGCGCACGTTCCAGCCGGGCGAGGTCGCGAAGATCACCCTCGCGGTCTTCTTCGCCGGCTACCTCTCGACCAACCGGGACCTCATCCTCCTGGCCGGCAAGAAGCTCGGTCCCGTGCGCCTGCCGCGGTTCCGCGACATGGCCCCCATGTTCGCCGCGTGGCTCGTGGCGATCGGCGTGCTCGTGTTCCAGCGGGACCTCGGCTCCGCGATCCTGTTCTTCGGCCTGTTCCTGGCCATGATCTACCTCGCCACGAGCCGGCTGAGCTGGATCGTCATCGGTCTGCTGCTCGTGGCCGTCGGCGGCTTCTTCGCGAGCCGTGTCTTCGGCCACGTGGCGGCCCGCCTGGACTCCTGGCTCAACGCGTTCGACCCGGAGGTCTACAACCGGGCTCCCGGCGGATCGGGTCAGATCGTGCAGGGCCTGTTCGGCCTCTCCTCGGGCGGGCTGTTCGGTCAGGGCCTCGGGCAGGGCCGGCCCGACCTCGTCTCCTACGCCAACTCGGACATGATCGTCACCGCGTTCGGCGAGGAGCTCGGCCTGATCGGACTGGCCGCGGTCCTGATGCTCTTCTTCCTCCTCGTGAGCCGCGGCTTCCGGGCAGCGCTGGGCACCCGTGACGCCTTCGGCAAGCTGCTCGCCGCAGGCCTGTCGGCGGTCATCGTCCTGCAGCTGTTCGTGGTCGTGGGCGGTGTCACGCGGCTCATCCCGCTGACCGGTCTCACCACCCCGTTCATGTCCGCCGGTGGCTCCTCGCTGCTGTCCAACTGGA
>JAPSHS010000248.1 GCA_031179495.1 Kocuria sp. | reverse complement strand
GGCCGCGGTGGACTTCGCGCGCGCGGTCCTGGGCGCGCACGCGCGCAACCCCGGCTTCTTCGGCTGCTTCGGGCTGCACGAGTGGGCGATGGCCTACCGCTCGGAGGACAACGAGATCCGGCACGAGCACCTCGAGCTGCGCCTGGGCGCCGAGGGCACCGACGCCGTCGTCGAGTCCGCCCGGATCCGCTGCACCCACTTCGACGCGTTCCGGTTCTTCCAGCCCCAGGCCGTCCCGCTCAACGAGCTGCAGCCGACCCGGCAGTCCCAGCGCCGGATGGAGCAGCCCGGATGCCTGCACGCCACCATGGACCTCTACAAGTGGGCGTACAAGCTCGTGCCCGCGATCCCCTCCGAGCTGCTCCTGGACTGCTTCGAGCTGGCCTGGGACGTGCGGGAGACGGACATGCGGGCCGCGCCCTACGACCTGTCCGGGTGGGGCTACGAGCCCGTGCGGATCGAGACCCCGGAGGGCAAGGCCGAGTACGTGCGCCGGCAGCGGGACTTCGCCCGCCGCGCCGAACCGCTGCGCCACCGGCTGGTCGACGCCCTCGAGCTGCTCGACCCGGAGCACGCCACCGGCGGCGCCGCCGCATGAGTTCCGCCGGGGAGTGGGAGCGGATCGTGGAGGCCTCCGCGGTCCCGGAGCCGCTCGACTTCGTGACGGCCCCCTCCAGCACCGGGCCGGTGCTCGTCACCCGCGACGCCCGGGGCGCGCTGCACGTGCTGCGCAACACCTGCCCGCACCAGCAGGCCGTCGTGTGCCGGGAGGCCGCCGGGCGCGCCAGGACGTTCGAGTGCCCCAACCACCTCTGGGTCTTCGCCCCCGACGGGCGGTTCGTGGGCTCCCGGCTGGCCCTCGCCGCCGGACGGACGGCACCGCCGGACCCGGCGAAGGACCTGCCCGCGGCCGCGGTCGACGTGGTCGACGGCTGGGTCCTGGCCCGCTTCGGCTGAGCCGGGATCAGTCCGGCGCGGACGCTCCGTCCTCCTCGCGCCGCTGCCGCCCCGCGAGCCAGGCGTCGACGTCCGAGCGCCGGATCCGGCGGTGGCTGCCGCGGTACTGCACGGGGATGACGCCCTCCGTGGTGAGGTTGCGCAGGTGGGTGGCCGAGATCCCCGCCAGCTCCGCCGCCTGCGAGGTCGTCAGGAGGTCCTCCGCGGAGGCAGCGGCGGCGTCGCCCTGACGCCCCAGCCAGGCGTGGACGTCCGAGCGCCGGATCCGGCGGTGGCTGCCGCGGTACTGAACGGGGATGACGCCCTCGGTGGTGAGGTTGCGCAGGTAGGTGGCCGAGATCCCCGCGAGCGCGGCCGCCTGCGAGGTGGTCAGCAGATCCTCGGTGCCGGCCGGCTCCTCCTGGGAGTCGGCCAGGGGCACCTCGGCGGACGTCACCGTGACGCTCTCCCCGCGCGTGAGCCGGGACAGGAGGTCGACGACGGCGTCACGCGGGCCCTCGGGCAGGCGCAGGGACGTGCCGTCCACGAAGACCGTCACGTCCCGGGAGGCGAGGGCGTCCGCGAGGCGCTCGGCGTCCCGGCCGCTGAGGCCGGGGGTGGTCGTCGGAGGGTGCTGGGTCATGGCCCCATTGTTCCAGGCCGGCTCCACGACGTCCGGGGCCGCCCTGTCCCCGAGGGGCGGACAGCCCCGGTCGCGGCTCCTGCCCTGGTGCCACGGGCCCCCGGCGCCGGTCACGGCCCGGCGGTGTCCTCCAGCGTGAGGGCGGCCGTCAGCAGCGCCAGGTGGCTCAGGGCCTGCGGGAAGTTGCCGAGGAACGAGTCGTCCGCGGGGTCGATCATCTCGGTGTAGAGCCCCAGGTCGTTGCCCAGGGCGAGCATCTCGTCCATGAGCCGGCAGGCCTCGTCCCGCCGGCCCACGTGCGCGAGGGCCGCCACCGCCCAGAACGAGCAGGCGACGAAGGCGCCCTCCTCGTGCTGCATCCCGCTGTAGCGGTGCAGCAGCGGGCCGGTGCCCAGCTCCTCCCTCAGCGCGTCGACGGTCGAGCTCATCCGCGGGCCCCGGTCCAGGCCGCTGATCGCGTGCAGCAGCACGGAGGTGTCGAGCTCGTCCGTGCCGGGGTACCAGACGTAGGCCCCGCGCTCGGCGTTCCAGCAGTTCTCGTCGATCCACGTGGCGATCCGGTCCCGTTCCGCGCGCCAGCGGTCGGCGCTGCCGGGGATCTGCCCGACGTCGGCCAGGTGCACCGCGCGGTCGAGGCCGTGCCAGCAGCCCATCTTGGAGCTCGTGTAGTGGCGGTGCTCGGGCAGCTCCCACATCCCGGCGTCGGGACGGCGCCACAGGTCGCAGATCTCGTCGGCGACGTCGGCGAGCATCCGGCCGGTGGCCGCGTCGAGCACGTTGCCGCCCCCCACGTAGAGGTCGACCATGTCGAAGAGGTCCCCGAACACGCCCAGCTGGAGCTGGTCGGCGGCGGCGTTGCCCGAGACCACGGGGCCGATGCCCTGCCACCCGGGGGCCTCGTAGACGGTCATGCCGTCGCCGGGCACCTCGCCGTTGAGCCGGTTGAGCACGTGCAGCTCCGGGGACTGGGCCCGGGCCAGGCGCAGCAGCCAGGACACCGCGGCGTGCACGTCCTCCTGCTCGCCCAGGCGCAGCAGGGAGTGCAGCGTGTAGGCGGCGTCGCGCACCCAGGCGAAGCGGTAGTCGTAGTTCTTGGTGCCGGACCGGTTCTCGGGCAGCGAGGTGGTGGCGGCGGC
>JAPSHS010000247.1 GCA_031179495.1 Kocuria sp. | reverse complement strand
GTGCCCTTCCAGACCAGGTAGACGCCCACGGAGACCGTCTGCACGTTGAAGTACTGCACGGTGGCGAAGTCGGTGAGCGTCTCCATCATCACCAGGGCCAGCCCCGCCGCCAGCGACGGGCGGGCCAGGGGCAGCAGGACGCGGCGCAGCGCCCGTCCCCGCCCGGCGCCCAGCGTCCGCGCGGCGTCGTAGGTCCCGGCCGTCTGCTCGACCAGGGCGGCGCGCGCCAGGAGGTAGACGTAGGGGTAGAGGGTCAGGGACATCACCAGCACCGCCGCGGGCAGCGAGCGGACCTCCGGCACCCACACGTCCGTGCCCAGCACCGAGCGCAGGGCCGACTGCACCGGCCCGGAGACGTCGAACGTGGACAGGAACACGAAGCCGAGGATGTAGGCAGGCATGGCCAGGGGCAGGACCAGCAGCCACACCAGGACGTCGCGCAGCGGGAAGCGGTACGCGGTGACCAGCCAGGCCAGCCCGCCGCCGACCACCAGCGTCCCCGCCCCCACGCCGAGCATGAGCGCCAGTGTGGTGAGCACCATCCCGCCGAGCCCGCGCGGGAGGCTGCCCTGGCCCAGGCTGCCGAGACCGTCGACCACGACCGCGAGCACCGGGGTCGTGACGAGCACGGCGACGAGGACGACGAGGAGCGACCACCCGGGGCGCCCCGTGCCCGCTCCCCGGCGCGGGCGGCGGACCGGCGGCCTGGCCTCGGTGAGGACGGCCGTCCCGGTCACCGGTATCCGGCCTCGGCCAGCAGGTCGACCGCCTCCGCGTTGAGGTCCCCGTAGGCCTCCGCGTTGAGCGGCATGCGCTCGAACTCCCCGAAGGAGGCGATCGTCGGCTCGGGCTCCACCGACGGGTTGACCGGGAACTCGTGGTTGGCGTCGACGAAGGCGTTCTGGCCGTCGGTGGCGAGCCACTCGATGAGCCGCTGGGCGTCCTCCGGGTTGTCGGACCCGGCGACCACGCCGGCGCCGGAGATGTTGACGTGGGTGCCGGCCCCGTCCTGGCTGGCCCAGAACAGGTCGACGTTCAGCTCCGGGTTCTCCTCGAGGGTCCGGGCCAGGTAGTAGTGGTTGTTGATCCCCACGTCGCACGTGCCGGCGTCGATCGCCTCGAGCAGCAGGACGTCGTTGCTCATGATCTCCACGTCGTTCGCCACCCAGCCCTCCACGATCTCCAGGGCCCTCTCCCGGCCGTGCAGGTCGATCAGGCTCGCCACGAGGGACTGGGTGTAGGCCGAGGTGGCGTCGCGCATGCACAGCCGTCCCCGCCACTCGGGATCGGCCAGCCCGGCGTAGGTCTGCTCGCTGTCGAACTCGGAGGGGTCGACGTTGTCCGGGTTGTACGTCACCGTGCGCGCCCGCATCGCCAGCCCGAACCAGCGGTCCTGGGGATCGCGGAGGTCCTCGGGGACGGCCTCGTCCAGGGCCGGGGAGGAGATCGCGGCCAGCTCGTCCTGCCGGGCGGCGTTCCAGAGGTTGCCCGCGTCGACGGTCATGAACACGTCGGCCGGGGTGTCCTCGCCCTCGGCCTTGAGCCGCTCGAGGAGCTCGGCGTCGTCGCCGCTGATGAACTCGACGCTGATCCCGGTCTCGTCGGTGAACTGGCCGAACGCGCCCTCGAGGTCGTAGTGCCGGGCCGAGTAGATCTGCAGGTCGGCGCGCTGCTCGCCCAGACCCAGCGTGCCGCAGCCCGTGAGCGCGGCTGTGAACGCGGTCAGGATGCCGGTGGTGACGTACAGGGAACGACGACGCATCGGTGCCTCTTCCTCACGCGCAGCGGCCGGGAGACCGTGCGACGACCATTTGCCAAGAAAAGCCTAACCTAATCGGAATCGCCCCCGGTGTCGGCCGCCCGGGGGTCGCGGGGGACCGCCGGACCGCCGCCGCGGCGCTGACGGACACCGTGGCCGCGGGGCCCGCGCCCGCGCCCGTGTGCCCGGTCGCCACGGCCCGTCCGGTCGGGCGCGAGGAAGTCCCCCGGGCGGTCGGCCCCGGTGCGGCCCGAGCACCCCGTCGCGGTCCGCGTCCCGGAATAGCGCTCGCCGGCGGACCGTTGCACCGGTCGAGGCGTCCGTCGCGGACGACTCCCGAGACCCCGTCCGTGCCGAAAGGACCCCCGTGGCTCCCGAGCCCGAGTACTACCGCCCCGTCCCGCTGAACAACGACCCCGGCCGTGCCGGGTACACCCGCGCGCCCTACGGGCAGCAGCCGTACGGGCAGCAGCCGTTCGGAGGCGGTCCCGGCGCGCCCGCGGGCCCGCCCGTGGTGAACCTCGTGGGCGGCAGGTCCCTGCTCCTGGCCTACGTCCTGTGGTTCTTCCTCGGCTGGCTGGGGGTGCACAAGTTCTACCTCCGGCAGCCCGTCTGGGGTCTGGTCTACCTGTTCCTGGGCGGTCTCGGCTGGAGCACCGTGGGCATCGGCATCGGCCTGCTGTTCCTGGTGCCGTGGGCGCTGCTGATGTTCCTGGACGTCTTCACCATGCCGTTCCGCACGGCGTTCGTGAACGCCTCGATCGCCCGGAGCGCCTACCGCCGGTGAGCGCCGCGCGCTCACCGGCCGGACGGCCTGTTCAGCGCGCGGCCACGGATGTAGTAGTGTTGTGAGGTCTGTGTGCCCGCCGCCCGACGTGCGGCGCCGGCGCGCGGACGACGCTACAGAACCTCCTGCTGCGGAAGGACCGCAGCCGCTCAGCCCGAAGGAGGTGGGTTCG
>JAPSHS010000246.1 GCA_031179495.1 Kocuria sp. | reverse complement strand
CCGGACCTGCGCACCCTCTACGTCACCACGTCCCGGGAGAACCTGGACGCGGACGAGGACCCCGCCGCCGGGTCCCTGTTCTCGGTCCGGGTGGACGTCCCCGGCCTGCCCGTGCTCCCGTTCGCCGGCTGACCGCGGGCCGGGGCCCGCGGTGCGCGGCAGGCGCCCCGGCCCGCCGTCTACGATCGGACCCATGACCGAGACCCTCCGGGCGTCCCCGGACGTCGTCACCGGCTCGATCCGCCTGCTCGCCGAACAGGGCTGGGAGGCCACGACCGTGGACCGGCTGGCGCAGGCCGCCGGCATCAGCCGCGCCACGTTCTTCCGCAAGTACGGGTCCAAGGAGGACATCGTCTTCGCGGACCACACCGCGAACCTGGAGCGGCTCGAGCAGCTGCTGGCCCGCTCCGGCGGCACCGCGGGCACGGACCCCGCCGTCGCCCTGCGCGACGGCGTGCTCCTGGTCTTCCGCCACCACCTCGACCACCGGGAGCGCGCCCTCGCGCGCCACGCCCTGCTCCGGCAGGTGCCGCAGCTGCGGGACCGGGAGCTCATCACCTCGCACCGCTACGAGCGCGTCCTGCAGCGCTACCTGCGCACCGCCCTGCCCGAGACCCCGGGCCGGGCCACGCTGGCCACGGCGCTGTCCGCCGCCGCGGTCGCAGTGCACAATGCCTACCTGCGCGGCTGGTTGCGCGCCCCGGACACCGACCCCTCGGCCGAGCTGGCCGCGCGGACCGAACGGCTCGCGCGCGCCCTCGTCTCCGGGTTCGGCCACGGCGGGACGGCACCGGCAGCGGAGCCCGCGACGGCCGGCGCGCGGCCCGCCGTCGTCGTCACCGTCCTGGACCCGGGGGCGGGCACGGAGCAGATCCTGGCCTCCGTGCGGGACGCCCTCGGATGAGGGCTCAGAGCTCGTCGGCGAGGACCGCGTAGATCAGCTCGTCGCGCCACTCGCCCAGCTGGCGGTGGCTCTGGCGCAGCGTCGCCTCCAGGCGCATCCCGACGCGCTCGCAGACCTTGGCGGAGCTGACGTTGAGGGCGTCCAGGCTGGCGCAGACGCGGTGGGCGCCGAGCGAGCCGAACGCGAACTCGATCGCGGCCCGGGCGGCCTCCGAGGCGATGCCCTGCCCCGCGTGGTCGGGGTGGACCACCCAGCCGATCTCGACCTGCGCGGCCTCCACGTCCGTGAGCGTCAGGACGATCTCGCCCACGAGCTCGCGCGAGCCCTTCGGGGAGACGGCGAAGCGGATGTGGTCGCCGTCCCGGCTCCACGGGCGCAGCCCGGTGTTCTCGGCGAGGGCGCGCTCGCACTCCTCCCGGGTGCGCGGGCCCCGCCACGCGTGCTGCGCGTAGTCCTCCCGGCGCTGGTACGAGTACATGGGCTCGAGATCCGCGGCGTCGAAGCGGCGGAACGCGAGGCGTTCGGTCTCTGGAGGCAGCACGTCGATCATCAGTAGTGAGACTACTGCCTCCGCCCAGACGGCGTCCTCCACGTCACTGAGACTCAATACCTTGACGTGATACTCGGTATCAGCCAGAGTGGTGGCGATCACACCACGCGTCAGGAGTCCGTCCATGGCACCCGCCCCGCACGCACCGTCCTTCCCCTCCACCGTCACGGTCCGCGCCGAGCAGCTGGTGCTGCCCGGCCGGGACGTCCCCGTCGCCCTCGTGCGGCTGGACTCGACGCAGCCCGGCGGGCTGATCATCTGGGGCTCGGAGGCTCTGGGCCGGCTCCGGGACGTCCTGCGGTCCGTGGACCAGTCGGCCGTCGAGGCGATCGTGGTGACCGGCAACGCCCGCTCCTTCGGCGCGGGCGCCGATCTCAAGGAGATCCGGCACGCCCAGCTCAGCGGCGTCTCCGACCACTACGTCGGCCTGGGGCACGAGGCCTTCGGGGTCCTCGCCGACGCGGACGTCCCGACCTTCTCCCTGCTCACGGGACAGGCCCTGGGCGGGGGTCTCGAGCTCGCCCTGCACACGGACCACCGCGTGGCCCACCCGCGCACAGGTCCGCTGGGGCTGCCGGAGTGCCGGCTCGGCTTCTTCCCGGGCTGGGGCGGCGTCCACCTGCTCCCGCACCTCGTGGGCCCGGCCGCGGCTGTGCGCACGATCGTGTTCGACTCGATGCGGGGCCGCCACACCAAGGTGCAGGAGGCCCTGGAGATCGGCCTCGTCGACGTCGTGCTCGACGTCGTGCCGGGGACCGAGCAGTGGGACCCCGCCTGGCAGCAGTGGGTGGCCGGCAGGCTCGCCGCGCTCGACGCCGGCGAGCCGCGCCGCCGCGCCGGCACGCCCGGCGGCACGGACGAGCAGCAGTGGCACGACGCGGTCGAGCAGGCCCGGGTCCGGGCCGAGCGGACCTGGCACGGTGCGGCACCGGCCCCTCTGGTCGCGATCGACCTCGTCGCCGACGCCCGGACCGAGACGCGCACCGAGAACGGGGCCAAGGCCGTCGCGGCCTTCGAGGAGCTCGTGCGCGGGGACGTCGCCAAGGCCTCCCTCTACGCCTTCGAGCTGGTCTCCGCGCGCTCCCGCCGGCCCGCCGACGTGCCCGTGGCGGCGCCGAAGCCCCTGCGCAAGGCCGCGGTCATCGGCGCCGGGCTGATGGCGGGCCAGCTCGCGTCGCTCATCGCGAGCGGCGCCCGGATCCCCGTGGTCATGACGGACCTCGACGACGAGCGGCTCGCCGCCGGCGTGGCCCGGACCCGCGAGCGCTTCGCCGC
>JAPSHS010000245.1 GCA_031179495.1 Kocuria sp. | reverse complement strand
AGCTCGGCGAGCGTCTCGTAGGCGTCGTCGCTGCGCGCGGAGTCCATGATCCTGCGGTGGGCGATGCCGGCGATCGACGAGGTGTGCGCCGAGGGCGGCGGCACGGTGTGCGGCCACCACGCGACGATGGGCGCGTCCGGCAGCAGCAGCGCGGAGAACAGCGTCTCCGTGGGCTCGGCGAGGTCGCCGTAGCCGTGCAGCACGATGACCTCCGACGCGCCCGCGTCCCCGCCCATGCGCAGCTGGGCGTCCAGCCGGGTCTCCTCGGATGAGGAGTGCCCCACGTGCATGAGGATCCGGCACGGGTGCTCGTGGCTCGCGAAGTTCGCGGCTTCGAGCGCGGCCTCCGAGTGCCCGGCCTGCGCCAGGATCACCAGCGTGAGCACCCGCCCGAGCGTCACGACGCCGTGCTGGTCCCTCAGCTGGTTCAGCTTCTTGTCGATGGCCGAGGTGGTGGTGTTCTCCATCGAAACGATCACGGTCGCCTCCAGACGCGTCCGTCGCGGGCCAGCAGCTCGTCGGCGGCGGCGGGTCCCCAGGACCCCGGCGCGTACGGCTCCGGCATGATCTCCTGCTGGGTCCAGCACTCCTCGAAGGGGTCGAGGATCCGCCAGGACAGCTCGACCTCCTCGTGGTTCGGGAACAGCGGTGGTTCCCCGAGCAGCACGTCGAGGATGAGGCGCTCGTAGGCCTCGGGGCTGGACTCGGTGAACGAGTGGCCGTAGCCGAAGTCCATGGTGACGTCGCGGATCTCCGACTGCGTCCCCGGCACCTTGGAGCCCAGCCGGATGGTCACGCCCTCGTCGGGCTGGATCCGGATCACGATGACGTTCTGCCCGAGGTCCTCGTGCCCGTTGTCCCCGAAGAGCAGGTTGGGGGAGTTCTTGAACTGCACCGCGATCTCGGTGACGCGCCGGCCCAGCCGTTTCCCGGCCCGCAGGTAGAAGGGCACGCCCGCCCACCGCCGGTTGTTGATGTCCAGGCGCAGCGCCGCGTACGTCTCGGTGCGCGAGTCGGCGGGGATGTCCTGCTCCTGGTGGAAGGCCCGGACGCGCTCCCCGCCCTGCAGGCCGGCCCCGTACTGGCCGAGCGCCGAGTGCGCCGCCAGGTCCTCCGGGATCGCGACGGAGGCGAGCACCTTCGCCTTCTCGGCGCGCATGTGGTGGGCCTGGAAGGACAGGGGCTCCTCCATGGCGGTCAGGGCCAGCAGCTGCAGGAGGTGGTTCTGGATGACGTCGCGGGCCGCGCCCACGCCGTCGTAGTAGCCCGCGCGGGAGCCGATCCCGATGTCCTCGGCCATGGTGATCTGCACGTGGTCCACGTAGCGGGAGTTCCACAGGGGCTCGAACATCTGGTTGGCGAAGCGCAGGGCCAGGATGTTCTGCACCGTCTCCTTGCCCAGGTAGTGGTCGATCCGGAAGACCGAGTCGGCCGGGAACACCCGCTCGACGATGGCGTTGAGCTCCTGCGCGGACTCGAGGTCGTGGCCGAAGGGCTTCTCGATGACCACGCGCCGCCACCCGGAGGCGTTCTCGTGCTGGGCCAGGCCGTGGTCGGCCAGCTGCTGGCAGACCGTCTCGAACGCCTTGGGGGGGATCGAGAGGTAGAAGGCGTGGTTGCCGCGCGTCCCGGAGTGGACGTCCAGCTCCTCGAGGGTCGACTTGAGCGTCTCGTAGGCCTGGTCCTCGTCGAACTCGCCGCGCACGAAGCGCACGCCGGAGGAGAACTGGCGCCACACGTCCTCCTGGAACGGGGTGCGGGCGTGGGCCTCGACGGACTCGCGCACCACCTCGCGGAACTGCTCGTGGGACCAGTCGCGGCGGCCGAAGCCGACGAGCGCGAACGACGGCGGCAGCAGCCCCCGGTTCACGAGGTCGTACATCGCCGGCAGCAGCTTCTTCTTCGCGAGGTCGCCCGTCACGCCGAAGAGCACGAGCGCCGACGGGGCGGCGACCCGGACGAGCCGCCTGTCCCTCGGGTCCCGCAGGGGATTGCGGGCATTGTTGTCTGGCAACGGTACTCCTTCACGTCTCTGCGGGCCCCGCGGGCGGGGGCCGCCTGCGAGGTCCTTCACGCACGACGGTCGGCGCGGGTCACCCCGCGCCGACCGTGGCGTCCTCCCATTCTAGGGCAGGGGTCCGGGTCGCTCCTCCCGGCTACCGGCCGAGGGCCTCGACCGCCTGCCGGAGCCGGGCCACGCCCTCGGCGCGGTCGGCGAGCCGCAGCCGCAGCACGGGCCGCCCGTGGTCGGCGAGGACCTGGGCGTCCCCGTCGGCCTGGGCGGAGATCAGCTCGCCGAAGCTGAACGGGCTGTCCGGGATGTCCAGGTCGGTCTCCGAGGCGGCGGTGATCTGCAGGTAGACGCCCTCGGCGGGCCCGCCCTTGTGGTACTGGCCGGTGGAGTGCAGGAACCGCGGGCCCCAGCCGAACGTCACGGGACGGCCCGTGGCGCGGGCGAGGACGGGGCGGATGTCCTCCAGGTCGGCCCAGGCCAGCCGGTCGAAGTACGCCTGCACCGAGAGGTAGCCGCTCTCGGGAAGCTGCGCGAGCAGCCTGCCGAGGGCGTCCTCGACCGTCCGGGCGCCGTCGAGCAGCTCCTGGGCGCCGCGGATCTCCACCGGGCCGTCGACGACGTCCGCGGGCGTCGGCTCCGGCTTGTCCTCGAGCAGGGCCCGGGTCGCGTTCTTGGCCGACTCCACGTCCGGCTGGTCGTACGGGTTGATGCCCAGCAG
>JAPSHS010000244.1 GCA_031179495.1 Kocuria sp. | reverse complement strand
CTGGACGCCGACCCCGGGATCGGGGCGATCGTCCTCACCGGTTCGGAGAAGGCCTTCGCCGCGGGCGCCGACATCAAGGAGATGGCCGGGCGCGGCGCCCCGGAGATGTACCTCGCGGACTGGTTCGCGGGCTGGGAGGCCTTCACCCGGGTCCGCACCCCCGTGGTCGCCGCGGTCTCGGGCTACGCCCTGGGCGGCGGCTGCGAGCTGGCGATGATGTGCGACGTCCTGGTCGCCGCGGACACGGCCCGCTTCGGGCAGCCGGAGATCAACCTCGGCGTGATCCCGGGGATGGGCGGCTCCCAGCGCCTGGCCCGCGCCGTGGGCAAGGCCAAGACCATGGACATGGTCCTCACCGGCCGGACGATCGACGCCGAGGAGGCCGAGCGGGCCGGGCTCGTCTCCCGCGTGGTGCCCGCCGCGGACCTGCTCGAGGAGGCCCTGGGCGTCGCCGAGACCGTCGCGGCGAAGTCCCTGCCCGCGGCCATGGCCGCGAAGGAGGCCGTCAACGCCGCCTTCGAGACGACGCTGGCGCAGGGCGTGCAGTTCGAGCGCCGGCTCTTCCACGCGCTGTTCGCCACCGAGGACCAGAAGGAGGGCATGGCGGCGTTCGCCGCCAAGCGCGAGCCGCGGTTCACGCACCGCTGAGCGCCGCCCCGGCACGGGTCCCGGCGGGCTAACGTGGTCCCATGCCTGAACACGCAGCCGCCGCCTGGCAGGTCCGGGAGTCCGCTCTCACCCCCGAGGACGCCGGGGCCCGGGAGTCGATCTTCGCCCTGGCCAACGGCTACGTGGGCGTGCGCGGCACCCTGGACGAGGCCCAGCCGAGCGTCTCCCGCGGCACGTTCATGTCGGGGGTCTACGAGTACCACCCGCTGTCCTACCCCGAGGGGGGCTACGGGCACCCCGACCACGGGCAGGCCGTGATCGGCGTCGCCGACGGGACCACCGTGCGCCTGCAGGTCGACGGCGTCCCGCTCGACGTCCGTGAGATACCGCCGGAGGAGCACGACCGGGTGCTGGACCTGCGCGCGGGCACGGTGCGCCGGCGGACCGAGTGGGTCACCCCCCGCGGTGCCCGGATGCGGCTGACCTCCACGCGGGTGGTCTCGCTGGTCCACCGCTCGGTCTCGGCCGTCCGCTACGAGGTCGAGGCCCTGGACCGGGCGGTCCAGGTCGTGGTGCGCTCCGACCTCGTGGCCAACGGCACCCCGCCCAAGGTGCACAACTCCGACCCGCGGGTGGCCGAGGTCCTCGAACGGCCCTTCCGGGCCCGGCTCAGCGGCTGCCACGAGACGGGCGGGGTCCTGGTGCACCGGACCCGCGGGAGCCGGATCGGGGTGGGCGCCGCCGTGGACCACGCCGTGGAGCTGCCGGAGGGCGGCGCGGTCAGCACCCAGTGCGACGACGACCAGGTGGTCACCACCCTCGTGACGGACCTCCGCCCCGGGGAACGGACCGGGTTCGTCAAGTACCTCTGCCACGTGATGTCCACGGACGACCCGTCCGTCGACCTGCAGGAACGGGCCCTCGCCGGGCTCGACGGCGCCCGGCGGCGGGGCTGGGAGGGCCTGCTCGCCGACCAGCGGGCCGAGCTGGACGAGTTCTGGGGCGACGCCGACGTGGAGTTCGAGAGCGACCCCGAGCTGCAGCTGGCGGTCCGCTTCGACCTGTTCCAGCTCCTGCAGTCGGCCGCCTGCGTCAGCGGCGCCCCGGTCGGGGCGAAGGGACTCACCGGGGGCGGCTACAGCGGCCACACCTTCTGGGACATCGAGGGCTTCGTGCTGCCGGCGCTGGCGCTGCTCCGCCCGCTCGACGCCGCCCGGCTGCTGCGCTGGCGCTCCTCCACGCTGGACCGGGCGCGCGAGCGCGCCGGTGTCCTCGGCCTGGCCGGCGCCTCCTTCCCGTGGCGCACCATCGACGGGCACGAGGTCTCGGCGTACTGGCCGGCCAGCACCGCGGCCATGCACGTCAACGCCGACATCGCCCGGGCCTTCTGCTGGTACGCCGACGTCACCGGCGAGGACCTCACCACGGTCGGCGGCCTCGACGTCCTCGTGGAGACGGCGCGCGTGTGGGCCGCCATGGCGCACGAGGACCACGAGGGCCGCGTCCACCTGTTCGGCATGACCGGGCCCGACGAGTACACCGGCGTCGTCGACGACAACGTCTTCACCAACCTCATGGCGCAGGCCAACCTGAGGGCCGCCGCGGACGCGTGCGAGCAGCACCCCGAGCACGTGGGGCGGCTGCGGGTGACGGCGGAGGAGATGCAGCAGTGGCGGTGGGCGGCCGGGGCCGTCCACGTGCCCTACGACACCGTGCTCGGGGTCCACCCCTCCAACGAGGGGTTCACGGCCTACGGCGAGTGGGACTTCGGGTCCCTCCGCAACGCCTACCCGATCGAGGAGCACGCGCACTACGCGAAGGTCTACCGGCGTCAGGTGGTCAAGCAGGCCGACCTCGTGCTGGCGCTGTGGTGGTGCTCCGAGGCGTTCACCGCCGAGCAGACCGCCCGGGACCTGGACTACTACGAGCAGCGCACCGTCCGCGACTCGTCGCTGTCGGCCTCGGTGCAGGCCGTGGTCTGCGCCCAGGTGGGCCATCTCGACCTCGCGCTCTCCTACCTGCGGGAGTCCGCGCTCGTGGACCTGCGGGACCTGCAGGGGGACAGCCAGGGGGGCCTGCACCTGGCCGCCGCCGCCGGGTCGTGGCTGGCCGTGGTCTGCGGGT
>JAPSHS010000243.1 GCA_031179495.1 Kocuria sp. | reverse complement strand
GCGGGGGTTCTGGGTCGCGGGCGTGGGCGTGTTCCTGCTCTGGAACCTGTTCACCGTGCTCGGCGCGCTGCTCGGCAACACGCTCGGCGACCCGGCCCGCTGGGGCCTGGACGGGGCCGCCGTGGCCGCGTTCCTGGGACTGCTGTGGCCCCGGCTGACCGCCCGGGAGCCCGTGGCGGTCGCAGTGGTGTGCGCCCTGGTGACGGCGCTGACCATCCCGGTGCTGCCGCCGGGGCTGCCCATCCTCGTGGCCGCCGTGGTGGCCGCGCTCCTGGGCCGCTCCCGCGGTGGCGGCGTCGCCGCGGGAGCGGCCGGCCGGCCGGAGGCCGGGGCATGAGCCTGTGGTTCTGGGTCCTGGGGGCGTGCGCGCTGGCCTACGGCCTGAAGCTCCTGGGCTATCTCGTTCCCGACCGCGTGCTGGACGACCCCCGGGTGGAGCGGATGGCGGGCACCGTCACGGTCGGTCTGCTCGCCGCGCTCGTGGTGATGAACGCCTTCGGCGCGGGGCAGGCCCTGGTGCTCGACGCCCGGCTCGGGGCCCTGCTCGTGGCCGGGGTCGCCCTGGCGCTGCGCGCGCCGTTCCTGCTCGTCGTGGTCCTGGGCGCGGGCGCCGCGGCCGTGCTGCGGCTGCTCGGGGCCGCCTGACCCCGGCTCAGGCGAAGGGCAGCACGGGCGGGATGAACCCGTCCTCGATCGCGCGCTTGTAGAGCTCCAGCTTGGTGCGCGCCGGCCGCTCCACCAGGGCGTACTTGCGCCGGATCCGCTTGAGGTGCTCCTCGACCGTGGACTCCGCGATCTGCAGCCGGGCGGCCACCTCCTGCTCCTGGAGGCCGTCCACGTAGAGCGCGAGCACCTCCCGCTCCCGGGCGGAGAGCTTCGCCGGCGCCCTGCTGGGCAGCTCGGTCAGGGCGTCCTGCAGCTGGTCGCTCACGAAGTGGCCCAGCTGCTTGGCCAGGCGCATGGTCCGGAACACGCTCTTGATCGGCTCGCACTTGCCGACGGCCCCGGCCGCCCCGCAGGAGAAGGCGGACCGGACGCGGACGAGCTCGTCCGGCGGCGCGAGCACCACCACGGTGTGCTCGTGCGCGGTGAGATCGGTGATGTTCTGCACCAGGGTGCGCCCGTCCTGGGTGTTCAGGCTCAGCAGCACCACGGCCGCATCGGTCGCGTTCTGGGCGAGGAACTCCGGGACGCTCCCCGCCACGGTGCCGATCCGCACGCCGTGCTCGGGGTGCTCGAGGGACTCGCGCTGCATCGCGATGCGGGTCATGGGCAGGGGGCTGACGACGGCGGCGTTCAACATGCTGGGGACTCCTCGACTTCTCCCGCGATGAGGTGGGCGGGCTCTCCGGGGCCGGTTCGGTCCGGCCCGGCGGCGGGAGGACGTCGTCCCGGGGTCCGGTGACGGCCGACCGCGTATATGCCGTATTCGGCATGTACGGGAGATCGGCGGGAACGGTCCGGGCATCGGTCCTCCGGATGGTCGCTGCCGGCGGAGACGGTGCTCTGTGTCCTCCAACAGTGGCTGACGGGCTCGTGTCCGGACAAGGCGGATGTCGTACGGACCTGCAACTTCGTACACCGTACGAGGGACACTGCGGCCCCGGCTCCCCCCGGACGCCGACCCGCGCCGGGGGCCGGCCTGGGAGAATGGCCGTGCAGGAGCCGCCGGAAGAGAGGTCCGCCCCGTCATGCGCATCGACGTCCTGAGGAGTTCCACCGGCCGCGTGCCGCACCTCGGGGAGGAGGCCGAGCTGCGCGGCCTGCTCCAGGAGCTCGCCCGCCGCGGGGTCGAGGCGGTGCTCGTGGACCGCGACGAGGAGCCGGGGGATCCCGCGTCCGGGGCCGAGCCCGCCGGGCCGGTTCCGCCGGGTGCCGCGGCGCAGGTGCTGCCCGACGAGACGGGACAGCCGGCGCCCCGGGCGGAGGGGCTCCTGCTGAGCGGTGGCGGAGCGGGCGGTCCCGCCGGTCCGGAGCTGCTCGCCGGCTGGCTCGGCGCGGCACGGACCGCGGCCCGGCACGGCCTGCCGGTCGTGATCAGCGGCCTGGCCCTCGACGCCCGGAACGCCCCGGCCGGGGTCCTGCGCGAGCTGCTCGGCACCGCCTCGCTCGTGGGGCTGCGCGACGAGACCTCCCGGGCGCTGGCCCTCCGGCTCTGCCCGGACCACCCCGGTCTACACCTCGGGGAGGACGACGCCCTCGTCCTCCCCACCCCGGACACGGCGGTGGATCCCGCGCCGGACGGTGCGCCCCCACGGATCGTCGCGGCACTCGGGCACCTCACGGGTCCGTTCGGTCCGGACGAGGCGGCACCTGTGCTCACCGCCCTGCTCGCCGCCCTGGTGCACCGGACGGCGGGCACGGTCACCGTCCTGCCGTGCGGCGGTGCCGGTGCGGACGCGGAGCTCGCCGAGGCCGTCGCCGCGGGCCTGCCCGAGAACGCCCGCCCGCACGTCCTGGCGCCGGACCCGCCGGCGGACGCGCTGGTGCTCGCGGCCGACCACCTCGTCACCACCTGTCCGGGTGCGGTCGCGCTCGGCCTCGCCGGAGGCGCCGACGTCCTGTCCGTCGGCACGGAGAAGTATGCCACTGAGCGCATGGAGGCGGTGCTGCGCCGCTGGGGACTGACCGGGCACGCCGTGCCCCTGGCCGCGCTGCTCACGCCCGGTGCCACCGCGTGGGACACCCGGGCGGCCGTCCAGCAGTGGGCCACGGAGACCGTCGAGCAGCGGGC
>JAPSHS010000242.1 GCA_031179495.1 Kocuria sp. | reverse complement strand
GGGTCCTTGACGTAGACGAGGACGTTGTCGTGCTTGGCCGGCCACCGGCGGCGGGAGCGCCCGCCGTAGTCGTAGGCCCAGATGATCTCGTTGAGGAAGCACTCCCGGCCGAAGATCGTGTCCAGCATGACCTTGGCGTAGTGCACCTCCCGGTAGTCGAGGTGCAGGTACAGCGTCCCGTCGTCGGCGAGGACCCGCCACGCCTCGCGCAGCCGGGGCTCCAGGAACCCCCAGTAGTCGGCGAACGCGTCGTCGTAGCTGCGGAGGGCGCCGAGCACGGTCGTGTAGGAGCGGCCGGCGAAGCCGGTGCGGTCGCCCTCGCCGACCGCCGCGGGGGTCATGGTGGACGCACGCCGCCGCTGGGTGCGGCCCGTGTTGAAGGGCGGGTCCACGTAGATCATGCGGAAGGCCCCGTCGGGCAGCCGCCGCAGGAGATCCAGGTTCTCCGCGGCGACCACCGCGTCGGGGCCCTCGGCGTCGAAGGCGAAGGGGCTCACTCGCCGGCGGTGCCGCTCTGCGCCGGCTGGGTCTCGCCGCTGCCCGTGCCGCCGCGCCGGCGCCGGCGCCGGCGGGTGGCGCCGTCCGGGGCGTGCTCCACCGAGGTCTCCCGGGGGGTCTCCCGGACGGTCCCGCGGTCCCGCCCGCGCGGGTTCTCGCGGGGCTCCCCGGCCTTCTCGGCGTCCTCCCGGCGGCCCCGGGGCTCGGTCCGGGCCTCGCCCCGGCGGGCTCCGCCGCCCGAGCGGGACGCGTCGCGGTCGCGGGAGCGCCCGCCCCGGCTCTCGCCGCGGTTCTCGCCGCGGGGACCGCCCTTGCGCCCGCCCGGCTCGCCGAGGTCCTCGAGCACCTCGGCCTCGAGCCCGGCGTGGGTGCGCTTCGAGCGGGGCAGCCGGCCCTTGGTGCCCTGCGGGATGCCCAGGTCCTCGTACAGGTGCTCCGAGGAGGAGTAGGTCTCGCGGGGCTCGGGGATGCCGAGCTCGAGGGCCTTGTCGATCAGCCGCCAGCGCGGCACGTCGTCCCAGTCGACGAAGGTCACGGCCGTGCCCTTGTTGCCCGCGCGGCCGGTGCGGCCGGTGCGGTGCAGGTAGGTCTTCTCGTCCTCGGGGCACTGGAAGTTGATGACGTGGGTGACGTCCACGACGTCGATGCCGCGGGCGGCGACGTCCGTGGCCACGAGGACGTCCACCTTGTTGTTGCGGAAGGCGCGCAGGGCCTGCTCGCGCGCGCCCTGGCCGAGGTCGCCGTGCAGCGGAGCGGCCGCGAAGCCCCGGGAGATCAGTTCGTCCGCGAGCTTGGCGGCGGCGCGCTTGGTCTTCGTGAACACGATCGTGCGCCCGCGGCCCTCGGCCTGCAGGATCCGGGCCACGACCTCGTCCTTGTCGAGCTGGTGGGCCCGGTAGACGACCTGGCGGATGTCCTTCTTGGTGGCGCCCTCGTCGGGCGCGGCGGCCCGGATGTGCATGGGCTTGGTCATGTAGCGGCGGGCCATGGCCACCACGGGGCCGGGCATCGTCGCGGAGAACAGCATCGTCTGGCGGACCTCGGGCACGGCCGCGAGGAGCTTCTCGACGTCGGGCAGGAAGCCCAGGTCCAGCATCTCGTCGGCCTCGTCGAGGACCACGGCCCGCACCGCCGAGAGGTCGAGGTGGCGCTGCCGGTTCAGGTCGATGAGCCGGCCGGGGGTGCCCACGACCACCTCGACGCCCCGCTGGAGCTCCTCGATCTGGGGCTCGTAGGCGCGCCCGCCGTAGATCGTCGCCACCCGGGCGTCGCGGGTCCGTGCGGCGGTGGAGAGGTCGTGGCCGACCTGGACGGCGAGCTCGCGCGTGGGCACCACGATGAGCGCCTGGGGGGCGCCGGGGTTCTTCAGCCGGTCCCAGCCGGCGTCGCCGCGGCCCACGACGCGCTGGACCACGGGGATGCCGAAGCCCAGCGTCTTGCCCGTGCCGGTCTTGGCCTGGCCGATGATGTCCTGCCCGGACAGGGCCACCGGCAGGGTCATGGCCTGGATCGGGAAGGGGTGCAGGATGCCCTCGGCCTCGAGGGAGTCGACGATGTCCTGGCGCACCCCGAACTCGGCGAAGCCCTGCGGCAGCGGCTCGGGGTGCTCGTCGGTCTCGACGACGAGCTCGGGGGTGCCGGCCAGCGCCTCCTCGCGGGGGGCGGTGTCCTCGGGGACGGTGTCCTGGGGGGTGGTGCCGGTGATGGGGTCGGTCACGATCGGGTTCCTTACGTTCGGGCACGCCCGCTGGAGGGCGGGGACCACGGGGTCCGGCCGCCGGGCCGCCGTCGTGGCGGGCGCCGGGGCGCGCATTGGGTGGAAGCCGATCGTGAGCGTGCGCCGCCCCGGCCGGGCGCGCCACGGGTCGTGGCGCCCGGATCCGGTCCCGTGCGCGGCCGCCGTGCGGGGCCTGGTCGCGGGGGAGCGGGGGGCGAAGGTGTCTGTCGTTCGTGGGATCGCGGGTACGACCGGTCATCCAGTGCGCTTAACAGTGTAGCCCGGCGACCGCGCACACTCCGTGCGGTCGCCGGGCCAGGGTCCCGCCGTGCTCGGCGGAAAGCTCTCAGGCGTCCTTCGTGAAGGGCGTGAAGCCCACGGTCCGCTTCTGCTCGGCACCGACGGCGGCGTAGCCGATGACGCCGGCGGGGACCACGGTCACGTTGCCCTTGGTGTCCGTGAGGGTCAGCGGGTTCCCGGAGGAGACCGCCGCGGTGATCTTCTCCACGGCCTCCTGCGCCTCGA
>JAPSHS010000241.1 GCA_031179495.1 Kocuria sp. | reverse complement strand
TCGTCTCCTTCTTCCGGCCGCCGCCGGGCGGCGGCCTTGATCGACAACGAGGAACGGCTCGCCGGAGCGGGCCTCTCCTCCCCACTATGGCACGGCCTCCACAGACTGTCAGCACCCTGTCCATTCGCTGAGCGCGATATCCGCCGCCCCGGCGCCTCCCGCCGCACCCCTGCCGGTTCTCCCCGCCCGTTCCCCGCCCCCGGCCCTTGTCAGGGCCGGGAGCCACTGCTTGGCTGGGCACATGGACACGACTCCCGCCTCCGGCAGCCAGCTCCCCGACGACCCGCACCTGGCCGACGACGTCGGCGTGCCCGACACCCCGGCCCGCGACCTCGAGACGGCCCAGGACCCGCTGGGCCAGACCAACGCCGGCCAGCGCGTGCCGAGCGCGGGCAGCGCCGAGGACCCCGCCGATCCGGACTTCGGCAAGGGGGCGGGCGGCCCCGGCCCCACGGCCGGGGACTGAAGCCGCGCCCGGGGCGGCGGTGCTCCGACGGGCGCCGCCGCTATCCTTGGCCCCATGAGCACCCGGGGCACGAGCACGCGCGGCATCGCCGAGGCCACGGGCATCCCGTGGGAGACCTGGACGGCCCGGCTCGACGCCCTCGGCGCCCGGCGGATGGGCCACGCGCAGATCGCCCGGCACCTGACGGAGCAGCTCACCGGCGTCGTCGCGAACCCCGAGTGGTGGGCCCAGAGCGTGACCGTGGCCTACGAGCAGCACATCGGCGCCCGGCGCCCCGGTCAGGCCGGGGACGGTCGCTTCAACGTCAGCGCCGGCCGGACCGTGGACGGCACGGCGGACGACCTCCTCGCCCGCTGGGGCGCGCTCATGGCCGGGGAACCCGGGGTGGCCTGCGCGGACCCGCCGAGCACGAGCGCCACCGAGAAGTGGCGCTACTGGCGGGCGCGTCTGGCCGACGGCTCGCGGGTCTCCGTGAACATCACGACCAAGGGCGCCGGTCGCTGCACGGTCGCCGTGGCCCACGCCGGACTGGCCTCCCCCGAGGACGTCGAGCCCTGGCGCGCCTTCTGGAAGGAGCGGCTGCGCGGGCTCTGAGCCCGCCCCGCGCGACCGCCTTGTGGCGTGCCTCACCTCTCGCCTACGGTGACCCGAGTACCTGAGACGAGGAGTATCGGATGACCCTGCCCTACCCGCACCTGCTGGCGCCCCTGGAGCTCGGTCCCGTCACCCTGCCGAACCGGGTGCTCATGGGCTCGATGCACACCGGCCTCGAGGAGCTGCCCGGCGGGTTCGGGCGCCTGGCCGAGTTCTACGCGGAACGGGTGCGCGGCGGCGTCGGGCTCATCGTCACGGGCGGCGTCGGACCCAGCCCCGAGGGCGCCACGCGTGCCGGCGGGGCCCTCCTCCGCACGCCCGAGGAGGTGGCACGGCACCGCCTGGTGACCGAGGCCGTGCACGCCGAGGGCGGGCGGATCGCGCTGCAGATCCTGCACTCCGGCCGCTACGCCATGACGCCCGACGCCGTGGCCCCGAGCCCTCTGCGCGCCCCCATCAGCCCGGTGGTCCCGCACGAGCTCACGGCCGAGGAGATCGGGCGGACCATCGAGGACTTCGCCCGCACCGCCGCCCTCGCCCGGGAGGCCGGCTACGACGGCGTGGAGATCATGGGCTCCGAGGGCTATCTCGTCAACGAGTTCGTCGCCGCCGAGACCAACCACCGCACCGACGAGTGGGGCGGGTGCTACGCGAACCGGATGCGCCTGCCCGTGGAGATCGTCCGCCGCGTCCGTGAGCGCACCGGCCCCGAGGCCCTCCTGATCTACCGCCTGTCCATGCTGGACCTGGTCCCGGGCGGCTCCACGCTCGAGGAGGTCGTCGCGCTGGCGCGGGCGGTCGAGGCCGCCGGGGCCACGCTCCTCAACACGGGCATCGGCTGGCACGAGGCGCGCATCCCGACCATCGCCACCGCCGTCCCCCGCGGCGGCTTCTCCTGGGTGACCCGCCGGCTGAAGGGCGAGGTCGGGATCCCCCTGGTGGCGGTCAACCGCATCAACACCCCGGAGACGGCCGAGCGGATCCTGGCCTCCGGCGACGCCGACATGGTGTCCCTCGCCCGGCCGCTGCTCGCGGACCCGGAGTTCGTCGCCAAGGCCGCACGGGGCCGCGCCGACGCGATCAACACCTGCATCGCCTGCAACCAGGCGTGCCTGGACCACGCCTTCGAGGGCCGGACCGCCTCCTGCCTCGTCAATCCGCGGGCGGGCCACGAGACCCTGCTGCGCCTGGGTCCCACCCGCCGGGCCGAGCGGATCGGCGTGGTCGGGGCGGGTCCCGCCGGCCTCGCCTTCGCGGTCGCCGCCGCGGAGGCCGGTCATGCCGTGACGCTGTTCGAGGCCGAGGAGCGGATCGGCGGGCAGTTCTGCATGGCCCTGCGCATCCCCGGCAAGGAGGAGTACGCCGAGACCCTGCGCTACTTCGGTGTGCGGCTGGCCGAGCTGGCGGTGGACGTGCGCCTCGGCACCACCGCCACGCCCGCGCACCTGGGCGGCTTCGACCGCGTGGTGCTCGCCACCGGCGTGGAGCCGCGCGTGCCCGCCATCGCGGGCGTGGACCACCCCTCGGTCGTGGGCTACCGGGACGTGCTGCGCCACGACGCCCCCGTCGGCCGGAGGGTCGCCGTCCTGGGCGCCGGGGGCATCGGCTTCGACGTCGCCGAGTTCCTCCTGCACGCCCCGGGCACCGAGGTGGACTTCTACCGGGCGTGGGGCGTGGACACGACGCTCT
>JAPSHS010000048.1 GCA_031179495.1 Kocuria sp. | reverse complement strand
ACCCGTTCCCCGGCCGCGGTCCTCCCGCGGGCCCGATCTCCTGGGAGAGCCATGACCGACATCGCCAAGCGCACCCTCCTGCCCATGCTGGGCCACGCCCGCGGCAAGCGCAGTCCTCTCACCTGCCGGCTCAAGTGCGGCGACGCCTGCGCCGGACCGGAGTGCAACACCTCCGGCAACGGCTACTTCCGGAACATCGCGAGCGCCGCCCTGTCCCGCCGCTCCGCCCTCGGCCTGGGAGCCGCGGCGGCCGTGACGGTCGGCGTGGTGGGGGCCACGCCCGAAGCCGCCCAGGCCCACGGCCGCGGACGCCCGGGGCTGTCCTTCTCCCCGATCGCCCCCGTCCCGAACACCGTGGACGACCTCACCGTGCCCGAGGGCTACGACTGGTCCCCGATCATCCGGTGGGGCGACCCGCTGTTCACCGACTCCCCGGAGTTCGACCCGCTCGCGCAGACCCCCGAGTCCCAGGCGAGCCAGTTCGGCTACAACTCGGACTACCTGGACATCCTCCAGGACCGCGGCGGGCGCACCGGCGTGCTGGTGAACAACCACGAGTACACCAACGAGACGAACATGTTCCCGGCCGAGCAGCTGGGGGACCTGGAGCGCGTGGCCCGGGTGGCCATGGCCGCGCACGGGATGTCCGTCGTCGAGATCGCCCGCACCGGGCCCGGCCGGCCCTGGTCCTACGTGCGGGGCGGCAGCCGCAACCGGCGCATCACCCTGAGCACCCCGTTCGCGGTGGACGGTCCCGCCGCCGGGTCCGACCTGCTGAAGACCAAGGACGACCCGACCGGCACCGTGGTGCTGGGCACGCAGAACAACTGTGCCGGCGGCACCACCCCGTGGGGGACCGTCCTGTCCGGCGAGGAGAACTTCAACCAGTACTTCAAGGGCAACGGCTCCGCCGAGCAGAAGCGCTACGGGATCTCCACGGACGCCCCGAGCCGGCGCTGGCACGAGGTGGACCCGCGCTTCGACTCGACCCTGCCCGGCTACGAGAACGAGCCGAACCGCTTCGGCTGGATCGTCGAGATCGACCCCCAGGACCCCTCCTCCACCCCGGTCAAGCACACGGGCCTGGGCCGCTTCAAGCACGAGGGCGCGAACGTGCGCGTGGCCGAGGACGGGACCGTGGTCGCCTACTCCGGCGACGACGAGCGCTTCGACTACCTCTACAAGTTCGTCTCCTCGAAGAAGTACGTCGAGGGCGACCGGGCGCACAACATGACCCTGCTCTCCGAGGGCGACCTCTACGTCGCGAAGTTCACCGGCGACACCGCGGCCGAGATCGACGGCTCCGGCCGCCTGCCCTCGGACGGCGCCTTCGACGGCTCCGGGCAGTGGCTGCCGCTCGTCGTCGGCGGGCGCTCCGCGATCGAGGGCATGGCGGTCGACGAGGTGCTGGTGTACACCCGCCTCGCCGCCGACAAGGCCGGCGCCACCAAGATGGACCGCCCCGAGGACGTCGAGCCCTCCCCGCTGACCGGCAAGCTCTACGTGGCCCTGACCAACAACACCCAGCGCGGCACCGACGGCAAGGCCGGCCCCGACGAGGCGAACCCCCGCACCCAGAACCGCGACGGGCACGTCATCGAGCTCACCGAGCGGGACAACCGGGCCGACGCCCTCGAGTTCGGCTGGAACATCCTCCTGCTCGCCGGGGACCCCGCGAAGAACGCGTCCACCTACTTCGCCGGCTACCCGGTGGAGAAGGTCTCCCCGATCTCCTGCCCCGACAACCTGGCCTTCGACTCCGAGGGCAACCTGTGGATCACCACCGACGGCGCCCCGGGCACGATCGGCTACAACGACGGCATGTACAAGGTGGGCCTGTCCGGGCGCGGGCGCGGCAACGTCCAGCAGTTCCTCGCCGTCCCCCAGGACGCCGAGTGCTGCGGCCCGGTGGTCCACGACCGCGAGCGGATGGTCTACGTGGCCGTGCAGCACCCGGGCGAGGACGGCTCGTTCGAGCAGCCCCGCTCCTACTTCCCGGACTACGTCGTGCCCACCCGGCAGGGCGACGGCGAGTGGGCGCTCCCGCGCCCGTCCGTCGCCCAGGTCTTCCCCGTGGACGGCGACGAGGCACCCGAGTTCCCCGGGGCGATCTCCGACAAGCCCGGCCGGGAGCGCAACGCGGGCAGGCGCCGCAAGAACGGGGACTGCGGGCCCCGCTACCGCGGCTACCGCGGCAAGGCCACCGAGGAGACCAAGGCCGCGGCCCGCACCGCCGCCCGCTCCTACTGAGCACGGTCTTCTGCCCCACGGTCCCCGTCCCGCCGCCCGGCAGGACGGGGACCGTCCCGTTCCCGGGACTACCCTGGTCTCCTGTGACCACACCGTCCCTCGACACCGCCGCCGCCGTCCTCGACGAGCTCGTCGCCGCCGGGATGCGCCACCTCGTCGTCGCCCCCGGGTCCCGGTCCGCGCCCCTGGCCTACGCCGCGGCCGCCGCCCACGCCGCCGGGGCCCTGGAGGTGCACGTGCGCGTGGACGAGCGGGGCGCCGCGTTCACGGCCCTCGGCATCGCCCGGGCCACCGGCCGCCCGGCCGCGGTGGTCACCACCTCGGGCACCGCGGTGGGCAACCTGCTGCCGGCCGTCATGGAGGCCGACCACGCCGAGGTGCCCCTCGTCGTCCTCTCCGCCGACCGCCCCCCGGAGCTGCGGGGCACCGGCGCCAACCAGACCACCCGCCAGCCCGGGCTCTTCGGCGACCACGTGCGGGCCGCCGTCGACCTCCTGCCCGAGGACGACGACGTCCCCGCCCGCCTCGCCGCGGCCCTCGCCGCGCTCGCCGGGCGCGGGCCCGGCGGACCCCGTCCCGCCGGGCCCGTCCAGCTCAACGTGGCCCTGCGGGACCCGCTGCACCCCGCCCCGGAGGACGGCGCCGTGCTCGCCGAGCGGGCACGACGGCTGGCCGCCCGCACCGACCCGGCCCCCGATCCGGGCCCGCGGGCCGTCGCCGCCGGGCCCGTCGTCGGTCCGCCCCCGGCGGCCGGGACGGCCCGCTCCGTCGTCGTCGCCGGGGACGGGGCCGGCCCCGCCGCCGCCCGCTTCGCCGCGGCGTGCGGGCTCCCGCTGTTCGCCGAGCCGTCCTCGAACGCGCGCTCCGGACCGCACGCCGTGGGCGCCTACCGGCTGCTGCTGGACGCACCGCTGGGCCGGCGGATCGAGCGCGTCCTGCTGGTGGGCCGGCCCACGCTCTCCCGCCCCGTCGGGGCGCTGCTGGGGCGGGCGGACGTGGCCACCGCGGCCGTCCAGCCCGGACCCGTGGCCTGGTACGACCCGGGCCGCCGGCGCGAGCACCTGCTCGGCAGCTGGTCGGAGGCCGCGGCCTTCACCGGCCGCGGCACCCCGGGGTGGGCCCCGGCCTGGCAGCGGGCGGGCGCCGCCGCGGACGGGGCCGTGGCCCGGCTGCTCGCCGCCGAGCCCCCGGACCGGCCGACGGGACCGGCCGTGGCCGCCGCGCTGTGGGAGTCCTGCCGGCGGGACGGGGCCGTGCTCGTCGCCGGCTCCTCCAACCCCGTCCGGGACCTGGACCTCGCCGCGCGCCCGGGCCCCGCGTCCCCGCTGGTGGTCGCCAACCGCGGCCTCGCCGGGATCGACGGGACGGTGGCCACGGCCGCGGGCGTGGCCCTGGGCACCGGGCGCCCCGTCCGTGCCCTGGTGGGGGACCTGACCTTCCTGCACGACGCCTCGTCCCTGCTGCTGGGCACCGGCGAGCGGGAGCCCGACCTGCAGGTCGTGGTGCTCAACGACGGCGGCGGCGGGATCTTCTCGACCCTCGAGCACGGGGCCCTGGGGGAGCAGCAGGAGTACCGGGACGTCGTCGAGCGCTTCTTCGGGACCCCGCACGAGGCCCGCCTGGACGCGCTCTGCGCGGGCTACGGGGTCCCGCACCGGCGGGTGGACGGCCTGCCCGGGCTCGCCGCGGCGCTCACCGCGCCGGTGCGGGGCCGCTCCGTCCTGGAGGTGCGCGTGGACCGGCGCGAGCTGCGGTCACTGCACGCGAGGATCCGGGCCGCGGTGGCCGCAGCCGGCGGCGCCGCACCCTGAGGCCCCGCACCGGGGCGGGTGCGGCAGGGCCCCGCCTCCTCGGGAGGAGGCGGGGCCCTGGGCGTCCGGGCGGCGGGGCCGGCCGCGGCGTCAGTGCTCCGGGGCCTGCACCTGGGTCGGGTTGAGCACCCGGGAGAGGAACGACTGCGTGCGGGGCTCCTTCGGGGCGCCGATGACCTGGGCCGCGGGGCCCTCCTCGACGACCACGCCGCCGTCCATGAACACGACCTTGTCCGCGACGTCGCGGGCGAACTCCATCTCGTGGGTGACCACGAGCATCGTCATGCCCTCGGCGGCGAGGTCGCGCATGATGGCCAGGACGTCGCCCACCGTCTCGGGGTCGAGGGCGGAGGTGGGCTCGTCGAAGAGCATCAGGGACGGGTCCATCGACAGGGCCCGGGCGATGGCCACGCGCTGCTGCTGGCCCCCGGAGAGCTGGTCGGGGTGGCTGTCGGACTTCTCGGCCAGGCCCACGCGCCCGAGGTTGGCCCGGGCGATCCGCTCGGCCTCGGCCTTGTCCCGTTTGAGCACCTTGACCTGGGCCACGGTGCAGTTCTCGAGGACGCTCAGGTGCGGGAACAGGTTGAACTGCTGGAAGACCATGCCCACGTGCCGGCGCATCCGGTCGACGTCGGCCTCGGGGTCGGTGACGTCGAAGTCGCCGACCGTGATGCGCCCCTGCTGGGGCCGCTCGAGCAGGTTCACGCAGCGCAGGAGGGTGGACTTGCCCGAGCCCGAGGGACCGATGAGGCAGACCACCTGGCCGGCCTCCACGCTCAGGGAGATGCCCTTGAGCACCTCGAGGGAGCCGTAGGACTTGTGCAGGCCGTCGATCACGACCGACGCGGCGCCGGCGAGGCCGTCGTCGGACCCGGACTGCGGGGCGGCGGAGGATGCAGTGCTCATCGTCTGGCTCCTAGGACTTCTTCATGCGGTCGGTCTTGGACTCGAAGCGGCGGGTCAGGATGCCCAGCGGCACCGTGATGATCAGGTAGGCGACGCCTGCCACCACCAGGGGGGTGAGGCCGGCGCCGGCCTCGGAGATCGCCTCGCGGCCGTACTTGGTGAGCTCGTACTGGCCCACGCCCATGCCCAGCAGGTAGACCAGGGAGGAGTCCTTGGTCAGCAGGATCACCTCGTTGGTCAGCGGGGGCAGCACGATCCGCAGGGCCTGCGGGATGACGATCGTGACCATGGCCCGGGCGTGGGACATGCCCAGGGAGCGGGCGGCCTCGTACTGCCCCTTCGGGACGGCCTGCAGACCGGCCCGCAGCGACTCCGCGATGTAGGCGGCGGCCACGAGGCCCAGGGCGATCATGACCGTGACGTAGTGGTTGAAGCGGAAGCCGAAGGCCAGCGGGATGCCGTAGCCGAAGGCGAGGAAGACCAGCAGGGCGGGCACGCCGCGGAAGAACTCGATGTAGAGGGTGGCCAGCCACCGGTAGGGCGCCACGGACGAGAGCTTCATCAGCGCGAGGACCACGCCGCCGGTGAGGCCGACCACGAAGCCGAGCAGCGTGTAGATCAGGGTGTTCTTCAGCGCCACGGCGATGATGCCGGGGAACTGCTGGGCCGCGACCTGCGGGTTGAACACCTTCTCGATCAGCAGCGGCCAGTCGGCGACCGCGATCAGCGCGACGGCGACGAGGATCAGGACGGCGTACTGGATGCCGCGGGAGAGGCGTGCTCTCTGGTGCATGGTCATGGCCATGGGATGGTCCGTTCTGGGTGGTACGGGCGGTCGGTGGCGGGGCCGGTGCCCCCGGTGCGGGGCGCGGCCCGCGGGGTCAGTTCTCCTGGACGGGGATCCACTGCTCGACGATCTGCTCGAGCGTGCCGTCCTCCTCGATGCGGTCCAGGGTGGTGTCGACCGCCCGGAGCATCGCCTCGTCGCCCTTCTTCACGGCCACGCCGAGCCGGTCGTCGAGGGCCGCGGTCTCCTGGACCACGAAGTCCGGGTCGTCCTCGGCGTGCTGGGCGATCGCGGTGACGTCGTCGAGCACGGCGTCCACGCTGCCCGTGCTGAGCCCGGTGAACAGGGTGGTGGCGTCCTCGAACTGGACGGCGTTGAGGCCGAGCTCCCGGGCCTGGGTCTCACCGACCGTGCCCTGCATGACCCCGACCCGCACCTGCTCGTCGCGGGCGCCGGCGATCGAGTCGACCCCGTCCTCGCCGTCGGTGACGAGGCCGAGCTCGTTGTCGTAGTAGGGGTCCGAGAAGTCCATCACGGTCTGCCGCTCCTCGGTGATGGACAGGGCGGAGATCGCGACGTCGCACTGGCCGGTGTCGAGGGCGGCACCGGACTGGATCGACTCGAAGGCGAGCGTGACGTTCTTCATCTCCACGCCGAGGTCCTCCGCGATCTCCCGGCCCAGGTCCATGTCCAGGCCGACCATCTCACCGCCCTGCGCCATCTCGAAGGGCGGGTAGTTGGACTCCGAGCACACGGTGAGGTGCCCGGGCTCCACGAGGGCCACGGCGGCCGGCCCGCCGTCCGCCGGCGGCGCGGAGCTCGCGGCGTCCTCGGCGGACCCGTCCGAGCAGCCCGTGAGGGCGAGGGCGGCGGTGACGGACAGGAGGCCGGCGGCGCGGCGGCAGGACGGGCGGGACATGTTCGGTTCCTCCGGTCGGAGCGGTGGTCGACGGCGCGGTCGGGCCGCGCGAGGAGCCGGCTCTACGGGGTGGTAACCCCCGACTGCGTTCGGGACACAAGGATACGGTGCATTCCGGGCGGCCGAGCGCACGGGCGGAGCCGGCCGGCGCGGGCCGGGTTCAGCGGGCGGAGAGCCCCGGGGCGGGCACGAGATCGTGGGCGGCGCCGACGGTCTGCTGCCCGAGGGCCTGGAGCATGGGACGCAGCTTCGCCCCGGTCTCGGCCAGCTCCGCCTCGGGGTCGGAGGCGGCCACGATGCCGCAGCCCGCGAAGAGCCGCACGCTGTGCTCGTCCTCCTGCACCGCACCGCGCAGGGCGATGCCCCAGTCGCCGTTGCCGGTGGCGTCGAGCCAGCCGACGGGACCCGCGTACAGGCCCCGGTCCATCCGCTCCAGCTCCGGGATGGTGGCGGCCGCCGCGGCGGTGGGCGTCCCGCAGACCGCGGCGGTCGGGTGCAGCGCCTCGGCCAGCTCCAGGGCGGAGGGCGGGTCCCCGGCCGGGCCCGGGCGCAGCGCGGCCGTGACGTCCGAGGCCAGGTGCCAGACGTTGGGCAGCTCGAGGATGAACGGCTCGGGGGAGGTGGTGACCGCGTCGGTGTAGGGGGCCAGCGACGCCACGAGGGAGTCGATCGCGAAGCCGTGCTCGTGCTGCTGCTTCTCGGACTCGCCGAGCACCCGGGCGGCGTACTCGTGGGCGTCCTCGCCCGCCGGGGCGGCGTCCCGGTCCAGCGTGCCCGCGAGCACCCTGGCGTGGGCCACGCCGTCGAGCACCTGCACGAGCATCTCGGGGGTCGCCCCCATCAGCCGCCCGGCTCCGCCGGCGTCCCCGCCGAAGCCCACGCAGTACGTCCAGCACTGGTCGTAGCGGTGGGCGAGCTCGCGGACCACGGCCACGGGGTCGAGCGGCGCCTCCGTCCGCGCGACGACGTCGCGGGCCAGCACGAGCTTCTCCAGCCGGCCCGCGCGGATCAGCTCCACGCCGTCGCGCACGGCCTCCGTCCACTCGTCCTCGTCCAGGGTGCCCGGGCAGAGCCGGACGGCGGCGGGCGCCGCGGTCCGGGCGCTCCCGTCGGCCGGCGCACGCCCGGGAGCGGCGCCGAAGCGGCGGAACCAGGCCGCCGCCACGTCGTCGGTGCCGAGCCCGAACGGCGTCCCGGGGGACACGGCCACCACGAGGCTGACCCAGGCGAGGTCGTCGCGGCGGCCCACGAGCAGCTCCGGCACCACGAGCCCGGAGTCGGCGCCGGAGGCCGTGGCGAACGTGAACGCGCCGAAGGCGGTGAGCCCGGTGCCCGGGGCCCCCACGCGGTCCTCGACCACGGCGGCGGCGACCACGTCGTCCCACCACACGCGCGCGGCGGTGAAGCGGTCCGCGCCGCGCACGGTGTGCTCGGCGGCCCGGCCGTGGGCCACGAGACCGCGCCCGTCCACGGTCCACGTGAGCAGGTCGGGGCCGGCCAGCAGGTCCCGCAGGTCCGGGGCGGTCGCGGGGTCCGCGCCCAGTGCGGACAGCGGCACCGTGAGGGCGTGCAGCACGGGGACCGGCGGGACGGTGGCGGGGTCGGTGGAGGGCATCGCCCCCCAGTCTAGGCCGCGCGCCCGACAGGGCCGGGGCCGTCGGACGGAGGTGCGACAATGACCGGGTGAACCGAGCAGACCTGTCCAAGCAGCCGCACGAAGTCTCCGCCATGTTCGACGACGTGGCGCCGCGCTACGACCTCGTCAACGACATCCTCTCCCTGGGGCGGGCCCGCGGGTGGCGCAAGGTCGTCGCGGAGGCCGTCGCGGCCGTGCCGGGGGAGCGGGTGCTCGACCTCGCCGCCGGGACCGGGACCTCGTCCGAGCCGTACGCGGACGCCGGCGTCGACGTCGTGGCGGCGGACCTCTCGCTCGGCATGCTCGAGGTGGGGCGCGCCCGCCGGCCCGACATCGAGTTCGTGCAGGCCGACGCCACGCAGCTGCCGTTCGCGGACGCCTCCTTCGACGTCGTGACGATCTCCTTCGGCCTGCGCAACATCCAGGGCCACCGCCGTGCGCTGGCCGAGATGCTGCGGGTCGCCCGCCCGGGCGGCCGGCTGGTGATCTGCGAGTTCTCGACGCCCACGCTGGCCCCGCTGCGCACCGTCTACACCGAGTACCTCATGAAGGCGCTGCCGGGGATCGCCGCGCGCACCGCCTCCAACCCCGAGGCCTACCAGTACCTCGCCGAGTCCATCGCGGCGTGGCCGGACCAGGAGGAGCTCGCCGCGCAGATCCTCGGGACCGGCTGGAGCGCCGTGCAGTACCGCAACCTCACCGGCGGCATCGTGGCCGTCCACCGGGCCGTCAAGCCCGTCGCGGGCGCCTCCACCGCCACCCGATGAGGGCCCTCGTCCTCGGCGGCGGACCCGCGGGCGCCTCCGCCGGGTACTGGCTCGCGGCGCACGGGATCGAGGTCACCGTCCTGGAGAAGACCGCCTTCCCCCGGGAGAAGGTCTGCGGCGACGGGCTGACCCCCCGCGCCGTCCGCGAGATGCAGCTCATGGGCCTGCCGCACGGGCCCGAGCTGGGCTACGCCCGCAACCGGGGACTGCGGCTCGTCGCCCGGCAGCGCAGCGTCGAGGTGCCCTGGCCGGAGCTCACCGACTTCCCCGGCTACGGGCTCGTGCGCACCCGCACCGGGTTCGACCAGCACCTCGCCGAGCACGCCCGCACCGCCGGGGCGCGGGTGCTCGAGCGCCGCTCCGTCACCGGGGTGCTGCGCGACGACGCCGGCCGGGTCGCCGGGGCCCGGGCCAACGTCCTCGACGACGCCGGCCGGCGCACCGGCGAGACCGAGGAGCACCACGCCGACGTCGTGCTCGCCGCGGACGGCAACTCCGCCCGCGCCGCCGTGTCGGCCGGGCTGCACAAGCGGGACGACCGCCCGATGGGGGTGGCGGTGCGCGCCTACTACGAGTCCCCCCGCTCGGACCTGGACTGGATGGAGGGCTGGCTCGAGCTCACGGACGGCCACGACCCGCGCCGGGCGCTGCTGCCCGGCTACGGCTGGGTCTTCGGCGTCGGGGACGGCACCGCCAACGTCGGGCTCGGGATCCTGGACACCTCACCGGCGTTCGGGACCCTCGACTACCGGAGGGTCCTCGCCGGCTGGACCGCGTCCATGCCCGCCGAGTGGACCTTCGACGAGGAGCACCGCCGCGGACGGGTGCTCGGGGCGGCCCTGCCCATGGCCTTCAACCGCACCCCGCACCACGTCCCGGGGATGCTGCTGCTCGGTGACGCCGCGGGACTCGTCTCCCCGTTCAACGGCGAGGGCATCTCCAACGCCATGGAGTCCGCCCGCTACGCGGCCGAGCAGGTCGTGGCGGCCTCGGCCGCCAACGGGCCCGCGCAGCGGGAGCTCGTGCTCGCCGGCTACCCCGACCGGGTCCGCCAGGAATGGGGCGCCCACTTCACGCAGGGCCGGGTCCTCGCCCGGCTCATCGGCAGCCCCGCGGTGATGCAGGCCGCCGTGCGCACCGGCATGGCGGTGCCCGCGCTGATGCGCTTCGTGGTCCGGGTCATGACGGAGCTCTCCGACCGCCCGGCCGCCACGTGGGAGGACCGCGTCGTGGCCCTGCTGGACGCCCTGACGCCTCCGACCGGCAACACCCGCCCCCCGAAAACTCGCTAGAGTGGTGGACCGTGACTGAATCCTCCTCCTCGAGCGCCGACGGCCCCGCCACGGGTCTGGGCACCGATCAGGTGAAGCTGCCGGCCGGCTTCGACCTCATCGCGACCGACGACCGGCTGGGTCCGGTCGTGCTGCAGGCGCTCGCCCGGATCGAGGAGCGGCTGGACGAGGCGGTGCGCAGCGCCGACCACCTCGCCGACGTCACCTCCCGCCACCTGCTCCAGGCCGGCGGCAAGCGGGTGCGCCCCCTGCTGACCGTGCTGGCCGGGGAGATCGGCGGCGGCACCAACGACGCCGTCCTCGAGGCCGCCGCCGTCGTCGAGCTCACGCACCTCGCGACCCTCTACCACGACGACGTCATGGACTCCGCGTCCCTGCGCCGCGGGGTCGCCACGGCACAGACGGTGTGGGGCAACTCCGTGGCCATCCTCACCGGCGACCTCATCTTCGCCCGGGCCTCCTCCATGGTCTCCGACCTCGGCCAGCGCGCCCTGAAGATCCAGGCGGACACCTTCGAGCGGCTCGTGCTCGGACAGCTGCACGAGACGGTCGGCCCGCGCGACGGCCAGGACCCGCTGGAGCACTACCTCGACGTCCTCGCGGACAAGACCGGCTCGCTCATCGCGGCGTGCGGTCACTTCGGCACCGTCCTCGCCGGGGCCGGGGAGGACGTCGTGGACGTCATGGTCGAGTACGGGGAGAAGGTCGGCATCGCCTTCCAGCTGGCCGACGACGTCATCGACGTGACCGGCGAGGACGAGGTCTCCGGGAAGACCCCCGGCACGGACCTCCGCGAGGGCGTGCCCACCCTGCCCGTGCTGATCCTGCGGCGCATGGCGGGGGAGGGCGACGCCGGGGCCCGGCGCGTCGTCGAGCTCCTCGACGCCGACCTCGCCTCGGACGAGGCCCTGGGGGAGGCCGTGGCCGCGCTCGCCGCCCACCGGGCCACCGAGGAGGCCTGGCGGATCGCCCGCGGCTGGGCGGACGAGGCCATCGCATCCCTCGACCCGCTGCCGGACTCCGTGGCCAAGCGCGCCCTCGCGGAGTTCGCGCACGCGGTCGTCCACCGCCAGGCCTGAGCCGCGCCCCCCGCGCGGGGTCCCCGGTGTGTCGCGGTGGTCGCACGGACTAGCCTGTAGCCGTCCCCAGACCACCTCCCGCACCCGAGGACCACCCATGACCCAGTCCCCACCCGGCC
>JAPSHS010000240.1 GCA_031179495.1 Kocuria sp. | reverse complement strand
GCTCCCTGTCCGCCGCCGTCACGGCGACCTCCCTCATGTTCCACGCCCCCGACCTCGACGAGCTGCGGGAGGCCGCGCAGCAGCGCGCGGCGCGCCGCCGTGAGGCCCGGCGCCGCCAGCAGGAGGAGAACGCGACCGCCGAGGACCCGGGCGACGGGTCCGAGGCGGAACCGGCCGAGGCCGCCGACGAGGGCGAGGAGGCCGGTCAGGACAACGGCGGGGGCGTGACCAACCGCCGGCGCCGGCGCCGGCGCCGCGGCGAGGTCGACATGGAGCTCGTGGGCGGTGACGACGACGACCCGCCCAACACGGTCACCCGGGTCCGCGCCCCGCGGGCCGCGGAGACCGCGACGGCCGACGAGGTCGTCGCGGTGAAGGGCTCCACGCGGCTCGAGGCCAAGAAGCAGCGCCGGCGCGAGTCCCGCCAGACCGGCCGCCGCCGCCAGGTCATCACCGAGGCCGAGTTCCTCGCCCGCCGCGAGTCCGTCGAACGGCAGATGCTGGTGCGCCAGAAGGACAACCGGATCCAGATCGGGGTCCTCGAGGACGGCGTGCTGGCCGAGCACTTCGTCTCCCACACCCAGCAGGACTCGCTGATCGGCAACGTCTACGTCGGCAAGGTGCAGAACGTGCTGCCGTCCATGGAGGCGGCGTTCATCGACATCGGCCGGGGCCGCAACGCGGTGCTCTACGCCGGCGAGGTGAACTGGGACGCGTCCCGCCTCGAGGGCGGACCGCGCAGGATCGAGCTGGCCCTCAAGTCCGGGGACTCGGTGCTCGTCCAGGTCACCAAGGACCCCGTGGGCCACAAGGGGGCACGGCTCACGAGCCAGATCTCCCTGCCCGGCCGCTACCTGGTCTACGTCCCGGGCGGGTCGATGACCGGCATCTCCCGGAAGCTGCCCGACGTCGAGCGCGCCCGGCTGAAGAAGATCCTCAAGGACCGCCTGCCGGACGGCGCGGGCGTCATCGTGCGCACCGCCGCCGAGGGGGCCTCCGAGCAGGAGCTCACCCACGACATCAACCGGCTGCGCGCCCAGTGGGAGCAGATCCAGGAACGCGCGGGCTCCACCAAGACCCTGGCCCCCGAGATGCTCTACGCGGAGCCGGACCTGACGATCAAGACCGTCCGCGACGTCTTCAACGAGGACTTCACCACGATGGTCGTCCAGGGCGACGAGGCGTGGGACAACATCGAGGCGTACGTGACCTACGTCGCGCCGGACCTGCTCGACCGGCTCAAGAAGTGGGACGAGGACGAGGACCTGTTCGTGAACTACCGTGTGGAGGAACAGATCCAGAAGGCGCTCGACCGCAAGGTCTTCCTGCCCTCGGGCGGCTCGCTCGTGATCGACCGGACCGAGGCCATGACGGTCGTCGACGTCAACACCGGCAAGTTCACCGGCTCCGGGGGCAACCTCGAGGAGACCGTCACCAAGAACAACCTGGAGGCGGCCGAGGAGATCGTGCGGCAGCTGCGGCTGCGGGACATCGGCGGCATCATCGTCATCGACTTCATCGACATGGTGCTCGAGTCCAACCGTGACCTCGTGCTGCGCCGCCTGGTGGAGTGCCTGGGCCGGGACCGCACCAAGCACCAGGTGGCCGAGGTGACCTCCCTGGGCCTGGTGCAGATGACCCGCAAGCGGATGGGCACAGGCCTCCTGGAGGTGTTCTCCGAGCCGTGCGAGCACTGCGCCGGCCGGGGCGTGGTCGTCCACGAGCAGCCGCTGGAGAGCCGCTCCGGCGGGGCCACGGGGGAGTCGCGCGACCAGCAGCGGCCCAACAACCGCACCGAGCGCAAGCGCAACCGCCGCGGCCCGGCCGAGCAGCAGCCGGCCCGTGCGGACGCCCAGGGCGCCGAGCCCGATCCCGCGGAGAAGGCGAAGGCCGACGCCGCGCGGACGGCCTTCGCGACCATCGCGGCGGCCACCCACCACGAGACCCCGGACGAGGCGGAGCCGGCACCCGGCGACGACTCCGCCGCCCCGGCGGAGTCCCGGCCGGAGGGCTCGGGGCGCTCGCGGAAGAAGCGGCGCGGCAAGCGCAGCCGCAACCGCGGCCAGAACGGGGAGGCCGCTGCCGACCAGCAGGACGTCGAGGAGACCCGCGCCCCGGCCGGGGACGAGCGCGGTGCCGGCCAGGACGACCAGGAGGCGGCCACCGAGCAGGGCTCGCGCCTGACCATCAACGGCGAGGTGATCGAGCTCCCGCAGGGCCACGTGCCCCCCGCCGAGGAGCCCGCCGAGGCACCGCGCCTGAGCCTGGACTCCCTCGCGGAGGCCTTCGGCCAGAGCACCCCGGAGGGGGCGGCCCCCGAGCAGGAGACCCCTGCGCCGGAGGTCCCCGCCACCGAGGAGGCGGAGGCTGCCGAGCCCGTCGCCGAGGCCCCGGCCGAGCCGGCGCGCCCGCGCCGCCGCTCCCGGCGTGCGTCGGCCCCGGCCGCCCGGCCGGGCGAGGCCGAGGTGACCGCCGGGCAGGCGGCCGCCGCCGAGGGCGCGCGCCACGAGGCGAGGACCGCCGCGGAGTCCCCGCGGCGGAGCTCCGCCGACCGGGCGCCGACCGTCGTGGGCGTCGGCGTCAAGGCCGAGGACCTCACGAGCGGCCGGCCCGCCGGACAGGGCTGAGCCCCGCCCGCCGGCACCCCACGGAGGGCCCCGACCGCGCGGTCGGGGCCCTCCGCCGTCCGGTCCCGGCGGCCCGGCGACTAGACTGGCGGGACACCTGACACGGGGTGCCGCGTCAGCGGCAGCGAGGACCCCCCTC
>JAPSHS010000239.1 GCA_031179495.1 Kocuria sp. | reverse complement strand
GCGGGGCGACCAGCACCAGCCGGTCGGGGACGAAGCGGGCGCCGTCGACGGTCTCGAGCTCGAGGGCCCGGCGGGCGTACCAGCGGCAGAAGTCGACCGCCTCCGAGACCTCGGGGTCGGACTGGCCGAGGGTCTTGCCGGCCTCGGCCCCCGCCACCGCCAGCAGGTGGCCGCGGCGGGCGGCCAGGACGTCGGCGGCCCGGTTCAGGATCTCCGCGCGCTCGCGGGCGCCGCGGCCGTGCCACTGCCCGGCGGCGGCGCGCCCCGTGGCCACGAGCCGCTCCACGGCCTCGGCGTCCACCGGCCCGGGCACGGGCAGCTGCTCGTACCAGCGGCGGTCCGTGATCCGGGCGGCGACCTGCTCGGCCCACGCCTGGTTCGCCGGGACCGAGACGTCGGTGTCGGGCTCGTTGCGGAACGGCTCGTCCAGCGGGAGGTGGACGGAGCCCGCACCGGGGGCGCCGCGGTCCTGGGCGCGGGCGGGCGCCGGCTCGGCGTCCTGCCGCGGGTCCAGGGCCGCCAGCGCGGCGCGGAAGCGGCGCTCCTCCCGCGCGAAGACCTCGTTGTCCGGGGCCAGCTCGAAGATCCCCGACATGAAGTTCTCGTGCGAGGCGTTCTCCTCGAGCCGGCGCACGAGGTAGGACACCGCGACGTCGAACTCGGCGGGGCGCACGGCGGGCACGTAGAGCAGCAGCTCGCCGACGTCGTCGCTCACCGCCCGCGCCTGCTCGACCGCCATGCCCTGGAGCATCTCGAACTCGATCCGCTCCGTCACGCCGCGGCGCTGCGCGAGCAGGTGGGCGAAGGCGATGTCGAAGAGGTTGTGCCCGGCCACCCCGAGCCGCAGTCCCGTCATCCGCTCGGGCCGGAAGACCCAGTCCAGGACCCGCTTGTAGTTGGTGTCGGTGTCCTGCTTGGTGGTCCACGTGGAGAGGGCCCAGCCGTGCAGCTCGGCGTCCACGCGCTCCATGGGCAGGTTCGCGCCCTTCACGAGCCGGACCTTGATCCCCGCGCCGCCGGCCGCGGCCCGCTCGGCGGACCACGCGGCGAGCCGCCGGACGACCGCGAGCGCGTCCGGCAGATAGGCCTGGACGACGATCCCCGCCTCGAGCCCGCGCAGCTCCGGGCGGTCCAGCAGGCGGGTGAACACCTCGGTGGTCAGGTGCAGGTCGGAGTAGACCTCCATGTCCAGGTTGATGAACTTGCTCCCGGCGGGGGCCTCGGCCGCGGCGCGGTAGACGGGCAGCAGCCGCTCGACGACCTGTCCCACGGTGGCTTCGAAGCCCCAGTGGGACAGCTGCGGCACCACGGAGGAGACCTTGAGCGAGACGTAGTCGACGTCGTCGCGCTCCAGCAGCGCGACGGTGTCGGCGAGGTGCTTGTCCGCTTCCTCCTCGCCGAGGACCTCCTCGCCCAGCAGGTTGATGTTGAGCCGGTGGCCCCGGGCGGTGAGCTTCTGCACGGCCTGGCCGAAGGGCCTGGGCCGGGCGTCGACGATCATGTGGCCCACGAGCCGGCGCAGCCGGGCCCGGGCCGCGGGGACGACGACCTGCGGGGCGGCGGACGCGAGAGCGGCCCCGGCCCGGATCTGGGCACGGTCCGCGGCGGGCATGGTGCGGGGGGCGATCTCGGCGATCGAGCGCAGGGCCCTGGCGGCCGCGCGGACGTCCTCCGTGCGCACCACCCGGTCGACGAAGCCCACGGTGAACTCGAGCCCGTGGGGATCCTGCAGGACGGTCGCGAGACGGTCGGCGGCACCGTCGCGGTGCTTGCGGCCGTCACCGGCACGGACGAGCCATGCGCGGACCAGGGCGACGGCCTCGTCGGCCAGCGCGCGGGAGTCGGGGACGGACGGGGCGTCGGCGGACATGGCGGCACTCTCCTGGAGGCTCGGCCCGGCAACGGTGCCGAGGCACTCCCTCGGCCGCCGGCCGCATCCACCGGGCGTCGCGGTGGCCGGTGGGACCACGCTACGACCGCGGGGCTCACGGGGGAAGAGCCCGGCGGGGTCCTATCCGCCCGCGCGCCCCAGGACGTCCGAGGCGAGCCGGCCCATGACGGCCTTGTGCGGGACGAGCATGGCGTACCAGTAGGCGCGGCCCGCCGCGCCGGTCGGCCGGAAGACCGTGGTCTGGCGGTAGCGGCAGCCGCCGTCCGCTCCCGGTTCCAGGCCGATGTCCAGCCAGGCCTCCCCCGGCATCCGCACGATGGAGCGCAGCCGCAGCCTTCGGGGCGGCTCGAGCGCCTCGACAGTCCACCAGTCCAGGCGCTGTCCGGCCGCCAGGTGGTCCGGGTCCTCGCGGTGGCGCAGCCGCCCGGGCGGGAGGTCCAGCCGGTTGGGGAGGGCGCGGGCGGCCCAGAGGCGGTCGGTGCTGTACCAGCCGCGCTCCCCGCCGATGCCCTCGACCACCGCCCACACCGCTTCCGGGTCCGCCGTGGTGGTGCGCCGGACCGTGTCGACGTAGAAGCCCCGCGTCCGTCCCATGCCCCCATCCAAGCACGTGCCCGCCGGACCGGGGAGGACGGCGGCGGGCTGGGCGCACCCCGTTCCCGGAGTACGCGGCAGGCGCGAGTAGAGTGCGGAACCGGCCCAGCACGCCGTCGCCCCACCGGAAAGGCCCACCGTGACCGAGACCCCACTGACCCGTCTGCACGACCCCGCCCGCAAGGGCTTCGCCAGCGACAACCACGCCGGGGTCCACCCCGAGGTGCTCCAGGCGCTCGCGACCGCCAACGGAGGCCATGTCGGGGCCTACGGCGCGGACC
>JAPSHS010000238.1 GCA_031179495.1 Kocuria sp. | reverse complement strand
CTGTCCCAGGCCGCCTACGCCCGCGTGGACATGGTGACCCGCCGGGGGGAGTTCGCCGTGCGCGGCGGGATCATCGACGTCTTCTCCCCGGTCGAGGACCACCCCGTGCGCATCGAGTTCTTCGGGGACGAGGTGGACGAGCTGCGCTGGTTCGCCGTCGCGGACCAGCGCACCCTCACCGGCACGGAGCACCCCGACCGGCTCGTGGCCCCGCCGTGCCGCGAGGTGCTGATCACGCCCTCGGTGACGTCCCGTGCCGCGGCGCTGCGCAACGCGCTGCCCGGTGCCGAGTCGATGCTCGAGCGGATCGCCGGCGGCATCTACGTGGAGGGCATGGAGTCCCTCGCGCCCCTGCTCGTGGACGGCATGGTCCCCGTGCTCTCCCTGCTGCCGCCGGGCTCGCTCGTGGTGGTCATGGAGCCGGAGAAGGTCCGGACCCGGGCGCACGACCTCGTGGCCACCAACGAGGAGTTCCTCCTCGCCGCGTGGGACTCCGCCTCCGACGGCCGGTCCGCGCCCATCGACATCACCTCCGCCGAGCACGCCGGGCTGACGGGCGACGACGAGGGCCGCACGCTGGCCTCCGGGTCCTTCCAGACCCTCGCCGAGGCCCGCTCCACCGCCCTCGACGCCGGGCTCGGCTGGTGGTCGGTCACCGCCCTCAACGTCAACGCCGTGGCCGGGCAGGACGTGGACGCGGACACCGCGGGGGAGGACATCGCCCTGCTCGACTCCGACGCCGACACCCTCACCGTGGCCGCCCGCGACCCGCACGGCTTCCACGGCGACGTCGAGGCCATGCTGGCGTTCCTCCAGCAGCGGGTGGCCGACGGCTGGCGCGTCGTGGCCGTCACCGAGGGCCCCGGACCGCTGGCCCGGATCGCGGAGCTGCTGCACGACGCCGGCGTCCCCGCGTCCCGCCGGGACGCCCTGGTGGAGGAGCCGCAGCCCGGGGTCGTGGAGCTCACCACCGCGGTGGCCGGCAAGGGCTTCGCCCTCGACGGCCCGCGGATCGTGCTGCTCACCGAGGCGGACCTGCTCGGACGGGCCAGCCCGTACACCACCAAGGACATGCGCCGGCTGCCCGTGCGGCGCAAGCGCAACGCCGTGGACCCGCTCTCGCTGTCCCCGGGCGACTTCGTGGTGCACGAGCAGCACGGCATCGGACAGTTCGTGGAGCTCATCCAGCGGCCCATCGCCGGGGCCATGACCAAGCCGGGGCAGCCGAAGCCCGTGCGGGAGTACCTGGTGCTCGAGTACGCGGCGTCCAAGCGCAACGGCCCGCGGGACCGCCTGTTCGTCCCGACGGACCAGCTCGACCAGGTCACCAACTACGTGGGCGGCGAGGCACCGGCCCTGTCCAAGATGGGCGGGGCGGACTGGAACAAGACCAAGCGCGCCGCCAAGAAGGCCGTCAAGGACATCGCCAACGAGCTCATCCGCCTCTACTCGGCGCGGATGGCCTCCCGGGGCCACGCCTTCGGGGACGACACCCCGTGGCAGCGGGAGCTGGAGGAGGCGTTCCCCTACATCGAGACCCCGGACCAGCTGACCACCATCAACGAGGTCAAGGCGGACATGGAGCGGGAGGTGCCCATGGACCGGCTGATCTCCGGGGACGTGGGCTACGGCAAGACCGAGGTCGCCGTGCGCGCCGCGTTCAAGGCCGTGCAGGACGGCAAGCAGGTGGCGGTGCTCGTGCCCACCACGCTGCTCGCCCAGCAGCACGCGGAGACGTTCACCGAGCGCTTCTCCGGCTTCCCGGTGCACCTGGCCGCCCTCTCCCGGTTCCAGAGCGCCAAGGAGACCAAGGAGGCGCTCGCCGGGCTCAGGGACGGGTCCATCGACGTGGTGATCGGCACCCACCGGCTGCTGTCCAAGGAGGTGGAGTTCAAGGACCTGGGCCTCGTGGTCATCGACGAGGAGCAGCGCTTCGGCGTGGAGCACAAGGAGAAGCTCAAGGCCATGCGGACGAACGTGGACGTCCTGGCGATGTCCGCGACCCCGATCCCGCGCACCCTCGAGATGTCCCTGACCGGGATCCGCGAGACCTCCACCCTGGCCACCCCGCCGGAGGAGCGGCACCCCGTGCTCACCTACGTGGGCGCCTACACGGACAAGCAGGTCTCCGCGGCGGTCCGGCGCGAGCTCATGCGCGAGGGCCAGGTCTTCTACATCCACAACCGGGTGTCCTCGATCGAGCGCACGGCCAAGGCGATCGCCGAGCTCGTGCCCGAGGCGCGGATCGCCGTGGCCCACGGGCAGATGTCCGAGTCCCGCCTGGAGCAGATCATCGTGGACTTCTGGGAGAAGAAGTTCGACGTCCTGGTCTGCACCACCATCGTGGAGACCGGCCTCGACATCGCCAACGCCAACACGCTCATCGTCGACGGCGCCGACCGGTACGGGCTCTCCCAGCTGCACCAGCTGCGCGGGCGCGTGGGCCGCGGCCGCGAACGGGCCTACGCCTACTTCCTGTACCAGGCGGAGAAGCCGCTCTCCGAGACCGCCCTGGAGCGGCTCAAGGCCGTCGCCGCGCACAACGAGCTCGGCGCCGGCATGCAGCTGGCCATGAAGGACCTCGAGATCCGCGGGGCCGGCAACCTGCTGGGCGGGGAGCAGTCCGGGCACATCGCCGGCGTCGGCTTCGACATGTACCTGCGGCTCGTGGGCGAGGCCGTCGCCGAGTACCGCGGGGAGGAGGACGAGCGGCCCACCGAGATGAAGATCGAGCTGCCGGTCAACGCCTACCTGCCGCACGACTACGTCCC
>JAPSHS010000237.1 GCA_031179495.1 Kocuria sp. | reverse complement strand
CGATGAGGACGTCCTGCTCGGGGCCGGACAGGAGCTTGGGGCCGCGGGTCACGCCGGCGAGCAGCCCCTCGTTCTGGGCCCGCCGGAGCAGGTCGAAGGCGTAGGACTGCCAGGCCCGCACGGGCGGTGAGCTCATGGTGGCGGCCACGGAGGCCGTGAGGTCGTCCCGCAGCCTGGCCGCGGAGAGCCGGGAGGGGGTGAGCACGAGCAGCCGGTCCGGGTCGAGGCCCTGCCGGATCCGGCGCGCCGCGAGCTCCACGAGCACCCGGGTCCGTCCGGTCCCGGGTCCGCCGAGCACCAGCCGGGGGCCGCACCCCGCGGGGAGCCCGGCCACGTCCTCCTGCTCGGCACCGGGCCGCCACGGCGGGCGCTCGGGGTCGGCGCCGGCCGGGGGCACCAGGCTCCAGCGCACCGGGCCCGCCGAGGGCGCGGCGGCGGTGCCGTTGGCGTGGGGGCTGTCCTCGGAGTGCCGCATGGGTCTCATCCCATCACGGCACTCCGACGGACTAAGGCGCGACGCCCTCGTCCCCGTCCTCCGCCGGGGCGGGGACGGCCGGCGGCTCCGCGGTCCCGAGGGCGGCGATCCCGCACGACCCAGGCGTCCCCGGACCGGGTCGCCGCCGGCAGGACGTGGCCGGAGTCGGCCGGGAGGACCCACGGCGGCCGCGGCACCGGCGGTGCACGGGCCGGGACAGCAGGTCGGGGGCGGCCGGTACGGTGGAGCCATGTCGCCGTCCTCGCACCCCGTCGGGCCCACCGGCCAGCCGCCCCTGTTCGACGCCGCGCCCCTGCGCGCACGGCCCGCGCCGTCCCCGGCGGGCACCACCGCGGAGCAGGGCGCCCTGTTCGACCTCGGGGCGCCGGGCGGCGCCCCGGCGTGGACGGAGGGACCGCGGGCGGCCTTCGACCTCGAGACGACCGGCCGGGATCCGCGCACGGCCCGCATCGTCACGGCGACCGTCGTGCGCACCGACGCCTCCGGCGCGGTGACGGACGAGTGGGAGTGGCTGGCCGACCCGGGGGTGGAGATCCCGGAGGAGGCGGCGGCCGTGCACGGGGTGAGCACCGCGCGCGCCCGCGCCGAGGGCAGGCCCGCGGCGGAGGTGGTCGCGCAGGTCGCCGGTGTCCTGGCCGGTCTGTTCGCGGCGGGAACGCCGGTGCTGGTGTTCAACGCCTCCTACGACTTCACGGTCCTCGCGCGGGAGGCCCGGCGGCACGGCGTGACCGTTCCGGCGCCCTTCCCCGTGCTCGACCCGTTCGTGCTCAACAAGCAGGTGCACAGGTACCGGCGCGGCAAGCGCACCCTCGGGGCGCTCTGCGAGGAGTACGGGGTCGAGCTCACGGCCGCGCACACCTCCGCGGCCGACGCGGTGGCCACGGAGCGGCTCGCCGTGCTCATGGCGCACCGCTTCCCGGCGCTGGCGCGCCCGGCTGCGGACCTGCACGCCGACCAGGTGGGCTGGGCCGCGGAGCAGGCGGCGGACCTGCAGGAGTACTTCCGCCGCACCCGCCCGGACGCGGTGGTCGACGGCGCCTGGCCGGTGGGCTCCTCCGGGGACGCCTGAGCGTCCCCGGAGGACCCGGGCGTCAGGCCGCCGGCCGGGCCTCGGCGGCCGCGCGGGCGGCGGCCGGGAGGGCGGAGACGATCCGCTCCATCGCGGCGTCGTCGTGGGCCGCGGAGAGGAACCAGGCCTCGAACACGGACGGGGGCAGGTACACGCCCTGGTCCAGCATCGCGTGGAAGAACGCCGGGTAGCGGAACGTCTCCTGCGCCCTGGCCTGCGCGTAGTCGTGCACGCCGGTGGCCGAGGTGCCGAACGCGACGGAGAACAGGTTGCCGGCCGACTGGATCGAGTGGTCGACCCCCGCCTCGTCCAGGGCCGCCCGCACGGCCTCCTGCAGCTGCGCCGAGCGGCGGTCCACGGTCTGGTAGGCGATCCGGTCCGCGGTGCGCAGCGTCGCCGCCCCTGCGGCCATGGCCACGGGGTTCCCGGACAGCGTGCCCGCCTGGTAGACGGGGCCCAGCGGCGCGAGGTGGTTCATCACCTCGGCGCGGCCGCCCACGCCGGCCACCGGCAGACCGCCGCCGATGACCTTGCCGAACATGAACAGGTCCGGCTCCCAGCCGCTCTCGCCGGCCGCGGTGAGGCCCCAGTAGCCCGCCTCGTGCACGCGGAACCCGGTGAGCACCTCGTCGAGGATCATCAGCGCCCCGTGCTCCCGGCTGATCCGGCGCAGGCCGGCGTTGAAGCCCTCACCGGGGGTGACCACGCCCATGTTGGCGGGGGCGGCCTCGGTGATGACGGCCGCGATCCGGCCGGGGTGGGCGGCGAAGGCCTCCTCCACGGCGGCGAGGTCGTTGTAGGGCAGCACGAGGGTCTCGGCCGCGGTGGCCGCGGTGACGCCCGCGGAGCCGGGCAGGGCCAGGGTCGCCACCCCGGAGCCCGCCTCCGACAGCAGGGCGTCCACGTGCCCGTGGTAGCACCCGGCGAACTTCACGATGAGGTCCCGGCCGGTCACGCCGCGCGCCAGGCGGATCGCGGTCATGGCCGCCTCCGTGCCGGTCGAGACCATGCGCAGCTCGTCGATCGCGCCGATCCGCTCGACGACCAGCTCCGCGAGCTCGGTCTCGCCGCGCGTCGTCGCGCCGAAGGACAGGCCGCGCTCCACGGCCTCGTGCACCGCCTCGATGACGGCCGGGTGGGAGTGGCCGATGAGGGCGGGCCCCCACGAGCTGACGAGGTCCACGTACTCGCGGCCGTCGGCGTCGGTGA
>JAPSHS010000236.1 GCA_031179495.1 Kocuria sp. | reverse complement strand
TTCAGGGTCTCGGCCACCGTGATCCCGCCGGAGCTGGGCAGGCCCATGCCGTAGACGTCCAGGCCGCGGTAGTCGGTGTGCGTGGGTTCGCCCGGCACCGCCTCGTAGGAGGAGAGGTCCTCCGCCGTCATCTCGCCCCCGAGCACGTCCACGCCCTCGGCCGTGGTGGGCTCCCGGCTCTCGTCGACGATCGCCGCCGCGATCGAGCCGTCGTAGAAGGCCTCGGTGCCGTGGTGGCGGATCGTGCGGTAGGTGCGGGCCAGGTCCCGGTTGCGGAACACGGTGCCGACCTCGGGCGCCTCGCCGTCGCGCAGGAACAGCTCGGCGCTCTCGGGGAAGAGCCGGAACTTCCCGGCGTTCTCGGCGGTCTGCTTCCGGAAGTTCTCGTCCACCACGAAGCCGCGGTGCGCGATCCGCTCCGCGGGCCGCAGCAGCCGGTGCAGGTCCATGGTGCCGAACTCCTCGGCCGCGACCTCCCACGTGGCCAGGGTGCCGGGCACGCCCACGGACTTGCCGGAGCGGACCACGGTCTCGAAGTCGAGGGGTTCGCCGTCGGTGCCCAGGAATTCGTCCTCCGTGTACGTGGCCGGGGCGGTCTCGCGTCCGTCGATGGTGCTGACCTCCCCGGTGCGGGCGTCGTAGTGGACGAAGAACCCGCCGCCGCCGATGCCCGCGGAGTACGGCTCGGTGACACCGAGGGTCGCGGCCATGGCGACCGCGGCGTCCGCGGCGTTGCCCCCGCGCTCGAGGACGTCGATGCCCACCTGGCTCGCGAGCGGGTCCACCGACGAGACGGCCCCGCCGCTGCCGGTCATGGTCGGCACCTTGGGCAGCTCCGCGGTGACGGGCGAGCCCCGTCCGCCGTCGTGCGCGGCGGCCGGCGCGCCGCCGAGGACCGTGCCGGTGACGCCGAGGGCTCCGGCGAGACCCAGTGCGAGGAACTTCGAGGATGCGCTCATGGGCTCATGCTGGCACTGCGCTCCCGCGCCCACCAGGGCTGACGTTCAGATGTCCGACGGTTGCGCGGGCGCGTCCGGGGGCTGCGAGGCCGCGACGAGCCGGTGCACCACCGTCCCGGCGTCCGCGGAGGGGTTGCCGTAGCGGTGCATCGTGACGGAGACGGACTGCTCGGCGAGCATCGGGAGCATCTCCACCCGCGATGCCCCGACCACCGGATCCGCGAGCACGTCGATCTCGGGCCGCTCCGCGAGCGCCTCGGCGAGGCCGCGCGCGGTCCCCACCACCCGGATCCGCCCGGCCCCGCTGGGGTCGGACCAGTCCGCGGCCACCCGGGCGAAGGCCGCGTCGTCGCAGGGGTCGAGCACGGAGCGGAACAGCTCGCGCACCTCCCCGGGCAGTTCGGCGGCCGGGACGAGCACCACGCGCGAGCAGGACCGCACGGCGGCCAGGCCGACCCGGATCACGTCGGTGAGCGAGGCGTCCTCCGCGGCGCGCACGACGACCTCGCGGGGTCGGTAGCGGAACAGGTTCGCCTCGCACGCCAGTCCGGTGGCGTCGTGGACGCGGCCGAACTCCCGTTCCCACCAGGCCTGGTCCTGCTCGGCGCAGGCGGTGAGCCAGGCGGCGTCGGCCTCGGGCACCAGCGGGCGCAGCGCCTCGAGGTGGTGGGCGATCGGCTCGTCGGGGGCCGCGCCGGTGCCGGTGTCCCCGAAGGGGGCCTTCTGCCACGAGCCGAGCTGGACGAGGTAGTTCGGTCCCCCGGCCTTGGCGCCCAGGCCCACCGAGGACTTCTTCCAGCCGCCGAAGGGCTGGCGCTGGACGACGGCGCCGGTGATGCCGCGGTTGACGTAGAGGTTGCCCGCCTCGACGACGTCCACCCAGGTGCTGATCTCCTCGGGGTCCAGGGAGTGCAGCCCGGCGGTGAGCCCGTACTCCACGGCGTTCTGCAGCTCGAGGGCCTCGTGCAGGTCGGCGGCCTCCATGAGCCCCAGGACGGGGCCGAAGCACTCGGTGCGGTGGTAGAAGGACCCCGGGGCCACCCCGGTCCTGATGCCGGGCCGCCACAGCCGCCCGGTGTCGTCGAGCTGCCGGGGCTCGAGCAGCCACTCCTCCCCCGGGTCGAGCCGGGTCAGGGCGCGGCGGAGCTTGCCGCCGGGCTCGTCGATGGTCGGGCCCACCGTCGCCTGCAGGTTCTGCGGCCAGTCCACGACCATGGAGGACGCCGCGTCGAGCAGCTGGCGGCGGAACCGCGGGGACTGCGCCACGCTGCCCACGAGGATGCCGAGGGAGGCCGCCGAGCACTTCTGCCCGGCGTGGCCGAAGGCGCTGGTGACGAGGTCCCACACCGCCCGGTCCCGGTCGGCGCTGGGGGTGACGACCATGGCGTTCTTGCCGGACGTCTCGGCGGTGAGCGGGCGGCCGGGACGCCAGGACCCGAACAGCCGGGCCGTCTCGTAGGCGCCGGTGAGGACGATCCGGTCCACCCCGGGGTGGGAGACGAGCGACTGCCCGAGCTCCCCCTCGACCGAGTCGACGAGCTGCAGCACGTCCCGCGGCACGCCGGCCTCCCACAGAGCCTCCACCACCGCGGTCGAGCAGCGCCGGACCTCGGGGGCGGGCTTGTGCAGCACCGCGGCGCCGGCGGCCAGGGCCGCGACCGCGGAACCGGTGGGGATGGCCAGCGGGAAGTTCCACGGCGGGGCGACCAGCACCAGCCGGTCGGGGACGAAGCGGGCGCCGTCGACGGTCTCGAGCTCGAGGGCCCGGCGGGCGTACCAGCGGCAGAAGTCGACCGCCTCCGAGACCTCGGGGTCGGACTGGCC
>JAPSHS010000235.1 GCA_031179495.1 Kocuria sp. | reverse complement strand
CCCGAGGACCCCGGTGCACCGTTCCGCGCCGGGTTCGCCGTGCTCGTCGGCCGCCCCAACGCCGGCAAGTCCACGCTGACCAACGCGCTGGTCGGGCACAAGGTCGCGATCACCTCCAACCGCCCGCAGACGACGCGCCACACGATCCGCGGCATCGTGCACCGGGCGGAGGGCCAGCTCGTCCTGGTCGACACCCCGGGGCTGCACCGGCCGCGGACCCTGCTCGGCGAACGGCTCAACGACCTCGTCGCCGACACCCTCGCCGAGGTCGACGTCATCGGCTTCTGCGTCCCCGCCGACCAGAAGATCGGGCCGGGGGACCGCTACATCGCCCAGCAGCTCGCCGCGTCCGGCAACAAGCCGGTCGTCGCGATCGTGACCAAGACGGACACCGTGTCCCGGGCCGAGCTCACCGAGCAGCTGCTGGCCGTCACCGAGCTCGGCCGCTCCGTCATGGAGGCAGAGCAGCAGGCCCGCGCCGAGCGCGCCGAGCGCGCCGCCCGGAAGCCGCGCCACCGCACGCAGGCGACCGCAGCCGGGACGGCCGCCCCCGCGGCGGAGCCCGGCTGGGCCGACGTCATCCCCGTCTCCGCCGTGGACGGCTTCCAGGTCGAGGCCCTCGCGGAGCTGCTCGTCGCCCGGATGCCCGAGTCCCCGGCGCTGTACCCCGACGGCGAGCTGACGGACGAGCCGGAGCTGACCATGGTCGCGGAGCTCGTCCGGGAGGCCGCCCTCGAGGGCGTGCGCGACGAGCTGCCGCACTCCCTCGCGGTCGTCGTCGAGGAGATGGTCCCGCGCGAGGGCCGCCCCGCCGACCGGCCCCTGCTCGACGTGCGCGTCAACGTCTACGTCGAGCGGCCGTCGCAGAAGGCCATCGTGATCGGCCGGGGCGGAGCCCGCCTGCGCGAGATCGGCACGAACTCCCGGACGGCCATCGAGGCCCTGCTCGGCACGAAGGTCTACCTCGACCTGCACGTGAAGGTCGCCAAGGAGTGGCAGCGCGACCCCAAGCAGCTGTCCCGCCTGGGCTTCTGAGCCCGGCGCCGCCCTCCGCGCGGCACCCACCGCGTGGCCCGCCCCGGGCCACGCGGCGGGCGGCTAGCATGACACCCGGCGCCACGGCCGGGCGCCCCCCCGAACCCGGCTCCCGTACCGGCGGCCGTCCCAGGAGAAGATCACCGTGTCCTCAAGCACCCCCGACGTCCCCGGACGCCCGCGCGCCCGCCGATGGTCCCGGAAGCGCTGGGCGGCGCTGGCGGTGGTGCTCGTGCTGCTCGTGGCCCTCGGCGTCGGCGTGGCGGCGACCTGGCGGCTGCAGTCGAACCTGGACACCTCCCCGCTGGACCTCGGCGACGGCGCCGGCACGGTTGAGGAAGGACCGCTGGACATCCTCGTCATGGGCACCGACACCCGGGAGGGCGAGGGCAACGAGCGCTACGGCGACGCGGACGACAGCTCGGGGGCGGGCCTGACGGACGTCATGATGCTCGTGCACGTGGCCGAGGACCGCAGCGGCGTCACGGTCGTCTCCCTCCCGCGCGACCTGATCGCCGACATCCCGCAGTGCACGGACCCCGGGTCCGGCGCCGTCCACCCGCCGGAGCAGGACGCGCTGCTGAACTCGGCGATCGCCAACGGCGGCCCGGGCTGCACGGTCGCCACGGTGAACCGGATGACCGGGCTGAAGATCGACCACTTCATGCTCGCCGACTTCAACGCCGTCAAGGAGCTCTCCTCCGCCGTGGGCGGGGTCGAGGTGTGCGTGAACGAGGCCGTCGACGACCCGAAGTCGGGTCTGGAGCTGCCCGCGGGGGTGTCCTCCGTGGAGGGGGAGCAGGCGCTGGCGTTCCTGCGCAGCCGTGCCGCGTTCGGGGACGGCGGGGACACCAGCCGGATCCGCTCCCAGCAGTCCTTCCTGGCCTCCCTGGCCCGCAAGATCAAGGACGAGGGCACGCTGGCGGACCTGCCCACGCTCTACGAGATCGCCGACGTCGCCTCCCGCAACCTGCACGTGGACGAGGACCTCGGGTCCGTGCCGACCATGGTCGGCCTCGCCACGGCGGTGCGCGGGATCGACCTCGCCGACATGGTGTTCGTGACGGTGCCGACGGAGCCGTACGCACTGGACCCCAACCGCCTCCAGCTCCAGGAGGCGGCGGCCGACGACCTCTTCGAGGCGCTGCGCGAGGACCGGGCGCTCACGGGCCCGGCCGAGACGCCGTCGTCGTCGGCGAGCCCCTCGCCGGAGGCCACGACGGCACCGCCCGTCGACCCTGCCTCCGTGCCGCTGGCGGTGTCCAACGCCTCCGGCGTCGAGGGCCGCGACGAGGAGATCGCCGAGCTGCTCGAGGACGAGGGCTACCGGGCGACCGGGAGCGGGGCGCAGCCGGCCGAGCTGCCCGGCACGCAGGTCTTCTTCGGCGCCGGCTGGTACGAGGCCGCCGTCCAGGTGGCCGAGCTGCTCGGGGTGCCGCCGTCGCAGATCGTGCCGACGACCGAGGTCGCCGGGGTGCTCGTCTCCGTGGGCCAGGACTTCTCCGAGGGGGACCGGCTCGAGGTGGGCGCGGTGCTCCCGGGGGAGCTCAACGGGCAGACCGCGGAGCAGTTCACCTGCCAGCAGGCCGCGGGGGACTGGTGAGCGGGCACCGGTCCGCCCGGCACCCCGTGGTAGATTGACCCCATGCGGACAGGGACCCTCCTCCTTACGTGCCGCAACGGGGCCTGACCCGTCGTCGAATGGCCGGCCTCCCGTTGCGGAGTTCCTGATGCCCGGCCACCCGCAGACGTCTC
>JAPSHS010000234.1 GCA_031179495.1 Kocuria sp. | reverse complement strand
GCCCGCCGGAGGGCAGGTCCGGGCCGGGGACGAAGCGCATGAGCTCCTCGAGGGTCGCCTCGGGGTGCTCCACGAGGTGGCGGGCCCCGGCCACGACCTCGCGCAGGTTGTGCGGGGCCATGTTCGTCGCCATGCCCACCGCGATGCCCGAGGAGCCGTTGACCAGCAGGTTCGGGAACGCCGCGGGCAGCACGCCCGGCTGGAAGAACTGGTTGTCGTAGTTGGGCACGAAGTCGACGACGTCCTCGTCGAGGTCGGCCGTCAGCGCGAGGGCGGCCGGCGCCATCCTCGCCTCCGTGTAGCGGGAGGCGGCGGGGCCGTCGTCGAGGGAGCCGAAGTTGCCGTGTCCGTCCACGAGGGGCAGGCGCATCGCGAAGGACTGGGCGAGGCGGACCATCGCGTCGTAGATCGCGGAGTCCCCGTGCGGGTGCAGCTTGCCCATCACCTCGCCCACCACGCGGGCGCTCTTGACGTGGCCGCGGTCCGGGCGCAGCCCCATCTGGTTCATCATGAACAGGATGCGTCGCTGGACGGGCTTGAGCCCGTCCCGGGCGTCCGGCAGGGCGCGGGAGTAGATGACCGAGTAGGAGTACTCCAGGAAGCTCGTCTCCATCTCGGAGGTCACGTCGATGTCGACGATGTTCTCCCGGAAGTCGGCGGGCAGCTCGTCCTCGGCGGACGGGTGGGAGGACGCACGGCGGCGAGCCATCAAAGCGGGGGGTCCTTCGGTCGGGGAGCGGCCCGGACGGACCCGGCGACTCGACGGGCGAGATCGCGCGGGGACGCACCGGGGCGCACCGTTGACGGTGCGGGTTTGTCTACTAGCCTGAAGTCTATGGTTCCAGAGACCGCAGACACGGAAGACGCCGACCGGTACCCCGAGTACTGGGAGGCCGACGTGATCCTGCGCGACGGCGCGACGGCGCACCTGCGCCCGATCGCCCCGGAGGACCGCGACGCCCTGCTGGCGTTCCACCAGTCGCAGTCCGAGAACACCATCTACCTCCGCTTCTTCTCCTACAAGCCCACCCTCTCCGCGCGCGAACTGGACCGCTTCACCCGGGTCGACCACAAGGACCGCGTCTGCTTCGTGCTGCTGCTGGGGGAGCAGATCATCGGGGTGGGGCGCTACGACCGCACGGACGACCCGCACGACGCCGAGGTGGCGTTCATGATCTCCGACGCCCACCAGGGCCGGGGGATCGGCTCCGTCCTCCTGGAGCACCTCGCCGCCGCGGCCCGGGAGAACGGGATCGACCACTTCTCCGCCGAGGTGCTCCCCGAGAACCGCAAGATGCTGCGCGTGTTCGCGCAGGCCGGCTACGAGCTGTCCCGCCGCTTCGACGACGGCGTGGTCGTGGTCGGCTTCGACATCGACCCCACCGAGAAGTCGCTGGCGGTGATGGCCGCGCGGGAGCACCGGGCCGAGGCCCGTTCGATCGCGGACCTCGTCTCCCCCTCCTCGATCGCGGTGATCGGCGCGTCGCGGCACCCCGGCCACGCCGGGCACGCCCTCGTCGAGCACCTGCTCGCCTCCGGTTTCGCGGGCCGGCTGAGCGGGGTGAGCCCCACGCCCTTCGAGCGCGAGGGGATGACCCACGCCACCTCGATCGGCGAGGTCGCCGACGGCGTGGACCTCGCCGTGATCGCCGTGCCCGTCGACCAGGTCGCCGACGTCGTGGACCAGTGCGGGGCGGCCGGGGTGCGCGCCGTCGTCGTGGTCACCGGGGGCTACGCCGAGGCGGGGGCGGAGGGCCAGGCCCGGCAGACCGAGCTCGTGCGGCGCGCCCGCTCCCACGGCATGCGCCTGGTCGGACCGGCGAGCCTCGGGCTGTACAGCACGGCCCCGGGGTGCCGCTTCAACGCCTCCGTGCTGCCCGCGACGCCCCGGGAGGGTCCGCTGGGGCTGTTCAGCCAGTCCGGGGCCATCGGGATGATGCTCAACGCCGCCGCGCTGCGGCACGACGTGGGCGTGTCCACCTACCTCTCCGCCGGCAACCGCGCGGACGTGTCCGGCAACGACATGATGCAGTACTGGGAGGACGACGCCGCGACCCGCGCCTGCGGGCTCTACCTGCAGTCCGTGGGCAATCCGCGCAAGTTCTCCCGCATCGCCCGCCGGCTGTCCCTGAACAAGCCCGTGATCGTGGCCAAGAGCGAGGTCACCGGGGTGCGGCTGCCCCCCGGACACACCGGGCGCACCACCCAGGCGCCGCCCGGCGCCCTGGACGCGATGTTCCGGCAGGCCGGGGTGATCCGCGCCGACACCAGCGAGCACCTCATGGACGTGGCCGGCATCCTCGCCGCTCAGCCCCTGCCCGCCGGGCCGCGCACGGCGCTCGTCTCCAACGCCCTCGCGCTGGGCCAGCTCATGGAGGACCGGTGCACGCAGCTGGGCCTGGAGACCGCCGTGACCGAGGCGTCCGTGCAGACCACCGAGGGTGGGGACTGCGCGCTCGAGGCCCTGCGCGCCGCGGTCGCCCGCAGCCTCGGCGCCGAGACCGTCGACGCCGCCGTGGTCACCCTCATGCCGATCCCGCGGACCACCCCGCAGCGGATCGCGGAGGTCGTGGGACGGGCGGGCCGCGAGCTCGGCAAGACGGTGGTCGTCGCCTTCACCGGCAGCACCGAGCCGGGCGCGGCCTCCGTCCTCCACCACGCCGACGACGGCCTGGACGTGCCCTGCTTCGACTCGCCCGGGGCGGCCCTGCGCGCGCTGGCCAAGGTCGTGGACTACACCCGGTGGCGCGCCCAGGACCAGGGGCGCTTCGCCGAGCCGCCGGGGATCGA
>JAPSHS010000233.1 GCA_031179495.1 Kocuria sp. | reverse complement strand
CGGATCACCCGCGGGGTGACCTTCTTCACCGGCACCGCGAAGCCCAGCAGCACCCCGGCGATGGTGGCGTGGATGCCGGCCTCCAGCACGAACAGCCAGGTGATGACGCCGAGGGGCAGCAGGACGACCCAGGCGGCCCAGTGGTGCTCCATGAAGAACCCGGGGAACTTCTGGGTCAGGAACGTGAACAGGGCCAGCGGGACGAGCGCCAGGAGCAGGTACAGCACGCTGAGGTCGTCGGTGTAGACGAAGGCGATGATGACGATCGCGATGAGGTCGTCCACCACCGCGAGCGTCAGCAGGAAGGTGCGCATGGCCACGGGCAGCGACGCCCCCACCACGGCGAGCACCGAGACGGCGAAGGCGATGTCGGTGGCCGTGGGGATCGCCCAGCCGTTGATGGTGCCGGGGTCCCCGTCGTTGACGGTGTTGACGGCCACGTAGATCAGCGCCGGGGCGACCACGCCGCCGAACGCGGCGACGACGGGCAGCAGCGCCTTGCGGATGTTGCGCAGCTCCCCGTCCACGAACTCGGTCTTGAGCTCCAGGCCCACCAGGAAGAAGAAGATCGCCAGCAGGCCCTCCGAGGCCCACTCGCCCACGGTGTGGTCCAGGCCGGGGAAGTCGATGCCGATGTGGGTGTCGCGCAGACCGAAGTAGCCCTCCGCCAGCGGGGAGTTGGCGATCACGAGCGCCGAGAGCATCGCGACCAGGAGCAGGACACCGCCCACGAGGTCCTTGCGGAGGAAGTTGCCCAGCCCGGGCCCGTGCTCGTCCGTCTCTCCTGCGCTCACCGGGGACTCCTGTTCGTCGTCGAAGGAAAACAGGGGTCAGTCTACGACCGCGCCGCGGCCGGGCGTCCCTGCCGGGCAGGCTCGGCGGCGCGACGGGGCGTCAGCTCAGTGGCTCGCGAGCCAGGCCTCCGCCTCCCGGGACTGCAGGGAGAGGGCCTTGCCGACGTAGGGCTCCGCCGCCTCCGCGACCTTCTTGCCGACGAACGGGATGTTCGCCTTCACGGCGCAGTCCACGTTGACCTCGGTCTGCCCGTCCTGCGGACGCAGGGTCTGGTCGGCGCTGCCGGAGACCGGCAGGGACGCGACCCTGATGTCGCTGCGCACCACGCGGGACCCGTCGGAGGCCGGGGCCTCGTAGGCGTCCGTCTGGGTGAGGTGCACGGAGGAGCCGACGAACTTCCGGGCGACCTCGGGCAACCGGTCGGCGCTCATGGCGCGGACCGTGGTCACGGTGAACGCGCCGGTGATCTCTCCCGAGACCTCGAAGGACTCCAGGGTGGCGCCGGCCTTCTGCGCCACGTGGCGCACGAAGGCCTCGTCGGCGAAGGTCGCCACGACCTGTTCGACGGGGGCGGGGACGGTGGTGGAGGCGGTGACGGCCATGGGTGCTCCTCGGTCGGGGAAGGCGGTTGCGCCTCATCCTAGAGAATCGTTCCCGGCACGCGACAGGCACCGGCCGTGCGACCGGCGCCGAGGGCTGCGCCGTGGTCCACTGAGGAGAGCAGAAACCTCTGGAGGCGCGCATGACCCGTCGGCATCAGTACGTCCGCTCGGCCGGGGCGGTGCTGGGCAGTGTCGTGCTCGCCCTCACGGCCTGCGCCCCCGGCACCGGCGGGACGCGGGTGCCCGCGGACCCGCCCGCCGACGGGTTCGTCCGGGCGGCCGGACGCGGCCTGGTGGTGGACGGCGAGCCCGTCCGGCTGAAGGCGGTGAACTTCTCCAACGGCTACTACGGCGACGTCGACGGCTCCGAGCTGCTGGACCTCCCGCACCACACCGAGCAGGACGTCGTGCGCGTGCAGGACATGGGCTTCAACAGCATCCGGTTCGCCATCGACGGCAACTGGTACCTCGACGACCCCGAGGTGTTCTGGCAGTGGCTGGACCGCAACGTCGGGTGGGCGCGGCAGCACGGCGTGCGGCTGATCCTCGACCTGCACGTTCCGATCGGCGGGTTCTGGCTGGACCGGGGCGACGAGGGCTACAGCTTCGACCTGTGGAGCGACCCGGACCTCCGGCAGCAGAACGCCGAGCTGTGGCGCGAGATCGCGGACCGGTACCGGGACGAGCCGGCCGTCGCCGCGTACGACCTGCTGAACGAACCGGTCACGACCGACTCCGACGGCGAGCAGTGGAAGGACCTCGCCGAGCAGCTGGTGGACGCGGTCCGCTCCGTGGACGAGAACCACCTGCTGGTGGTGGAGGGCGTCCACGGAGTCGACGGCCTCTTCGGCACGGCCGGAGAGGACCCGCACTTCCTCGTCGACGACGACAACGTGGTCTACGACTTCCACTTCTACGAGCCGTTCGCCTACACCCACCAGAACGCCGGCTGGATGTCGACCGGTGACGGCGGCAGCTACCCGGACCCGGACGTCCTCATGAGCACCGGCGAACCGCGGCGGCTGGAGGACAGCGCCGTCGCCACCGGGCTCCTGCCCGCCGGCACGTCGGGCTGGACGGAGTACGACAGCGGGAAGGTCACGATCGACGACGCCTCCGCGGTCGCTGCGGCGCCCGTGGCCGTCGTGGAGGGCGCGATGCGCGGGACCGCGTCCTTCGACGCGATCACCGTCACCGAGTACGCCCCCGACGGGACCGAGATCCGCCAGGTGGTCGAGGACCGGATCAGCGGGGACGGCGCCCTGAACTGGTACGAGTGGCAGAGCGGGAACGGGACGGCGCCCGCGGCGGAGTTCGAGCGCGGGTCCTCCGGGTACGACGACGACGCGAGCCTGTCCGTCACCGACGCCGCGGCGGCGGACTCCGTGGCGGGCTGGAGC
>JAPSHS010000232.1 GCA_031179495.1 Kocuria sp. | reverse complement strand
GGAGCGCCGTCCCACTATTGTGAGTCCATCATGATAACGCTACGGTAGGAGGATGCAGACAACGGAACGCCCCGCCCCGGACGCCGGCCGGACCGCCGCGTGGTCGGACCGGCTGCACTCCCACGGCCGCCGCGTCACCAAACAGCGACTGGCCGTCCTGGACGCGGTGGAACGCCGCCCGCACTCCACCGCGGAGGACGTCGTCGCCGAGGTCCGGACCGTGCTGCCCGCGATCACCGTCCAGTCCGTCTACGTGGTGCTCTCCGATCTCACCGCGGTGGGCATGCTGCGCAAGTTCGAGCCGCCGGCCTCCCCGGCGCTCTACGAGACCCGCACCGGTGACAACCACCACCACGCGTACTGCGTGCGCTGCGGATCGGTGGCCGACGTCGACTGTGCCGTCGGCCACGCCCCCTGCCTCACGCCCTCCGAGCATCACGGCATGCAGCTGTTCGCGGCCGATGTGGTCTACCAGGGCGTCTGCGCCGACTGCCTGGCCGCCGCCCCGGTCCCCGGCGCCGGCTGACCGGCCCGGGTCCCGCCGGACTCAGTCCTCGCGCGCACCGCGGGAGGAGTCGTCCCCCGCGGACGGGCCCGCGCCCGACGGCTCGTCCCTCGCGCCCTCGTCCTCCTCGACGAGGGCCAGCAGCTCCCGGAGCTGCTCGGCGGTCAGGGTGGCCACGGGCGGGTGCGCGTTGATGCACACCTTGGCGGCCCCCGAGTCCAGGGCGAAGCGCAGCACCTGGCGTGATGGCGCGGAGCGCACCTCCAGGGCCGGGTCCAGGACGGCGACCTCGGCCGCGGAGGTGAACAGCAGCAGCGTGTCGGGAGCCGCGCCGTCCTCCTGCGGCTTGGCGTAGACCGGGACGGCCTGCTCGCCCTGCACGCGTGCGCCGAGCAGCAGCACCCCGTCCGGGGCCAGGAGCCCGGCGAGCAGCTGCGACATGTTGTTCTCGAGCATCGCCGCCTTGACGACGTCGTTGTGCGGCGCCCGCACGGCCCACTCGATCTGGGGGCGGCTGATCCGGCAGCCCTGCCGGGCGGGGTCGATGGCCAGGTGGGCGTGCTGGGGGTCGTCCACGAGCATCTGCAGGACCTTCACGGCGGACTCGCGCAGCAGCACGGGCCTGCCCCCGTCGGGGTGGTGCCGGTCGAACATGGCCTGGGCCTCGGCGGCGGAGGTGTACGCGGCCAGTGACCGGGTCCCGTCGCTCTCGCCGAGCGTCTGGACGCGCAGCGTCGAGCCCGGCCCCACGGCCTGCCCGTCGGGCCCCTGCACGAGCGTGCTCGCCGTGACGTCCAGCAGCAGCGACCCCGCCATGCACTGGCGGATCACCTCGATCATCGCCTTGTTGTCGGGTGCGCCCACGAACCGGTCGATCGCCGCGCGCACGAGGGGGTGGACCACGCCCTCGCGGTCCGGCTCCTGCTCCGCCCCGGGTTCCAGAGCCGGGAGCTCGACGCCCTCGCGCGCGGCGAGCTCGGCGGCCCAGGCCGGGATCCGGGCCCGCGTGCGCGGGAACTCCTCGAGGTGCGCCAGGACGTCCCGCGCCGTCCAGGGGCCCTCGGTGCCCCACGGGCGGGGCTCGCCCTCGAAGTCGTACGTCCCGCCGATCCGGTGGGTGGGCTCGGGCCAGCCCTGTGCGAGGATCACGACGGTCGCGGTGAACCACGTGCCGCGGCCCCGGACGTAGGACCGTTCCCGCAGCTGCTCCACCGCGGGGATGACGGCGCTGTCCTCCTTGACGGGACCGGCGGTGCCGGGCACCACCTCCTGCCCGCGCTGCTCCCGCACGCGCAGGTGCACGCGCCCGCCCTGGAACTTGAGGTCCACGACCATCCGGTCCCAGCCCGGCTCGGTGCGCAGCACCGAGAGGATCCACGTGCCGACGGTGTTCAGCAGCTCCTGCTGGCCCGGTCCGGGGTCCGGGGCGGCGGGGGTCTCGCTCATGCGCTGGCTCGTTCCCGGCCCCGCGAGGGGCCTGCTCGGATCGTGGTGGTCTCGCAGGACGGCCACGGGGCCGGACGCGGCGTCACGGAGCCCGGAGGCCTCGCCCCCACCCTACCGAAGCGGGCCCCGACGGCCCTCGGGGACGACGCGCGAGGCGGGGCCGCCGACCCACCGGAGGGCCCCCGCCGTGACGCTCCTGCGTCCGGGATGGTTGCTAGCCTGGACGCATGACGAAAACGCTGCAGGAACTGATCGACGAGTCGATCTTCATCTCCACCGAGTACCAGGCCAGGCTGGCCGAGCTGACCCAGGGCGCCGAGTGGGACGTCGACTTCTCCGCGCCGGCGTTCACCCTGCAGACCGAGCCGCCCGTGAGCCTCACCCCGTACCTGCTGGGCACCGACTCCACCTCGCGCGGGTCCTGGATCTGGTCCTGGCAGGAGCTGGGCCACTTCCCGGCCGTCGTGGTCTCCGCCGCGGTCCAGGCCAGGGAGGCCGGCCGGCGGCTGGGCGTGGACGAGCTGTCCACCGACGAGCTGCCCGCGGCCGAGGGACTGGCCCGCCGGCTGACCCTCGCGGCCAAGGGCGTGACCGGTGTCTACGCGCACTACCCCGCGACCGCGGGCGGCGGCGTCACCGCGTGGCTGCTGCTGGAGGGCCCCGAGCTGGAGCTCCCCGAGCTCACCGTGGAGCGGATGATGCGGGTCATCGCCGAGGCGCTGACCACGGACACCGCCGTGGACCACAACCTCGCCGTGGACTCCTACGCCAAGCTGCGCGGCGCGCACATCGAGTGGGACACCGAGGCCACGTGCGTGGTCACCGTCCGGGACGGCGCCCAGCGCTTCTGGTTCGACG
>JAPSHS010000231.1 GCA_031179495.1 Kocuria sp. | reverse complement strand
CATCCCGTCCACCGGAGAAGGCCGGCCGGCGCATGCGCCCACCCGGGAGCAGCTCCTGCGCCGACGGCAGCCGGGGTCACCGGGGCGTGTGCCACGGCGGGCCGGTGCGTGCCGCCCCCTCCCCCGCTGAGACCGGCGCCGGTGGTGGCGGTGGACGGGTGCCGGGGAACAGCAGGCGCACGCCCGCTCGCCCGGAGCGGACCTCCTGGGCCCGCCACGGGACGTTCAGCCGCGCGGGTCGATCATCGTCATGCCGGCGACGGTCGCCCGGTCGAACACCGGCAGCAGCGCCGCCGCCTCCTCGAGCCCGATGGTGCGCTCGATGAGCCTCTGGGGCTGCAGCGCACCCTGCGCGATGAGCGACATCATGGCCGGATAGTCGGCCGCTGCCATGCCGTGGCTGCCGAGCAGGTCGAGTTCCCAGCCGATCACCCGCGCCATCGGCACCCGCGGGTGGCCGTCGACCGGCGGCAGCAGGCCGATCTGGACGTGGCGCCCTCGTCGGCGAAGACTGAGGACGGCGTCGGCGCAGGTCTGTTCGCTGCCGACGGCGTCGACGGCGACGTGGCAGCCGCCGCCGGTGAGGTCGGCGACAGCCGCGGCGATGTCGGTCCCGTCCGCGCGCAGCGTGTGCTCCGCGCCGAGCCCGCGGGCGGCGGCGAGCGCCTCCGGGCTCCGGTCGACCGCGATGACACGACCGCCCAGCGCGCGGGCCACCATCACCGCGCTGAGCCCCACACCGCCGGCACCGACCACGGTCACCCACTCCCCCGGAGCGACCCGGCCCCGGTGGGCCAGGGCCCGGTACGCCGTGGCGAACCGGCACCCCAGACCGGCCGCGGTGGCGAAGTCCACGTGCTCGGGAACGGCCACGAGGTTCGTGTCGGCGCCGTGCAGGGCGACGTACTCGGCGAACGATCCCCAGTGGGTGAAACCCGGCTGCTCCTGGTCGGGACAGACCTGAGCGTCGCCGGACCGGCACCAGTCGCAGCGCCCGCAGCCGCACACGAACGGGACGGTCACCCGGTCACCGGTCCTCCAGCGGCGCACGCCCGGCCCCACCGCGACGACCACTCCGGCGAGCTCGTGCCCGGGGACGTGGGGCAGCACGATCTCGTCGTGGCCGGCCCACGCGTGCCAGTCGCTGCGGCACAGGCCCGTGGCCATCACCCGCACGACCACCCCGTCAGGCGGTGGCGTGGGATCGGCCACGTCCCGCACCTCGGGCCGGCCTCTGACAGCATCGATGACGACTGCGCGCATGCACCCACTGTCCCACGGCTCCGCGGCACCGGCAGGACCGTGCCCCCGGCGCGTGCACCGCTCGACCGGAGCGCACGGAGGCGTCGCGCCGGTTCTTTACCTTCCCTTGGGGAACGGTGCGGGCACTGCCGCTGTAGGGTGATTCCGAGCACAGCAACCCCGATCCGGGGCGCAGTTCCCGCTGGAAGCATCGGACCGGACCCCGTTCGCGCGGGCGACCCCGGACGATCAGGCGGTGGACACCGACCACCGAGGACAGGCCTCCCCACCGGCCCGCACCCGGACCCGGAACCCTCGGACCATCGATCTCGCAAGGACGACCATGAGCACAACGAACGAAGCCTCCTTCGAGGCCCACCGGGCCCGCATCGACGACGACGGCGGGGCGCCGGCCAAGTGGAAGGTCGTGGGCCCCGGCCTGGTGGTCGCGGCCACGGGCGTCGGAGCCGCGGACATGGTCGCGACCCTGGTCGCCGGCTCCCGCTACGGGTACGGGCTGCTGTGGGCGGTGATCCTCGGCGTGATCCTCAAGATCATCCTGGTGGAGGGCGCCGGACGCTTCACCCTGGCCACGGGGCGCACCATCTTCGAGGGCTGGCGCTCCCTGGGCCGGTGGACCACCTGGTACTTCGGCCCCTACATCATGATCTGGGGCTTCGTCTACGGCGCCACGGCGATGTCCTCAGCGGCCCTGCCCCTCGCCGCCGTCTTCCCGGTCCTCCCCCTCTGGGCCTGGGCGATCGTCATGGGCCTGCTGGGGTTCGTCATGGTGTGGTTCGGCAAGTACGCCACCTTCGAGAAGATCACCGCCGCGCTGGTCGGCCTCATGTTCGTCACCGTGGTGGGACTGGCCGTCATCGCCACCCCCAACATCCCCGAGATGCTCCGGGGCCTGGTGCCCCTCATCCCCGAGGGCGGGGTGCTCTACACCCTGGCGCTGGCGGGCGGTGTGGGCGGCACCATCACGCTGGCGGCCTACGGCTACTGGCTGCGCGAGAAGGGCTGGTTCACGCCCAAGTGGATGCGGGTCATGCGGATCGACAACTCCATGGCCTACGTGGTGACGGGGCTGTTCGTCATCGCCATGCTCATCGTGGGCGCCGAGGTGGTCCGTTCGGCCGGCCTGGCGCTCAGCTCCGGTGACGAGGGCCTGCTCGACCTCTACACGGTGCTGCGCGCCGAGTACGGCGACGTGGTCGGCACCGGCTTCCTCCTCGGTTTCTGGGCCGCGTCCTTCTCCTCGATCATCGGCGTCTGGAACGGTGTCTCCCTCATGTTCGCCGACTTCTGGGGCAACATCCGCGGCAAGGAGTCCGGTCACCCCGACACCCGGGTGGGCGGGAAGTACTTCCGTTTCTACGTGCTGTGGCTGACGTTCCCGCCCATGATCCTCTTCGCCCTGGGGCAGCCGATCGGCCTGATCCTGGTCTACGGCATGCTCGGTTCCCTGTTCATGCCGTTCCTCGCCCTCACGCTGCTGGGCCTGCTCAACGGCCGGCGGATCCCCAGGGAGTGGGCCAACAGGTGGCACTCGAACATCGCCCTGGGCCTCACGGCCCTGCTGTTCGCCG
>JAPSHS010000230.1 GCA_031179495.1 Kocuria sp. | reverse complement strand
GCGGCGCGCTGGACGCCCACGTGGACACCGCCCAGAACGCCCAGGGGATGGAGGTGCAGCGCGCCCGCGGCCGCTCCATCATCAACTCCCTGCACGCCCTGTGGAGCCTGGGCGCCGTGCTCGGCGGACTGATGGGGGCCGCGGCGCTCGCCCTCGGCGTTCCGCTGGGATGGCACCTGCCGCTGAGCGGGCTCGTCTGGAGCGCGGTCGCCCTCGTGGCGCTGCGCTCCGCGCTGAGCCCGGCGGAGGGCCGGGGTCTGCGCACGAGCGGTCCCGACGACCCGCTGCCGGAGGGCGCGACGACGCCGGACCCGGGCGCGGCCGGCCCCCGCCCGGACCCGGGATCCGGGCGCGGGCACCGCTCCGCCGCGCGCATCGTCGTCGGTCTCCTGCCCGTGGCCGTGATCGCGACGGCCGGGGTCATGGTGGAGGACGTGGGGATGAACTGGTCCGCGGTCTACCTCAGCGCCGAGCTCGGCGCCCCGCTGACGGCCGCCGGCCTCGGGCTCGTGGCGCTGATGGCGGCGCAGTTCGTGGGCCGGCTGCTCGGGGACCCCATGGCCGACCGCTGGGGCCGGGTCGCCGTGGCCCGTGCCGGCGCCGCGCTGAGCGCGGCCGGCATGCTGCTCGTGGTCCTGGCCCCGGTCCCGGTCGTGGCGGTGGCCGGCTTCGCGGTGGCCGGCTTCGGCTGCGCGACCCTCGTGCCCGCCGCCTTCCACGCCGCGGACGACGTCCCCGGCCTGAGGACCGGGACGGGCCTGGCGCTGGTCAGCTGGCTGATGCGGATCAGCTTCCTCAGCCTGTCCCCGGCCGTCGGCGTCCTGTCCGACGCCGTGGGGCTGCGTGCCGCGCTGGTCGTGGTGCCGGTCTTCGCGCTGGTCGCCGCGCTGACGGCCGGCGTGCTGCGGGAGCACCGGGCGACCTGACCCGTCACCCGGCCTTCTCGAGCGCCGAGTCCCGGGAACGGGCGATCAGGAGCCGGTGGTCCGGGGCTATCCTGGGTCCACCATGTGCCACCACTTCTTCCTCTGACGGGTCCCTGTCCCGCCGCGCGGCGCACCCGCCGCGGCGGGTCCTCGTCCAGCCCACCCGTCCCCTCGCCCGGAGTCCCGTTCCCTCGCGCACGGCTCCACCTCCCGGAGGAAGCATGTCCACCGTCCCCACCCACCGCCCCGCCGTGCCCGAGGAGGAGCACGCCCAGCTGGTCGCCAGGGGGATCCGCCTGGTCCGCGGCCCCCGGACCGTGCTCGACGGGCTCGACCTCACCGTCACGTCCACCACCCGTCTGGGGGTGGTGGGGGAGAACGGCCGCGGCAAGAGCTCGTTGCTGGGCGTGCTCTCCGGCGACCTCCACCCGGACGCCGGCACGGTGCGCCGCACCGGGACGCTCGCGGTGGTGGACCAGGAGCTGCCCGTGCCCGCCGAGGCCACCGTGGGCGACCTCCTCGACGTGGAACTCGCCGCCGAGCACGCCGCGGTGGCGCAGGTGCAGGACGCGGCCCGGGCCCTGGCCGCGGGAGCGCCCGGCGCCGGCGAGGACTACGCCCGGGCCCTGACGACCGCCCAGGCCCTCGACGCCTGGGACGCCGACCGCCGGGTGGACCTGGCCCTCCAGGCCCTGGGAGCGGTCACCGACCGCTCCCGGGTGCTCGCCACCCTCTCCGTGGGCCGGCGCTACCGCGTGCGCCTGGCCTGCCTGCTGGGCACCGTCCACGACCTCCTCCTGCTCGACGAGCCCACCAACCACCTCGACGCCGCGGGGCTGGCCCACCTGGGGGCGGCGCTGCGGGAGTTCCGCGGCGGAGTGGTCCTGGTCAGCCACGACCGGCGGCTGCTGGGCCAGGTGGTCGACACCGTCCTGGACCTCGACCCCAGCCGGGACGGCCGCCCGCGGTGGTACGGCGGCGGGATGGCGGGCTGGCGAGCCGGACGCACCGCCGAGCGGTCCCGCTGGATCCATGACCACCAGGAGCAGCTGGCCGAGCACGCCCGGCTCGGCGACGACCTGGCCCGTGCCCGGTCCCGGCTGGTGGACGGATGGCGTCCGGAGAAGGGCACGGGCAAGCACACCCGGGCCACGCGCGCCCCCGGGATCGTGCGCTCGGTCCACCGCCGGCAGGAGGAGCTGGAACGGCACCGGCTCGACGTCCCGGAACCGCCACTGACCCTGTCCGTGCCGGAGCTCCCGGCCCTGCCGGGCCCCGAGCTGGTGCGGGCGGAGGGTGTCACGGTGACGGGACGGCTGCCGCGGCCCGTGGACGTCGCGCTGGGGTCCGGGGACCGGCTGGCGGTCCGCGGGCCCAACGGGGTGGGCAAGTCCACCCTGCTGCAGGTCCTGGCCGGCGCTCTGATCCCCGACACGGGCTCCCGCACGGCGGTCCCCGGACTGCGGATCGGCCTGCTGGCGCAGGAGGGGCCGCGGCCCGAGAACCGGTGCGCGCAGGAGGTGTACGAGCAGGAGCTGATCCGGCTCGTGCTGGCGGGCCGGCTGGACGAGTCCGAGGTGCTGCCGCTGTCCGAGCTGGGCCTGCTGGCCGCGCAGGACCGGCGGCGACCGGTGACCGAGCTCTCCGCGGGGCAGCGCCGCCGCCTGGACCTCGCCCTGGTGCTCGCAGCCCGGCCGCACGTGCTGCTGCTGGACGAGCCCACGAACCACCTGTCCATGGTCCTGGTGGACGAGCTCACCGAGGCGCTCGCCGCGACGGCCGCCTCAGTGGTGCTGACCACCCACGACCGTCAGCTGCAGCGGGACACGAAGGCCTGGCCGCGGCTGGTGCTGTGACGGTCCCCGCTCCGCCCGGACCGGGCTCCGCTCAGTCGAGCCTGACCTCGCGCACCCC
>JAPSHS010000229.1 GCA_031179495.1 Kocuria sp. | reverse complement strand
CGCCGAGACGCCGTGGCTGCGCTCGATGCTCGGCAGCCACGCCATGAGGACGTAGAACGCCACCGACTGCAGGCCCATGAACAGGGTGACCTGCCAGCCCAGCGCGGAGCGCCACGGCGAGCGGAAGGGGTCCGGGCCCTGCTCGTGCGCGCCGGCCGTGGCGGACCGGCGCCGCAGCCAGGGGGAGAGGAGCACCAGCGCGAGCACGGCGAGCACCGCCCACACCGCCAGGGCCGGGCGCCACCCGGCCGGGCCGGCGTGGGCGATGGGCACCACCACCGTGGAGCCGGCCGCCGCCACCGCGCTCTGGATCGACGTGTAGAGCCCGGTCACCTGGCTCACCCGCTGCGGGAACTCCCGTTTCACCAGGGAGGGCAGCAGCACGTTGAGGAAGGCGATGCCGATGCCCACCAGGGCCGTGCCGAGCCACACCGCGCCCGGGACCGGCGCGGAGCGGCCCCCGACGCCGACGGCGAGCAGCAGCAGGGACAGCCACAGTGCCCGGTCCAGTCCCGTCCGGGCGGCCACCGCGGGGGCCACGGGGGAGAACAGGGCGAACATGGCCAGCGGCAGCCCGGTCAGGAGCCCGGCCTGGCCCGCGGAGATCCCGAGGTCGCGGCTGATCTCCTCGAGCAGCGGGCCCACGGTCACGAAGCCGACCCGCAGGTTCACCCCGATCAGCACCACGCCGAGGAAGCCGAGGCCCAGCCGGGTCCGGCGACCGGTGGCCGGTGATGCGTCGGAGAGCACGGAACGCCCTTTCAGGAGACGGAACAGGGACCTCCGGACAGGGTACGGGGCGGCGTGCCCACGGCGCGCCGCCCCGTACCCCGTCCGGTCCGTGCCGGGTCAGCCGAGGAAGAGGTTCAGGATGAACAGCAGCGGGATGGACCCCGCCCAGACCGCGGTGGTGATGCCGGACCAGCCGCGCAGCGCGTCCAGGCCCTGCAGGCCCGTGAATCGGGTGACCACCCAGAAGTAGGAGTCGTTGAAGTAGCTGAAGCACATCGAGCCGGCGGTGCACGCCACGACGGCGACCACGGGGTCGATGCCCAGCGTGCCCACCAGCGGGGCGGTCACGGAGGCGGCGGTGATCATCGCGACCGTGCCGGAGCCCTGGGCGATGCGCACGAGGGTGGCGATGAGGAACGGGACCAGGAAGGCCGGAAGCGGCGTCGCGGCCACGGCCTCGGCGAGGGCGTCACCCACGCCGGAGGTGCGCAGCACCTGGCCGAACGCACCACCGGCGCCCGTGATGAGCAGGATCAGCCCGGCCGAGGCCGCGGCCTCGGCGAACCAGCCGTGCGCCTTGTTCCGCGGGCTCCACCGGGGGAGGAGCACGTAGAGGGCCAGGATCATGCCGATGACCAGGGCGACCACCGGGTTGCCGACGAAGGCGAAGGGCACCGCCCAGGCGGAGGGCTCGTACTCGTCCCCGCCGATCACACCCTGCGCGTTCTGGTCGACGGCGCCGGTGACCGTGTTGGTGATGATCAGCAGCAGCGGGATGAGCAGCGGCAGGGAGGCGGTGAGCGCGCCGACCCGGTGCGGCCTGGCGCCCGCCGGCGCCTGGCCGAGGTCCACCGACGGGTCGGCGGTGGAGGGCCGCCCCGTCTCGGCATCGAGCCCGTCCCGGGGGCCGTCGTCGAGGGCCGTGCCCGCCGCGTGGCCGCCGCCGACACCGGCGGTCGCGACGGTCCCGTAGACGGCCTCGCGCACGTGCTCCTCCACCTTGGGCTCGAGCTTCGGGCCGATCCACCGTGCATAGGCGACCACGATCGGCAGCAGGATCACGGTGAACACCAGGCCGACGAGGATGACCGCGCCGAGGTCCGCGCCGAGGATGCCGGTCACGGCCAGCGGGCCGGGGGTGGGCGGGACGAGGTGGTGGGTGAGCGTCATCCCGCACCCGAGCGCGAGGGCGAGGGTGACGTAGCCGGCCTTCTCCACGCGGGCGATCGACCGGGCGAGCGGGTTCATGATCACGTAGCCGGAGTCGCAGAACACGGGGATGGAGACCAGGGCGCCCACGCTGCCCATGGCCCAGGGCTCCCGGCCCTTGCCGAAGGCGCGCAGGAAGGCGTGCGCCAGGGCGTTGGCGGCGCCGGAGACCTCGAGGATCTTGCCGATGCCCACGCCGAGACCGATGACGATGCCGATCGAGGCGAGCGTGTTGCCGAAGCCGGTGGTGATCGCGTCGACGATCTCGAGCGGGGCCTGGCCGGCGACGGCGCCGGTCAGCAGGGCCGCGATGAGGAGGGCCACGAACGCGTCCAGGCGGGTGCGCAGCACCAGGACGATGATGGTGGCGATGCCCAGCACGAGGGCCAGGAGGAGTTGTAGATCCACGGTGATGCAGCTCCTTGCGGACGGGTGGGGACGCCCGGCGCCCGGGCGGCGGTGCCGGGCCGGGGAATTGACGGGCGGGGCGTTGCATGTGAGGCTAATCACACATAAGACGTCTGACAAGAGGCAGGAACGCTGTGACCGTTGAAAGCGACGTGCTCGCCGGCTACCCCCCGGAGGTCCCCGTGGACCCCCGTGACGTCGCGGCGTCCGTGGCCGCCACGGGCCGCGTCCTGGTGGTGCTCGACGACGACCCCACCGGGACGCAGTCCGTCTCCGACCTGCCGGTGCTCACCCGCTGGGACCCGGAGGACTTCGCCTGGGCGTTCGGCACCCGCGCCGCCGCCGTGTACGTGCTCACCAACACCCGCAGCCTGGACCCCGACGAGGCCGCCGCCCGCAACCGGGAGGCGGTCGGCAACGCCCTCACCGCGGCGCAGGAGGCCGGTGTCGCGCTGGGCTTCGTCAGCCGCAGCGACTCGACGCTGCGCGGCCACTACCCCC
>JAPSHS010000228.1 GCA_031179495.1 Kocuria sp. | reverse complement strand
CGCGAGAACCCGGCGACCTCGGCCACCTGCCGCTCGAGCTCCTCGATCTGGGCCGCCACGGCGGACGGGGCCGTGCCGCCCTGGGCGCTGCGGGAGGCCAGCGAGCCCTCGACCGTGAGCACCTCGCGCACGTCCGGGTCCAGGTGCGCGGAGATCCGGGCGAACTCGGCGTCGGTGAGGTCCCACAGCTCGATCCCGCGCTGCTCGCAGACCCGCACGGCGTCCCCCGCGATCTCGTGGGCGTCCCGGAAGGGCACCCCCTGGCGCACGAGCCACTCGGCGACGTCGGTGGCCAGGGCGAAGCCCTGCGGGGCCAGCTCGGCCATGCGCTGCGTGTTGAAGTCGAGCGTGGCGATCATCCCGGCGACGGCCGGGAGCAGCACCTCGAGCTGGTCGATCGCGTCGAAGACCGGCTCCTTGTCCTCCTGCAGATCCCGGTTGTAGGCCAGCGGCAGGCCCTTGAGCGTGGCGAGCAGTCCGGTGAGGTCGCCGATGAGCCGCCCGGCCTTGCCGCGGGCCAGCTCGGCGATGTCCGGGTTCTTCTTCTGCGGCATGATCGACGACCCGGTGGAGAAGGCGTCGTCGAGCGTGACGAAGGAGAACTCCTTGGTGGCCCACGTGGTGATCTCCTCGGAGATCCTGGACATGTCCACGGCGATCATCGCGGTGACCCAGGAGAACTCGGCGTAGACGTCGCGCGAGGCCGTGCCGTCGATGGAGTTGTGCACGGCGGAGTCGAAGCCCAGCTCCGCGGCGACGGCGGAGGGGTCCAGACCCAGGGACGACCCGGCGAGCGCCCCGGAGCCGTAGGGGGACACCGCGGCGCGGGCGTCCCAGTCGACGAGGCGCTGGACGTCGCGCAGCATCGCCCAGGCGTGGGCCAGCAGGTGGTGGGACAGCAGGACCGGCTGGGCGTGCTGGAGGTGGGTGCGCCCCGGCATGGGGGCCACGGGGTGGGCCTTCGCCTGGTCGAGCAGGGCCTGCACGACGTCGAGCACGTTGCGGGCGATGATCCCGGCGTGGTCGCGCAGGTACATCCGCCCGAGGGTCGCGATCTGGTCGTTGCGGGAGCGCCCCGCGCGCAGCTTGCCGCCGAGCTCGGGCCCGGCCCGCTCGATCAGGCCCTTCTCCAGGGAGCCGTGCACGTCCTCGTCCGAGGGCGCGGGGGCGTAGGCCCCGGAGCGCACGTCGGCCTCGAGCCGGTCGAGGGCCGCGATCATGTCCTCGAGCTCGTCGCCGCTCAGCAGGCCCGCCGTGTGCAGCACCCGGGCGTGGGCGCGGGAGCCGGCGATGTCGTAGGGCGCCAGGCGCCAGTCGAAGTGGGTCGACCTGCTGAGGGCCGCGAGGGCGTCCGCCGGGCCGCCGGCGAAGCGCCCGCCCCAGAGCGCCCCCTCGTTGGTCCCGTGCTTGTCGTGCTGCGCCATGTCTCTCCTCGATCGGTTGCCGGCCCTGCGGTGGCCGGCCCTGCGGTGGCCGGCGTGCGAGGAGGGCCCCACCGCCGGGATGGGGCCCTCCGTCGTCGTGCCCGTTCCTGCTGGGACGAGCCTACGTGCTGCGGGTGTGCTCTCCCCCGGCCTACCGGCCCTCGGCCGCGAGGCGCTGGTCGCGGGAGGCCGCGACCTTCGAGGACATGCCGAACAGCTCGATGAACCCCCGGGCCTGGGACTGGTCGAACGCGTCGCCCTCGTCGTAGGTGGCGAGGTTGAAGTCGTACAGCGCGGTGTTGGAGCGGCGTCCGGTGACCGTGGCCTGGCCGCCGTGCAGGGTCATCCGGATGTCGCCGTCGACGTGCTTCTGGGTGTCCTGGATGAAGGCGTCCAGGGAGTTCTTCAGCGGGGAGAACCACTGCCCGTCGTAGACCAGCTCGGTCCAGCGCTGGGTGGCCGTGCGCTTGAAGCGGGCCTGCTCGCGCTCGATCGTGACGTTCTCGAGCTCCCGGTGCGCCGCGATGAGGGCCATGGCGCCGGGCGCCTCGTAGACCTCGCGCGACTTGATGCCCACGAGGCGGTCCTCGACGATGTCGATCCGGCCCACGCCCTGGGCGCCGGCGCGGCGGTTCATCTCCTGGATCGCCTGCAGCGGGGTGACGGGCCGGCCGTCGATGGCCACGGGGATCCCGCCCTTGAAGCTGATCACGACCTCGTCGGCGGGCGGCGGGAAGGTGGGGTCGTCCGTGTAGTCGTAGACGTCCTTGGTGGGGGCGTTCCAGATGTCCTCGAGGAACCCGGTCTCGACGGCGCGGCCCCACACGTTCTGGTCGATGGAGAAGGGGTTCTTCTTCGTGGTCGCGATCGGCAGGCTGTGCTTCTCGGCGTAGCCGATCGCCTTGTCCCGGGTCAGGGCGAGGTCGCGCACCGGGGCGATGCACTTGAGCTCCGGGCCCAGCGTCTGGATGCCGACCTCGAAGCGGACCTGGTCGTTGCCCTTGCCGGTGCAGCCGTGGGCGACGGTCGAGGCGCCGAAGCGCTTGGCCGCGGCCACGAGGTGCTTGACGATCACGGGCCGCGACAGCGCCGAGACCACGGGGTAGGCGTCCATGTACAGGGCGTTGGCCTGCAGCGCGGGCATGCAGTACTCCGCGGCGAACTCGTCGCGGGCGTCGGCCACGTAGGCCTCGACGGCCCCGCAGTCCAGGGCGCGCCGGCGGATGGTCTCGAGGTCCTCGCCGCCCTGCCCGACGTCGACGGCCACGGCGATGACCTCGGCCCCGGTCGCCTCGCCGATCCAGCCGATGGCCACGGAGGTGTCGAGGCCTCCGGAGTAGGCCAGCACAACGCGCTCGGTCACGGTTCTCTCCTTCGTCGGTGGTCCGGGCGCCACGGCGTGGCCCCGCCTTCTGTGCATGACTATACAC
>JAPSHS010000227.1 GCA_031179495.1 Kocuria sp. | reverse complement strand
CCGCCCTCGGGCCACTGGTCCTCGGGGATCTGGCGCAGGGGTCCGCCGCAGGACGGGCAGATGGGGTCCATGGTCGTCTCCTCCAGGGTCGGGTCGCGGGCCCGGCAGCCCGTGGGGCGAGCTTCCCGCAAAACGGCGCCGCCCACAACTCCCCGCGCGGGATGCGACGGCCGGAGGCGGATGCCCTCCCACCCCGGCCCGTGTGGTCCTACCATGGGATGTGGCACGCACCACACCCGCCGCCCCGACCTCCCGGAGGACCTCCCATGACCGTCGCCGCCCACCGCTCCCCCACCGCCGAGGCACTGCGGGAGGACCTCCGGACCTGGTGCGGCCGCGACGCGGTGGTGGACTCGGAGCTCGAGCACCGGGCGCTGGCCCACGACGCCTCGCACTACCTGCTGCAGCCGGCCGCGGTGGTCCGCCCGCGCTCGGCCGGGGACATGGGCAACCTCTTCCGCGCGGTCGCCCGGCACGGGCTCGGGCTGACCTTCCGCTCCGGCGGCACGTCCCTGTCCGGGCAGTCCGTGACGGACCAGGTGCTCGTGGACGTGCGCCGCCACTTCCGGGACGTGGAGGTGCTGGACGGCGGCCGGCGCGTGCGGGTGCAGCCCGGGGCCACGGTGCGCCAGGTCAACGCCCGGCTGGCGCCGTCCGGGCACAAGCTGGGCCCGGACCCGGCGAGCGAGGCGGCCTGCACGGTCGGCGGCGTGGTGGCGAACAACTCCTCCGGCATGGCGTGCGGGACGGAGACCAACACGTACCGGACGCTCGAGTCCATGGTGGTGGTGCTGCCCTCGGGCACCACCGTGGACACCGCCGCCCCGGACGCGGACCGCCGGCTGCGGGAGCTGGAGCCGGCGCTGCACGAGGGGCTGCTGCGGCTGCGCGACCGGGTGCGGGGCAACCCCGCGTCGGTGCGCACGATCGAGCAGCAGTTCTCGATGAAGAACACCATGGGCTACGGCCTCAACTCCTTCCTGGACCACGACGAGCCGGTCCGGATCCTGGAGCACCTGCTGATCGGCAGCGAGGGCACCCTGGGCTTCGTGGCCCAGGCGGTCCTCCGCACGGTGCCGGTCCTGCCCTTCGCCTCCACCGGGCTGCTGGTGTTCCCGGACCTGGCCTCGGCCACCCGCACGGTCCCGGCGCTGGTGGAGGCGCGCTCGGCCACGGTGGAGCTGCTGGACGCCACCTCCCTGAAGGTCTCCCAGCGCACCGGCCTGGCGCCGGCGCAGATCATGGACGTCGACGTCGACGAGCACGCGGCGCTGCTCGTGGAGTACCAGGGCGCCACGCTCGAGGAGGAGCGCGAGCTCTCCGCCGCCGCCGCCGGGCTGTTCCGCTCTCTCGACCTGGCGGCACCGGCCGCCCTGACCGACGACCGCACGGCCCGGGCCGCGCTGTGGACGGTGCGCAAGGGTCTCTACACCACCGTGGCGGGCAACCGGCCGAGCGGGTCCAACGCGCTGCTGGAGGACGTCGTCGTGCCCGTCCCGGAGCTGGGCGAGACGTGCGAGCAGCTGACCGCGCTCTTCGACGCCCACGGCTACCGCGACTCGGTGATCTTCGGCCACGCCAAGGACGGCAACGTCCACTTCATGCTCAACGAGCAGTTCGACCGCCCCGATCTGCTGGCCCGCTACGAGCGCTTCACCCAGGACATGGTCGACCTGGTCCTGGACCACCGGGGGTCCCTCAAGGCCGAGCACGGGACCGGGCGCAACATGGCCCCGTTCGTGCGCCGGCAGTACGGGGACGAGCTCCACGACGTGATGGTGCAGCTCAAGCGGCTGGTGGACCCCGACGGGCTGCTCAACCCGGGGGTGCTCCTCAACGAGGACCCCACGGTGTACGTGCGCGACCTCAAGACCGCGCCCCCGGTCGAGCAGGAGGTGGACCGGTGCGTGGAGTGCGGCTACTGCGAACCGGTGTGCCCGTCCCAGGACATCACCCTCACCCCGCGCCAGCGCATCGTGGGCCGGCGGGAGATCGCCGCCGCCGAGGAGCGCGGGGACACGGAGCTCGCCGCCCGGCTGCGCGCCGAGTACGACTACGAGGGCCTGCAGACGTGCGCCGTGGACGGGATGTGCGTGACCGCGTGCCCGGTGCTGATCAACACGGGGGACCTCGTGCGCCGGCTGCGCGCCGAGAACCACAGCAGGGTCGCGGACGCGGGCTGGGGCGCCGCGGCCACCGCCTGGGGGGCGACGACGACGGGCGCCGGCCTGGGGCTCAGCGTCGCGGACAGGCTGCCCCCGGCGCTGCCCCGGGCCGCCACGGCGCTGGCCCGCGCCGTCCTGGGCGGCGAGCACGTCCCGCAGTACAAGGAGGAGCTGCCCGCGGGCGGTCCCGCCCGGCCGCGCCGGCGGGACGCGGGCGCGGAGGCGGTGTTCTTCCCGGCCTGCATCAACTCGATGTTCGGCACCCCGGGAGGCGAGGGCCTGACCGCGTCCCAGGCCTTCCTGGCGCTGTGCGACCGCGCGGGGGTTCGCGTCACCGTCCCGGAGGGCGTCGGCGGCCTGTGCTGCGGCACGCCGTGGAAGTCGAAGGGCCTGCCCACCGGGTACGCGACGATGTCCGAGCGCACCCTCGCGGCGATCTGGGAGGCCTCCCGGCAGGGGGAGCTGCCGGTGGTCTGCGACGCCGCGTCCTGCACCGAGGGCCTGGGGACCATGGCGGAGCTGGCCGCGGCCTCGAGCCCCTACTCCGCCCTGCGCTTCGTGGACTCGGTCGAGTTCGTCGCCGACCGGGTCCTCGGGCGGCTGCGCGTGAGCCGGCCCGTGGGCTCCATGGCGCTGCACCCCACGTGCTCGAGCGTGCACCTGGGCGTCACCGGGGCCTTCGAGTCGATCGC
>JAPSHS010000047.1 GCA_031179495.1 Kocuria sp. | reverse complement strand
GCGCGGTGGACGGTCAGTGGCAGGCGACCGTGGCGGTGGTTCTGCTCACGGTCCTGGTGGCGCTGGAGCGGCGGGTCCGGACCCGGGCAGAGCGCCCGCTCGAACGAGACGCGCAGCGGCGGGAGGCTGCCACCTGGACGGGACCACGCAGGGCTGACCGGTCCCCCGGCAACGGCGGCCGCCCGTGAAGAAGTGCAGGCCCTTCGAGTCGTGTCCGGTGGCACCCGGGACCCGCTCACGGTCGAGGACCGGCTCCGCCCGTCCGACCGGACGGTGCGAGACCCCGCATCGCCATGCCCGGGCGAAGGGCCCGTCCCATCACGCGCTTCGTCGTCGAGGTGCACGCGCCCCCCTCTGTGGGAACGATCCCGGGGGTCGACGGCACGACCGACCTCCTCGTGGGGCGTGCCCATCGGGGACCCTGCCGGCCGGCACGAACCACTCATGCGCCGGGTCCGACCCGCCGCCGCACGACTGCCGCATGGAGGGGTCCAGACGGACCCGGGCGGGCCCCGGGACGATCCACGGATGCCCCGCCCAGCTCGCTGACCTGCTCGAACCCGCCGGATCCGGCCGGCGCCTGATCCGGTCCTACTCACCACAGGGAGAACCCATGGCCCCGCCACCACCGAGCATCCGCCGCTACGCCGCTTTCAGCGACACACCCACCGGCGGCAACCCCGCCGGAGTCGTCCTGGAGGCCGCCACCCTGGACGACGCCCAGATGCAGCACATCGCCGCGCAGATCGGCTACAGCGAGACGGCCTTCCTCACCGGGCCGATCACCCGGGACACTGTGATCCCCGTGCGCTACTTCGCACCGGAAGGCGAGGTGGACTTCTGCGGCCACGCCACGATCGCTGCTGCCGTGGCGCTGGGGGAGGTGGCCGGACACGGCACCTATCAGCTCGCCACCCGCGTCGGGCCCGTCCCGATCACCGCCGACCGGGACGCCACCGGCCCCACCGGGTCCCTGGAGAGCCCCCCGCTCGACTGCCTCCCCCTGACCGCGGAGCACCGCCGGGCGCTGTTGCAGGCGCTGCGCTGGTCCGAGGCGGATCTCGATCCCGACTACCCGCCGGCGATCGGTTTCGGAGGCAACAAGCACCCGGTTCTCGTCGTCCGAGGGCTCGAGCGGCTGCGTGCCCTCGACTACGACTACGACGTCCTCCAAGCACTCTGCCGTGCCCACGACTGGATCACCGTCCAGCTCATCGCCGCCACCGGACCACGCACCTGGCAGGCCCGCGATCCCTTCCCCTGGGGCGGCGTCGTCGAGGACCCCGCGACCGGGGCGGCCGCGGCGGCCTTCGCCGGCTACCTCGCCTCCCTCGGGCGCATCACCGCCGGCGACGGATTCGTCATCCACCAGGGCGCCGAGATGGGCCGGCCCAGCACCCTCGAAGTCACCGTGCACGCCGGCACGGCCCTCGTCAGCGGACACGCCGCACCCATTCCCTGGCCGTGAGCCACAATCCCGAGCAGGGGTCGGGACCGATGCGCCCAGGTGTCGGTCCCGGCCGTGTGCCGGGTGGGGTCTCCGGTTCCCCACCCGACGCGTTCGGCGGTGGTGGCTCAGGTGGTGCGTCTGAGGGCGAGGACGGTGGTGTCGTCCTCGGCGCCGGAGGAGGCGGCGTAGTCGCTGCACAGGGCCACGAGTTCCTCGGCGGTGGTGGCCAGAGTGTTGAGGGTGGCCGCGGTGGAGACGGCCGCCTCCAGGTCGTCGAAGAAGTCCAGGAAGCCGTCGGAGACCACCAGCAGCGTCTGCCCGGGCAGCAGCGTGGTGGTGTGCACCTGCCATGTCCACTCCGGGAGGACCCCCAGGGGCGGGCCCGAGGAGGCCAGCCGGCGGGAGGCGCCGTCCGGGGACAGGACCAGCGCCAGGCCGTGGCCGGCGTCGATGTAGCCCATCTCCCCGGTGCGGGTGTTCAGCCGGGCGATGAAGGCGGTGATGAACGCCCCCGCCTCCTCCAGCAGCGGGCTCAACGCTCCGGATGCGCGTTTCATCGCCTCAGGGGCGGCGTTGTACTGGAAGGTCCCGCGCAGCACGGCACGCGCCGATGCGGACAGCAGAGCGGCCGGGATGCCCTTGCCCATCACGTCGGTGACCATCGCCTGCACCTCGTCCCCCATGACCACCCAGTCGTAGAAGTCCCCGCCGATGAACCGTGCCGGCAGGCACCGGCCGGCCACCTCGACCGTGGGGGTGACCAGTCCCGTGCGGGGCATGAGCAGCCGCTGGATCTGCTCGGCCCGGTCCAGCTCCACCTGGGCGGCGAGTTCGCGCTCGACCCACCCGGCCATCTCCGCCAGGATCCGCCGCTCCCGGGCATCCAGCTCCCGCGGTGCGCTGTCGACCAGGCACAGGGACCCGACCGGCTCACCACCGGGGGCGTGCAGCGGGTGACCGGCGTAGAAGCGCACCGGCTCCTCCCCGGTGATGAACGAGCTGCCGGCGAAGCGGGCCTCGGTCACCGCGTCGGCCACGATCAGCGGGGCGTCCTGCTCGACGGTGCGCGCGCACAGCGAGTCGGTGCGACTGGCGTGGACGAGCCCGTCCAGCCCCGCCTCGGCCTTGGTGAACTGTCGGTCGGCGTCGATGAGGTTCACCGCCGCGGCCTTCACCGCGAACACGTCCTGGGCGATACGCACCACACGGTCGTAGCGCTCCTCCCGGGGAGTGTCCAGGATGTGCAGGGCGTGCAGGGCATCAACCCGAGCCGCCTCCGCGTGCTCCGTGTGCATTTGCATGCGCCCAGACTATCGAGGTGGGGCGCGGCACCGCTCCACTGCCGGCCGGTGTCGCAGGAGCCATGGCTTCAGCATCGGAACGGGCCGGCGGGGCTCACATCCGTGGAATCACAGGGGTCAGGAAGCACTGGAGGAGGGAGCTCCCGCACCGAGGGGGTGGCGTACGAGCTCGGCCCGGTTGGAGACACCGAGCTTGGTGTAGATGTTGCGCAGGTGGAAGTCGATGGTGCGGGGGCTGAGGAACAGGTGGGCGGCTGCCTCCCGGTTGGTCATGCCCCGCTGGATCAGGGCGGCGACCTGGAGCTCCTGCGGGGTGAGGGAGACGGTCGTGAAGGAAGACCTGCGGCGGGCCGTGCGTCCTGATGCGCGCAGTTCCTGGGCGGCGCGTTCCTCCCAGCGGCCGGCCCCGAGATCGGCGAAGGTCTCCAGGGCGGCCTGCAGCTGGGTGCGGGCATCGACCCTGCGACGTGTCCGCCGCAGGTGCTCGCCGTAGGCCAGCTGTGTGCGGGCGCGGTCGAACACGCGCGAGGAGTTCTGATGGTGTTCCAGGGCCGCGCGGTAGTACGTCTCGGCCTCCGGGCCGTCGGTGAGCAGGGCGTGGCCGTGAAGTGCTGCGGCGGACGCCCAAGCAGCGCCGGTCGCCTCGGCGAACTTCTCCACGTCCTCGACCCAGGCGCGAGCCTGGCCGGGGTGCCCGGCGCGCACGGCGGTCTCGACGCGATCGATGCTTGCCTGGCGGCACACGATCGGGAGCTTCATCTCGGCCAGGTGGTGCTGCGCGGATGCCGGGTCCTCGCCGGCGACGGCTCGGCCCCAGTGGAGCAGGTCGTGCACGATCCCGGTGACGATGCCCGTCGGATGATGCTGGACGATCTGCTCGGTGGCGGCCAGGTGCTGCAGGTACGTCTCCTTGCCCTGGAGAGCGTCCAGCAGGGCGAGCAGGGCATGTGGGAACGCCGTGAGGCCGGGCTGGCCGATGCCCTGAGCCAGCCGGAGGGCCTCGGTGGCCCCTGCGCGGGCGGTTGCCCAGTCGCCGACGGCGACGTCGGTGAGGTTCCGCCGGGTGAGGGCATAGACGACCATCACCAGGGCGCCGGTGGAGCGGGCCCTGGAGAGCAACAGCTCGTGGTAGCGGCGGGCGGCGTGGTCGTCGCCCAGGTGCAGGGCGGCGATGCCGAGGTTGGGCAACAGGTCTTGGTCCGTGCCCTCCAGCGCGACCTGGTCGGCGAAGGCCGCGCGCAGGGCCGGCGCACCCTGGTCGATGTCGCCGCGGGCGATGTGGTCGAGGCCCACGAGCAGGTGCCAGAAGCAGCGCGCGCGGGCGGGGGCCGCGACCGGGGGTTCCCCGACGAGTGCGGTGGGGCGGATGCCGATTCCGGAGTCCCCGCCGAAGGAGGCCACGGCGGCGGCGAACATCCCCATCTCCAGGGCCCGGGTGGGGTCGGTTCCGGCGACGTCCTGGGCTCCGTGCAGGATCATGTGGTGCCCCAGTTGCACCGAGCCGGTGTTCCACTCGATCCGGGCCCGGCGGCGGATGGCATCGGCGCGTAGACCCGGGTCCTGGGTGATGGCAGCCACCGTTTCGTTCAGTGTTCTGGCACGGTTGATCTGCCCGGCCAGATAGGCGCTCTGCGCCGCCTCGTACAGCAGCTCGGCGCGGCGTTCGGCCGCTGTGGTCAGCTCCGCGGCCCGTTCCCAGGCCGCTCCGGCGGCTTCGTGCCCGCCACGGGAACGGGACCGGTGGGCCACCTCGTCGAGCTGGGCGGCCACGTCGGGATCGGGTCCTTGCGCGGCCGCGGCCAGGTGCCACACCCGCCGCTCGCCGGCGTCCTCGTCCGTCAGGGCGTCGGCCAGAGCCTGGTGCACCCGGCGGCGTCGGCAGTCGGTGGCAGCACCGTAGACGGCGGAACGGACCAGGGGATGCCGCAGCTCCAGATGTCCTCCCGCGGTGCGCAGCAGCCCCGAGGCCTCGACGGCGTCCAAGGACTCGTCGCCGGCGCCCAGGATCCTCGCCGCCCGGCACACGGTCGTCAGCCGGCCCGTGTCGTCCGCCGCGGCGACCAGCAGGAAGTCCTGCGCGCTCCCGGGCAGGCGGCGGCACCGGTCCAGGAACGCCCGTTCCACCCCGGCGGTCAACGGCAGGGGGCGGGGCAACCGGGACCTGCCGGCCAACTGCTCCGGGGTCAAGGACCGGGCCAGTTCCACCAGGGCCAGCGGATTGCCGCCCGTGCTGGCCACCAGCTCTCGGACCACGTCGGCGGGCACGGCAGTCCCCGACTGCCGCTCGAGCAGCTCAGCAGCGTCCGTGGTGCCGAGCCCGGTGAGATCCAGCTCGGGGAGATCCCCGCTGTCGAAGCGGCGCTCGTCCCCGTCCCGGGCGCCGAACAGCAGCGCGACGCGTTCAGCGTCCAGCCGGCGGGCCACGAACAGCAGCGCGGCGGCCGACACGTCGTCCAGCCACTGGGCATCGTCGACCACGGCCAGCACAGGGAGGTGTTCGGCGGCTTCGGCCAGCAGGCTCAGCACGGCCAGAAAGACGAGAAACCGGTCCACGCCCTCTGCGGTGATCTCCCCGAACGCCGCCCGCAGAGCGTGGGCCTGTGGAGCCGGCAACCGTCCGATGTGCGGGATCAGCGGGCGCAGCAGACGGTGCAGGGCGGCGAACGCCAGTGGTGACTCGGACTCCACCCCCCGGGTGCGCAGCACCTGCATCCCCTGCCCGCGGGCAGCGGCGTCGTCGAGCAACACGGACTTGCCGACCCCCGGAAGACCGCGCACGACCAGGGCTCCACCACGCCAGGCCCGGGCCTGGTCGATCAGGGCTGTGATGGCGGCGCGCTCCTGATCCCGTCCCTGGATCACGCCCGCAGTCTACTGACGCGCCGGGCAGCGAGCCCGGTGATTTCACCGGTCCGAGGCACTGTGACGGGCATGCAAGCCCGATCCACCGGGCACGTGACGGTCCTCGGCGAGCGCCCCCTCACCAGCGGCCGCGCTCCGCGCCTGCCCCGCGGGGACAGGAACCCGGTGGTTTCGCCGGTGCGAGCGCCCGGCCCGCGCAGGAGCATGGATGTGCACCCCGACCCCGGCGACACTGCGGGTCCGTCGCCGGACCCGGCCCGTCCCGCAGCACCCGCGAGGATCCGACGGCCCGGACGACGCGCACCTCACTCGCCGAAAGGACACCACGATGATCCAGGCACAGCACCTGACCAAACGCTACGGCGCCAAGACCGCCGTGGACGACATCTCCTTCACCGTCCAGCCGGGCCGGGTCACCGGCTTCCTGGGCCCCAACGGAGCCGGCAAGTCCACCACCATGCGCATGATCCTGGGACTGGACCGCCCCAGCACCGGGTCCGTCACCGTCAGCGGAAGGCCCTACGCCCAGCACAGGGCCCCGGTGCACCAGGTCGGGGCCCTGCTCGACGCCAAGGGCGTGCACCCCAGCCGCAGCGCCTACGACCACCTGCGCGCCATGGCCGCCACCCACGGCATCCCCAGGACGAGGGTGCGGGAAGTCATCGACCTCACCGGTCTCGGGCCCGTCGCCCACAAGCGGGTCGGGGGCTTCTCCCTGGGCATGGGCCAACGGCTGGGCATCGCCGCGGCGCTGCTGGGGGACCCGCAGACGATCATCCTCGACGAGCCGGTCAACGGCCTGGACCCCGAAGGCGTGCTGTGGGTGCGCAACCTCACCCGGCAGCTGGCCGCCGAGGGACGCACCGTGTTCCTGTCCTCCCACCTGATGTCCGAGATGGCCCAGACCGCCGACCACCTCATCGTCATCGGGCGCGGCCGGCTCATCGCCGACGCCCCGATCCGCGAGATCCTCGACGGCGGCAGCAGCGCCCGGATCCGGGTGCGCACCGAGGAGCCGGCCCGTCTGGCGGAGCTGCTCACCGGCGCCGGCGGCCACGTGACGACCGCGGCCGGCGACGCCCTCGAGGCGTCAGGGCTGACCACCCGGCAGGTCGCCCGCATCGCCCTGGACCACGACGTCCTCGTCCACGAGCTCGTCCCTCTGCAGGTCTCGCTGGAGGACGCCTACATGGAACTGACCAAGGACGACGTCGAGTACCACTCCCTCGAACTCGCCACCGAAGGACGATGACCACCATGACCACCACCACTCTCCACCACCGGGGATCCGCAGCGATCGCCTCCGGCCGCGTGACCTTCGGCCGGGTGCTGCACGCCGAGTGGATCAAGTTCTGGAGCCTGCGCTCCACCGCCTATCTGCTGCTGGCCACGGTGGCCACCATGGTCTGCCTCGGCACCCTCGGCGCCTGGGGACTGACCGCGGCCATGGACGACGGGCACCCCGTCACGGACGCCATGATCCATGCCCTGCCCAGTGGGGGCCTGACCTTCGGGCAACTGCTCATCGGCGCCCTGGCCGTGCTGTTCATCTCCGCCGAGTACGCCTCCGGAATGATCCACGCCACCATGACCACCGTCCCCGCCCGCACTCCGGTGCTGGCGGCCAAGGCCTTGATCATCGCGGCCGTCTCCTCCGTGGTGGGCGCCGGATCCGCGCTGCTCACCTACGCCGCCGTCCAGCCCCTCCTGCGACCCGATGGCCTCGACTTCGCCCTCAGCACGGAAGGGGTGGCCGGCAGCATCGCCCGCACCGGTCTCTACCTGGCCCTGGTCGCCCTGCTGGCCCTGGCCCTGGGCGCCCTGCTGCGCAGCAGCGCCGGCGGGATCGTCACTCTCAGCGCCCTGCTCCTGGTGCTGCCCACCGCCCTGAGCGTGATCTCCGGCGACCTGGCCGCCGAGATCGCCGAGTACCTCCCGTCCAACGCCGGCGACCAGCTCGTCGCCATCGAGATCGCCGACGACGCCCTCACCCAGCTCCAGGGAGGACTGGTCATGGGCGCCTGGGCCCTGGTCCCCCTGCTCGCCGCTGCGGTGCTCCTGACGCGCCGCGACGTCTGACCGGGCACCGACAGCCCTCTCCGGTGGGGTGGCCGTGGTGGCTGACAGCACGGCCACCCCAGCAGTGCAAGCGGAAAAGCTCCACGGACATCACCCGATGAAAGGAAACCTCGTGCCACGACCTGCCACCGCAGCCGACCTGCCCCGGCTGGCCGACGTCCTCGCCGACGCCTTCGACGACTATGCCTGGACGAACTGGACCGTCCCGGCCCAGGACCGCCGCCGGAGAATCCGCACCCTGCAACTGCTCTACCTCGAGCACGCGGGGCTGCCGCACGGAATGGTGTGGACGGTGCCGGACCACACCGCCGTCGCCGCGTTTCTGCCCGCGCTCCTCCCGCCCCTGCCGCCGACGGTGCTGGAACAGGTCACGGAGACCCACGGGGACCGCTCGGAGGCCCTGCTGGCAGCGGAGGAGCTGGTGGCGGCCCACCGGCCCGCTCACGACTGGGTCCTGGCCACCGTGGGAGTGACTCCCTCCGCCCAGGGCCACGGACGGGGCCGATCCGTGGTCGGCGCCGGGCTGGAAGCCATCGACGGACAGGGGGGAACCTGCCTGCTGGAGACCTCCGACCCACGGAACCTTCCGTTCTACCGGCGCCTCGGCTTCACGGTCGAGGCCGTCGTGAGCACCCCGGGCCCACCGGTGTGGATCATGACCCGCAGCGGCTGACGGTGTCCACGCACTCCCCCCACCCGTGTCCGAGGCCGGGGAAGGGCAGAGTGGGCACGGAACTCCCGCCACTTCGCAGAGGGCCGGTGAGAGGCCGGTTCGAGCGACTGCTGCTGCGGCGTCGCCGTGGAGATGCCTGTGCGGACGCCGGCCGGATCCTCGGTGCAGGTGCCCTGATGGCCTCCGTCCGTGCCCGGCTGCTCGTCGCACCGGGCGCTCCGGTGCTGGTCTCGACTAGCGTGGGCGGTCACTGGCACCGCAGGGGCGAGGAGGACCGTGATGTCGACCAAGCTGACCGTCGTCACCGGGGGCGGCCGCGGTATCGGGGCCGCCATCAGCCGCCGTCTCGCCGTGGAGGGCCACGACCTGGTCATCACCTACCGGCGGGACCAGGACGCCGCCGAGGACGTCGCCGACCAGGTGCGGCGCAGCGGCCGCCGCGCCCTGACCGCGCCGGTGGAGACGACCGACCCGGGCTCGGTCGCCGAGCTCTTCGACCGGGTCTCCTCCTTCGGGGTCCTGACGGGGCTGGTCAACAACGCCGGAGCCGCCGCAGCGGTGGGCCCGCTGGAGACCAACGACCTCGAGGCGATCCGGCGGGACCTGGAGGTCAACCTCTTCGGTGCCATCGCCTGCACCCAGCAGGCCATCGGCCCGCTCCGGCGCGCCGGCGGCGGGGCGATCGTCAACATCTCCTCGGTCGCCGCGTCACTGGGCGGTCCCGGGACGTACGTGCACTACGCGGCGGCCAAGGCCGGGGTGGAGGCCTTCACCGTCGGCCTGGCCAAGGAACTGGCCGCCGAGAACATCCGGGTCAACGCGGTCGCCCCGGGCACGGTGTGGACGGGCTTCCACCGCGACCCGGACCGCCCCGCGAAGGTCGCCGCGACGATCCCCATGGGCCGTGCCGGGCGGCCCGAGGAGATCGCCGGGGCGGTGGCCTGGCTGCTCTCCGAGGACGCCTCCTACGCCACCGGGACGACCCTGAGGATCACCGGGGGGCTCTGACACGCCCACGGCCGGTCCGGGAGCACGGCCAGGCTCTGCTCGTGGACACCGCGGACGAAGCCAGTCCTCGCCCGTCGTCGGCCCACGAGCGGCGCGCCCCAGCATTCCGACGCACGGCTCCACACAGGCAGATCACCTGACGCATCAGGGACGCCGGGGCGGGGTGGTGGGCAGCTCCGTCCCGGCAGGCACCGGGTTCAGGTGGTGCGCTGGTTCCTCGGCAGCACGAGCCGCCGGGAGGTGCGGACGGCACCGGCGACCATGCGCTCGAGGGGTCCTTGCCCCAGGGCTCGGCGCCAGGCCGTGGCGAACACCAGTGCCAGGCCGGTCTGGATGAGGAACCACAGGTAGGGCCGGTCGTAGTGGACTTCTGCGGACAGGGCCAGCAGGTGGGACGAGTACAGGGTCAGCGTCATGGCACCCAGGGCAGCCAGGGGAAACAACCACTTCTCGAGGCCGCGACCCAGCAGGAGGAAACCACCCAGCACGGCCATGGAGGAGCCCAGACCGATCAGCAGCGCCAGAGGGGTGTTGGTGTGCGGACCCGCGATCGCCAGCCACCACCAGGTGGTGGTCGGCAGGACCGGGTCCGGGCCGAAGACGATGATGTCGTCGATCCCGTCCTCGCCCAGGGCCGGGGTGTGGGCCATCAGCCGGTCGTAGCCACCGGCTCGGAGGATCAGCACCCAGTAGGCGAACCACGCCGTCACGGCCGTCACCACCCCGAGGGCCAGCACCGCGGCCTGGGCCTGGATGTCAGCCAGGTCCAGACGACCCAGGGCCAGCCCGGTGAGGAGATAGGCCAGGTACGGCAGGGCGGGATAGGTGCCGGTCAGCAGCAACTGGGCGGCGGTGGCCGCAGGGTCGGCGGCCACGTCCGCGAAGCCGGGGTTGAGGTCGACGACGGCCGGCAGAGCGTCCCGCAGCACGTGCATCAGGACCGGTCCCGCCACGGCGAAGACTGCCGCCCAGGCGAACAGGGCCTTCGCGGACAGGCGCAGGAACGGGATGGCCAGCAGGAAGAACGCCCCGTAGTAGACCAGGATGTTCACCGCGGGCACCTCTTCGGCGGTGGTCCCCGGGATCAGCGGATTGATCAGCAGGCCCAGGGCCGCGATCAGCAGGGCGCGCACGGCCACCCCGGCCCGGTCGGCGGTCATCGCCCGGCCGGTGTGCGGGGTGCGGCCGCCGGAGCTGAACGCCAGGCCCACTCCGGCCAGCAGCGCGAACAGGGCCGCGGAGCGGCCGGCGAACACGGTCCACTGGGCGGTGGGCTCGAAGGTCTCCGGGTCCCAGGCGGGCAGGACGTGGATGGAGACCATGCCGATCAGGGCCAGACCGCGGGCGGCGTCGATCCCGGCCAGTCGCCGTCTGCGGGGTGCGGCCCCCCGTCCCGGCGCCCCGTCGTGCGAGGCCTCCTGCGGGCGCAACGACCATGGCGCTGGATCCGCGCCCTGGGGCGGAGCACCCGTTCTCGGGTGGCGGTCGGGTGTGCTCGTCATGGATCGCGTCCCCCTGGGCAAGGTGCCGACGAGCCCCCTGCCCGCCGGTGCGGGCCCGTGGACCCGCTGCATCTCCAGCCTCGGGAGCGGAGTTAGGGCTGGGCTGTCCGGTTCCTGTGCACCGGCTTTGTCATCGGCTCCCCTTCGGAGCGACCCGCAGTTCCGTGCCGACGGCCACGTGGGGGAGGGGTGGTGCGCACGAGGCCGTCGGCAACCCGTGGATGCCGGTCGGACGATGTCTCGTCTCCGTCACACACCCGCCCCTGCCGGATTCCCGTTGGGCAGAGAGCCGCTCACCGGTCGGGGAAGTCCGGGTGATGTCCTCGGGCCGTCGGATGGTGGCAGAGGCCGGTTCTGCCCTACCTTCCGGTGGAGCTCCTCCCACGCTCCGGCCTTCCGCCGGCGCCGCAGTCGGCGCCGCGCAGTGTACGTGGGCATGCGCAGCCCCCACCGGATCGCGAGCGACGACCGATCCGGTTCCGGGACCCGGTGCACGGCAGAGGGAGTGTCCTGGGTCCCGGTGACTCGACCTGTGAGAACGATGCGGCCCGTTCCCCCATCCGACCTGTACGGCTAGGGTGAGCGCGGGTGGTGTCGAAAAGGACAGCGCGCCCGGTTCGGTGATCAGGTGCTGACAGCGGTGCCTGATCCTGGTCATTCCATTCTTTGGGGGAATCATGACTGATCCACAGCAGGATTTGAATCCGCAGGAGGGCCCGGCCGACGGTGGTGCGGCTGGTGCCCCTGGCGTCCACGACGGTGGTGCCGACGGTGGCGCCGATTCGGGGGCCGAGGGCCCGGCCGACGGTGGTGCGGCTGGTGCCCCTGGCGTCCACGACGGTGGTGCCGACGGTGGCGCCGATTCGGGGGCCGAGGGCCCGGCCGACGGTGGTGCGGCTGGTGCCCCTGGCGTCCACGACGGTGGTGCCGACGGAGGAGCCGAAGAACAAGGCAGCTGAGTGTGAGCACCACCGGCACCGACTCCGAGGACCCCGGCGCCCCTGCAGGCGCCGGGGTCCTGGAGACACGCTTGGTCGACGTCGGCCGCGAGAAGTTCGCCCGTGACGTCTGGGGGCG
>JAPSHS010000226.1 GCA_031179495.1 Kocuria sp. | reverse complement strand
TGAGCTGCACCACGCCGATGCCCAGCGAGGTGGCCACGCCGAAGATCGTGCCCAGCAGCGCGGCGATGTCCACGGCGTCCCCGGCCCGGCCGTGCACCCGCTTGCCGATCAGCGGGTAGAGGGCCGAGCGGATGCTCAGCGGCATGTTCCAGCGGTAGGCGAAGTAGCCGAAGGCCATGCCCATCAGGGCGTACATCGCCCAGCCGCTCACGCCGTAGTGGAACAGCGTCCACACCACGGCCATGCGCGTGGCCTCGGCCGACTCGCCGTCCCCGGTGGGCGGGCCGTAGTACTGGGTGACCGGTTCGGCCACGGAGAAGAACAGCAGGTCGATGCCGATGCCCGCCGCGAAGAGCATCGCGGTCCAGGTGAAGAGGTTGTACTGGGGCTTGGAGTGGTCCGGGCCCATCTTGATCGTGCCCTCGCGGGAGAACGCGACCATGAGCACGAAGACCGTCACCACGGTGGCGGTCAGCACGTAGAACCAGCCCATGTTGGTGGCGATCCAGCCGACCACGGCGCTGATCACCGTGGAGGCCTGGTCCGGGGCGAGGATCGCCCACAGCGAGAACAGGATGATGCTGACGCCCGAGCCGGCGAAGACGACCCAGTTCACGGTCGGTCGGGAACCTTGCGCGCCGGCGGGGGCGTCGGTCGTCGACGTGCTGTCGTGCACGGCAGTGGTCATGGGACGGATCCTCCTGTGGAGAGTGGTCCAGGGCGTGGTGCGCCCGGTGACCGGTCCTGGGCGGACCGGGCGGGGCAGGACGTCGTCGTCCTGTGGGGGCCGCTGCGGTGCTTCGCATCACACCGGCCATGCGTCACATCGTGACACCATCCTTCCGGTTGGTAAAGTCCTATTTATGAACTCATCTTCCCGCGAGCGGATCCTCGACGGCGCCCTCGAGCTGATCCGGAGCGGTGGCACGGTCTCCCTCGCCTCGGCCGCACGCCAGGTGGACCTGACCAAGCCGGGCGTGATGTACCACTTCCCCACCAAGGAGGCGCTGATGCTCGCCCTGGTGGACCGGGTGATGGACGGCTGGGACGCGCAGATGTCCCGCCGCCTCTCCGCCCCGCCGGAGCTGGTGCCCGCCGAGGAGCGGCTGCGCGCCTACCTGGACTGGTGCCTCTCGGGCGAGGTCGACGAGACGGACCTCGTGATGCTCACCGACCAGCGGCTGCGCGCCACGCTCAAGGAGCGCTGGGTCGCGCGGGTGGCGCCGTGGGTGGACCTGCCCGAGGACCTGTCCGCCGAACGCCGGAGCCGGCTGCTGGCCGTGCGGCTGCTCGCCGACGGCGTGTGGTTCGCCGACGCCGCGGGCGTCTTCGCCCCCGACCCCGACGAGCGGGTGCGGGTCCGGGCGGTGGCCGACGCGCTGCTGGCGGGCTGAGCCGTGGTGCGCTGGCTGCTGCTCGTCGCCGCCGTGCTCAGCGAGGTGGTGGCCACGCTGTCGCTGAAGGCCGCGCTGGACGAGCCCGCCTGGTACGCGCTCGTCGTCACCGGCTACGGCACCGCGTTCGCGTTCCTGGCCGCCGTGCTGCGCCGCGGCACACCCGTGGGGGTCGCCTACGGCGTGTGGGCCGCCCTGGGCGTGACGCTCACCGCCCTGGGGGCGGCCGTGGTCTTCGACGAGCGGCTGAGCCCGGCCGTGCTGGCCGGGATCGCGCTGGTCGTGGCCGGAGTGCTGTGCGTGGAGGTCGGTTCCCACCGTCCCGCCCGGCGGCAGGACGGGGCCGTCTGATGGCCTGGCTGTTCCTCGCCTGCGCGATCCTCACCGAGGTCGCCGCGACCCTGTCCCTGCGGACGGCCGCCCGGGGCCGCCCCCGCTGGTACGTCGCCGTGGTCGCGGGCTACCTGGTGGCCTTCACCTGCCTCAGTCTCGCGCTGGCCGAGGGCATGGCCCTCGGGGTCGCCTACGGCATCTGGTCGGCCGCCGGGGTGGCGCTGACGGCGGTGGCCGGCCGGCTGCTGTTCCGCGAGCCGTTCACCTGGGTGACGGCGGTCGGGGTGGCGCTCATCGCCGGGGGAGTGCTGCTCATCGAGCTGGGCGCCCCGCCGGTCTGAGCGGCTCCGGACGCGGGGCGGCGCCCCGACGGGGCCGGTGCCGCTGTCCGGGCCCGCACGGGGAACCCCGGTGGGTCCGGTCCGCGGGCCGGAAGGCCCGCCGGATCCCCGGTGCGGGTCCCCGGGACCCTCGGCCCTCTGCGACGCCGGGGTGGCGTGGCCCCGGAACTCGTGTAGAGTGGTCCCCGGTTGTTGAGGTTCGTTTTTGTATTTCAAGCAGTTCGGCCCATCCGGGTGCAGCAGTTTTTCTGAGAAGACGTTTTCCACGCATCACAACTCTTTGTGTTTCTCGAACGTCGGGAAACGTGCATCTCATGAAAGATCAGGTCTTGCCATGACTACCGGTATCGTCAAGTGGTTCAACGCTGACAAGGGCTTCGGCTTCATCACCCCCGAGGACGGCTCCAAGGACGTCTTCGCCCACTTCTCCGCGATCAACTCGGGTGGCTTCCGCTCCCTGAACGAGAACGACCGCGTCGAGTTCGAGACCCAGGACGGCCCCAAGGGCCCCCAGGCCGCGAACATCACCGTCATCTCCTGACGATCCCCTCCGCGGGCCCGCGCGCCCGCTGATCGTCCGGAACCGCCGTCGGGCCCTGCGCCCGGCGGCGGTTCCGTCGTTCCGGCGGCGCCCCGCCGGCCCGTGCCGTGGCGGCCCTGCCGCTGCCGACCGAGAGGATCCCGCCGTGGCCGGACCCGTTCCGCCCCCGGACGAGCCGGAGGACCCGTTCGTGGTGAACCGGGTCTCCGACGCCGAGCTCGACGTCTCCGTGCCCTTCGAGCTCGAGGCCTCCGAGTGGGACCTCGAGGGCTCCGCCGATGAGGGCGGGGATGAGGG
>JAPSHS010000225.1 GCA_031179495.1 Kocuria sp. | reverse complement strand
CCCGAGGTCGACGGCGGCCGCGCCGTCACCACGCCGCTGGCGGTGACCCCGCGCCGGCTCTCCACCACCGACCGGCTGCACGGCCGGCGCCGCTGGGGCTACATGGCCCAGATCTACTCGGTCACCTCGGGCCGCTCCTGGGGGGTGGGGGACGTCTCGGACCTCGCCGGCCTGGCGGCCATCTCCGGGGAGCAGGGCGCGGACTACCTGCTGGTCAACCCGCTGCACGCCGCCGAGCCCACCCCGCCGGTGGAGCCCTCGCCGTACCTGCCCACCAGCCGCCGCTTCTTCAACCCCCTCTACCTGCGCATCGCCGAGATCCCCGAGTACGCCTACCTGCGCCCGGCCGACCTCGAGGTCGTCAACACGCTCGCCGCGATCCAGCGCAGGGAGAACCTCGACACCGGCACCATCGACCGGGACAAGGCGTACGCGGCCAAGCTGAAGAGCCTCGAGCTGCTGTTCACCGTCCGCCGCTCCCCGCACCGCCAGCAGCAGCTGCGCCGGTTCGTGGCCGAGGGCGGCCAGGGCCTGCAGGACTTCGGCCTGTGGTGCGCGCTGCGGGAGGAGCTGGGCGAGGACGCCCCCGAGTGGGGCGGCGTCGCCGCGACCCCCGGGTCCCCGTACGCGGTCGAGGCCCGGACCCGGCTGGCCCGCCGGATCGACTTCTACGTGTGGATGCAGTGGCTGCTCGACGAGCAGCTCGAGTCCGCCCAGCGCGCCGCCCACCTGGCCGGGATGGACATCGGCGTGATCCACGACCTCGCGGTCGGCGTGCACAAGCAGGGCGCCGACGCGTGGACCCTCCAGGACGTCCTGGCCTCCGGGGTCAGCGTGGGCGCGCCCGCGGACATGTACAACCAGAAGGGGCAGAACTGGTCCCAGCCCCCGTGGCACCCCGAGCGCCTCGCCGAGGCCGGGTACCTGCCCTGGCGGGACATGCTCCGCACCATCTTCCGGCACGCCGGCGGCATCCGGGTGGACCACGTCCTCGGCCTGTTCCGGCTGTGGTGGATCCCGGACGGCCAGGAGGCCTCCGAGGGCGCCTACGTCTACTACGACCACGAGGCGATGGTCGGCATCCTGGCGCTCGAGGCCGAGCTCGCCGGGGCCGTGGTGATCGGCGAGGACCTCGGCACCCTGGAGCCGTGGGTGCGGGAGTACCTCGCCGAGCGCGGCGTGCTGGGGACGTCCATCCTGTGGTTCGAGCTGGACGGCGACGAGCCCCTCCCGCCCTCGCAGTACCGGGAGCTGAGCATGGCCTCCGTCAGCACCCACGACTTCCCGCCCACCGCGGGCTTCCTCGAGGGCGTCCAGGTGGACGTGCGCGAGCAGCTCGGCCTGCTGGCCCGCCCGGTGGAGGAGGAGCGGGAGGAGGCCCGGAAGCAGCTGGACACGTTCTTCGCGGCCGTGGCCGCCGACGGGCTCCTCCCCGAGGGGGCGGTCACGGACGAGCAGGGCCGGGTCGAGGCGCTGCACCGCTACCTCGCGCAGGCCCCGGCGCTGCTGTTCAACGTCTCCCTCGTGGACGCGGTCGGCGAGCGGCGGATGCAGAACCAGCCGGGCACCGGCGACGAGTACCCCAACTGGCGGATCCCCCTGGCCGACGGCGCGGGCAACCCGGTCCTGCTGGAGACGCTGCCGGAGAACCCGCGGGCCGAGTCGCTGGTCCGCGCGATCAACGAGGCCCTCGGCACCGGGCCGCGCTTCCAGCGGGTGGGGGAGCCCGCGCAGCCCCAGCACACAGACCGCACGGAGCCCTGAGCCCCGGGCGGCCCCCGCACCACCGCCGAACGGAGAACCCCCGCATGACGGAGCCGACGACGCCCCGCCCGGCCCCTGTCCCGCCCGCCCGGCCCATCCGGTACGTGGCCCTCGGCGACTCGATGACCGAGGGCGTGGGGGACCCCGACCCCGCCCGCCCCAACGGGGTGCGCGGCTGGGCCGACCTCGTGGCCGAGCAGCTGACCGCGGCCCACCCGGACACCCGCTACGCGAACCTGGCGGTCCGCGGACGCCTGCTGCGCGGGATCGTCGAGGGGCAGCTGGACGCGTGCCTGGCCCTGGAGCCGACCCTGGTGAGCCTCTACGCCGGCGGCAACGACATGCTGCGCCCACGGGCGGACGTGGACGCCCTCATGGAGACCTACGAGCACGCCGTCTCCCGGCTGCGGTCCTCGGGCGCCGAGGTGGTGCTCTTCACGGCCTTCGACCCGGGCCGCGACGCCCCCACGTCCTGGACCCGCCCCCGGCAGGCGCTCTACAACGAGCACGTCCGGGAGATCGCCGACCGGCACGGCTGTCTGGTGCTCGACTACTGGCGGATGCGCACGCTGCAGGACTGGCGCTACTGGGCGGTGGACCGGCTGCACATGTCCGCGGCCGGGCACACCTTCGTGGCGGCCAGGATGCTGGAGCTGCTCGGCGTGGCGCACGCGCTCGAGCTGCCGCCCACGGAGCAGCTGCCCGTCACCGCCAGCCCGGGCGTGCTCAGGGAGGACCTCTACTGGGCCCGTGAGTACCTGCTGCCCTGGATCGGGCGCCGGCTGCGCGGCACCTCCTCCGGTGACGCGGTCACCGCCCGCCGCCCCGGGTGGACGACCCTGCTCCCGCGCGACGTGGTCCCCGCCGGGCCCGCGCCACGCAGTGCCGCCGGGCAGGCGCGCGCGTGAACGCGCCGCGCCCCGGGGGGCCGGGAAGGCCTCCGGTTTGCGGGGGTCCCGGGAGCCGGTAGACTGGCCAGAAGCTGGTCACGCCTGACGTCAGGTTGCGGGGAAGTCCGTACGGGCCTAGACTTCAAGGCTGTCGTGTGGTGGAGTCCACCTTCCGGCACCTTGATCTTCACCGTCTTCATCGTGGCGAGGCCTTCGCCGGTTCCGGCCGCGGGCCTTACGAGAGGGCCCGGTTGGCG